>NZ_JBHTSV010000048.1:0-23535 GCF_042794925.1 Brachybacterium sp. NPDC056505
GAACCTGTCGGCCGGGCACGAGGTAATAACTTACGCACCCCGAGCCCCCACGTCAACTCCACAGCCCCTGGTCAGAGCGTGTTCTGCACCACGTGCGGCCGCGTGGGCCCCGCTCGTCGGCGCCGGAGTCTCCTCTCTCGCGTGATCGGAGCCCTCGCGCCGTGCCTGTGGAGGGTTGCCGCAGACCTGCGAGGCCGGACCCGGGGCGTGGGCACGGGTCCTGGGCGTGGGCACGGGTCCTGGGCGTGGGCACGGGCCCTGGGGCCGAGGCTCAGGCGGACGGCACCTCGCCGCGATGCAGGGCGACGATGCCGCCGGTGAGGTTGCGGAACTGGACCTGCTTCAGGCCCTCCTCGAGCATCCAGGTGCGCAGCTCCTCCTGGTCCGGCCAGTCGAGGATCGACTCCGAGAGGTAGTCGTACGCCTCCGGGCTCTGCGTCACCCGATGGGCGACCGCGGGGATCGCGCGCAGCAGATACCTGCTGTAGACCGTGCGGAACACGGTGGAGGTGGGAGTCGAGAACTCGCAGATGACAACCCGCCCTCCGGGCCGGACCACGCGCGCCATCTCGCCGATCGCGGTCCGGGGCCGCTGCACGTTGCGCAGACCGAAGGAGATGACGGCTGCGTCGAAGGAGTCATCAGCGAACGGCAGCGCCTGTGCATCGGCGGCGACGAACGGGATGTGCGGCTGGCGCCGACGGCCCTCCTCCATCATGCCCAGGGAGAAGTCCGCGGCCACGGCGTCGGCGCCGGCGTCGACCAGCGCGGCCGTCGACGTGCCCGTGCCGGCGGCGAGGTCCAGGACCTGCTGGCCCGGGGAGATGTCGAGCGAGTCCACCATGGCCCGGCGCCACGAGCGCACCTGGCCCAGTGCGGCGAGGTCGTTCATCAGGTCGTACCTGCGCGCGATGCCGTCGAACATCCCGGCGACGTCGTAGGGGTTCTTGTCGAGGTCCGCGCGGTTCATGCCTCCGATACTGCCAGAACTCGGGCCCTCGTCCGTCCCCTACGGGACCGTCCACACAGCGGAGCCGTGTCGCACGGAGACGGAGCCTCGTCGGACAATGGCATGGTCGGCGCCGACGCGGCGCTTTCCGGCGCCGCGGCCGCCGCGCCCTGTCCACCATCCTCACCTCGCAGGAGGCCCAGTGCCCGCGCTCGACCGCATCACCATCCCCGAAGAGCTGCTCCCGACGGACGGTCGGTTCGGCTCCGGTCCCTCGCGGATCCGTCCCGAGCAGATGGCCGCTCTCTCGGCCGTCGGCTCGAGCGTCATGGGGACCTCCCACCGACAGGCGCCCGTCAAGGACCTCGTGCGCCGGGTCCGCGAGGGCCTCGCGGAGCTCTTCTCCCTCCCCGAGGGGTACGAGATCGTCCTGGGCAACGGCGGCTCGACCGCGTTCTGGGATGCGGCCGCCTTCGGTCTGATCCGCGGGCGCGCGCAGCACCTGGTCCTCGGCGAGTTCTCCTCGAAGTTCGCGGCGGAGACCGCCGGCGCGCCCCATCTCGCGGATCCCTCGGTGCTGCGCGCCGAGCCCGGGACCGGCATCGCTCCCCGGGCGGATGCCGCGGTGGACGCCTACGCCTGGCCGCAGAACGAGACCTCGACCGGAGTCATGCTCCCGGTGCGTCGGCCGGAGGGAGCCGACGAGGGCCAGCTCGTCCTCGTCGACGCGACGAGCGCCGCGGGCGGGGTGGCCGTGGACATCGCCCAGACCGATGCGTACTACTTCGCCCCGCAGAAGTCCTTCGCCTCCGACGGCGGGCTCTGGATCGCGGCCCTCTCCCCCGCCGCGATCGAGCGCGCCGAGCAGCTCGCCGACGGCGACCGCTGGATCCCCGAGTTCCTCTCGCTCACGGCCGCGATCAGCAACTCTCGCAAGAACCAGACGCTGAACACCCCGGCGATCGCCACTCTCGTGCTGCTCGCGGAGCAGATCGAGTGGATCCTCGCCCAGGGGGGCCTCGCCTGGGCCGACGCCCGCACCCGTGCCACGAGCGGCCTGCTGCAGAACTGGGCCGCGACACGTCAGGAGGTCTCCCCCTTCGTCACGGACCCGTCGCTGCGCTCGCAGGTCGTGACGACGCTCGACCTGGCCGACGACGTCGACGCCGCGGGCATCGCCTCTCTGCTGCGCTCGCGCGGGATCGTGGACATCGAGCCGTACCGGAAGCTCGGCCGCAATCAGCTGCGGATCGCGACGTTCCCCGCGGTGCCGGAGTCCGATGTGCGCGCCCTGATCGCCGTCCTCGACCACGTCCTGGACGCCCTGCGGGAGGGCTGAGCAGAGGACCGGTCACGGAGACGGACCGGACCACCCGGGCGAAGGGCCCGGGCCGGATGGCCCTCGAGCCGTCGGCCCGGGCCCTTCCTTCGCACCGCTCCGGCGCGGCTACTCGCGGACGCTGTCGCGCGGAGCGTCCAGGAGGACGTCGCGCAGCATGCGGGCGGCCGTCTCCAGCTGCCCGAGCTGGGTGTCGTCGAGGCCGTCGACCCTCTCGCGCAGCCAGGCGCTGCGGGCCCGTCGGCCCTCCTCGACGATCGTCGCGCCCGCCTCGGTGAGGGCGAGCAGGACCTGTCTCCGGTCGCCCGGGTGGGGGCGCCGGGCGACCCAGCCCGCCTCCTCGAGCCGCGCGATGATGCGGGTCATCACGGGCGGGCTCACGCGCTCGAAGTCGGCGACACGGCCCGGCGTCGCCTCGCCCTCCCGGTGGAGGTAGGCGAGGACGGAGAACTGGGCCACGGAGACCTCGTCGGAGGCGGCGCGCGAGCGCAGACGCCGCGAGGACACCAGCAGCACGCGGTGGAGGTCCGCGACGATGTCGTCGACGTGCGCCTCGCGAGCCGGGTCGCTCACGTCAGCAGGCTCTCGAGGGGGCCGCGCAGGAAGTAGAGCACGAACAGCACGGCCACCACGTACATGAGCCAGTGGACCTCGCGGGCCTTGCCGCGCACGATCCGGATCACGACGTACATGAGGAAGCCCGCGCCCATGCCCACCGTGATCGAGTACGTGAAGGGCATGAGCATGATGGTGAGGAAGGCGGGGATCGCCTTCTCGACGTCGGTGAAGTCGATCGAGGTCACCTGGGTCATCATGAGGAAGCCGACCATCACCAGCGCCGGGGTGGCCGCCTCGTAGGGCACCATCGCGACGAGCGGTGAGAGCAGGGTGCTGAGCAGGAACGCGAGGCCCGCGACGACCGCCGCCAGGCCCGTGCGGGCGCCCTCGGCGACGCCCGATGCCGACTCGGCGTAGCTCGTGCTGGAGGAGACGCCGCCGACGCCGCCGGCGATCGCCGCGAGGGAGTCGACCACCAGGATCCGCTGGGAATGGGGGATGTCGCCGTCCTCGTCGAGCATGTCGCCCTCGGCGGCGACCGCGACCATGGTGCCCATGGTGTCGAAGAAGTCGGCCAGCAGCAGCGAGAACACGATCGTGGTCGCGCCCACGGCGCCGGCCGCGGTGATGCCCCCGATGGGGTCGACGGTGAACAGGGTCGAGAAGTCGGGCATCTGCAGGGGCGAGCCGCCGAGGCTCGGCACGTTCAGGCTCCAGCCGTGCGGGTTCGCGGCACCGCCGTCGGACCCGTCGGAGTACGCGCCCACGCCGACGACCTGCTCGATGACGATCGCGAGCACGGTCGCGGCGACGATCGCGATCAGGATGGCGCCGGGGATCCTGCGCACGTACAGCGCGAACATGAGGACCAGGCCCACGATGAAGACGAGGATCGGCCAGCCCGCCAGGGAGCCGTCCGCACCCAGCTGGACCGGGGTGCCGTCGGCGGGGGTGATGAAGCGGGCGTTGAACAGGCCCACGAAGGCGATGAACAGGCCCAGGCCCACGCCGATCGCGGTCTTCATGAACGGCGGCACCGCGTTGAAGACGGCCCGGCGGAAGCCGGTGAGCACGAGGATCAGCACGACGACGCCCTCGATGACCACGAGGCCCATCGCGCCCGCCCAGGTCATGCCCGGCAGCGGCGCGACCGAGTAGGCGATCACGGCGTTCAGGCCGAGGCCCGCGGCGAGGGCCAGGGGGAACTTCGCCCAGGCGCCCATGAGGATCGTGAGCAGTCCGGCCACGAGCGCCGTGCCGGCGGCGACCGCGGGGAGGTTCGGCTCGGTGCCGCCGCCCAGGTAGTGCCCGGTGGAGTCGGGGACCGTGCCGATGATCAGAGGATTCAGCACCACGATGTAGCACATCGCGAAGAAGGTGACGATGCCGCCGCGCACCTCGCGGCCGACGCTCGAGCCGCGGGCGCTGATCCCGAAGAAGCGGTCGAGGCCTGAGGGGGCGCCGGTGGGGGCGGGCGCGGTCGTGCCGGGGGGCGTCGTGTGCATGTCCAGATGCTATCGGCGCACGCGCGCGGGGCGCCCCCGGGGCCGGTGCCGCGGACGCTCCGCGCGCGCCGGATCGGCGCTGCGGATGCCCGTGGGCGTGTGCGCTCGGCGGACAAGTGCCGAGCGCACGCACTGCTCAGCTGTCCAGGCGGTCCTTCTGCGACTGGATGAAGCGGTAGTAGTCGGCGTGCGTGAGATCACGCGCCGCGAACTCGTCCACGACGACCGTGACCGCGGGGTGCATCTGCAGGATGCTCGCCGGGCAGGCCGCGCTCACGGGCCCCTCGACCATGTCCCGCACGGCCTGGGCCTTCCCCTCGCCGGTCGCGATGAGCACGATCCGGCGCGCCTCGCGGATGGTCTCGAGGCCCTGGGTGAGGACGTGGATCGGGACCTCGTCGGCGCTCGAGAAGAAGCGCGCGTTGTCGCGCACAGTCTGCTCGGTGAGGGTCTTCACGCGGGTACGGGAGCCGAAGGAGCTGGTGGGCTCGTTGAAACCGATGTGGCCGTTGGCGCCGATGCCGAGGATCTGGATGTCCACGCCGCCGGCCTCGCCGATCGAGGCGTCGTAGCGCACGGCCTCCGCACGCGGGTCGGCCGCCTCGCCGTCGGGCGAGAGCACGAGCTCATCAGGGATGTCCACGTGGCCGGTGAAGTTGTCGCGGATGAAGCGGTGGTAGCTCTGCTCGTGGTCGGCGCTGAGGCCGATGTACTCGTCGAGCAGGAAGGCGCGGGCGTGGGCGAAGCTCAGTCCCTGCTCACGATGGCGCGCGATCAGCTCGCGATAGGTGAGGACCGGGCTCGAGCCGGTCGCCAGACCGAGCACGGCGCCGTCCTCGCCGCGCACGTGCAGAACCTCCTCGAAACGGTCGGCGACGAGGGCGGCCGCCTGCTCGGCGTCCTTCGCGATGATGATCTCCACGGGTCCTCCTGCAATCCGCCGTCCGGCTCGGGCAGCACCCAACGGACGGCTCAGCGATGATCGAGCATGACCGGATCGATCGTTCGCCGATCACGTACGGTCACATCATAGGGCACGCGGGAAGGCCCGGAGTGCGCACGGCGGGCCTGCTGTGCGCGACAGATCATCGGGGTCGAGGGTCCGGACAGCAGGACGCCGACGGGCCCCGGGGATGGTTCCCCGGGGCCCGTCGGCGTCCTGGCGCGTCAGCGCCTCGTGCGCATGGCGGTCAGCGCGTCACTTCTTCTTCGGACCGGCCGCGAGCTCGAAGGCGCCGCGGGGGTTGGTCGACTGAGGGATGCCGATGATGTCGCGGCGCGAGATCGCGGTGCTCACCCAGTCGGCGACGACGGCGGCCTTCCGGCCGATCGTCGGCATCGTGTACAGGTGGTAGGCGCGCGCCGCGGCCCAGGCCGGGAGGCCCTTGAGCTCGATGCGCTTGTCGCCGAGCAGCACGTAGCCCATGCCCTTGTACATGCCGAGGGTCGCCATGGTGCCCATGTTCTTGTGGTAGTAGTCCACGAGCGGGCGTCCCTGCACGGAGCGCGTGACGTTGTCCGCGATCCGCTTGCCCTGGCGCACGGCGTGCTGGGCGTTGGGCGGGCAGATCTTGTCCTCGCCGGAGGCCAGGTCCGGGACGGCCGCGCAGTCGCCGCCGGCGAACACGTCGTCCATGGCGCCGTCGGCGCCCTTGACGCGCAGGTCGGGGAGGCACTCGAGCTTGCCCATCTTCGGGCCGCGCTCGGAGAGCACGGGGATGTCGAAGGCCTCGGCCTCGCTCAGCAGCGGGTTGGGCTTCACGCCCGCGTTCCAGACGATCAGGTCGGTCTCGAACTCGTCGTCGTCACTGGTCTTGATGACGTTGTTCTCGCAGGAGTTCACGAACGTCTCGAGCTTGACCTCGACGCCGCGCTCGCGCAGCTGGTTGAGCGCGTAGGCGCGCTGCTCCTCGCTGACCTCGGGGAAGATGAAGGGCGCGGCGTCGATGAGCACGAAGCGCACGTCCGAGGAATGCAGGTCGGGGTAGTAGCGCAGGGCGTCGCGGACCATGTCCTCGGCCTCCGCCACGGCCTCGCCGCCGGCGAAGCCGCCGCCGATGAAGGTGAAGGTGAGCAGGCGCTTGCGGGTGCGGGGATCCTTGGTCGACGCGGCCTCCGCGAGGTTCGCGAGGATGCGGTCGCGCACGGCCACGGCCTCCTCGACCCACTTGAAGCCGATCGCGTTCTCGGCGAGGCCGGGGATCGGCAGCAGACGCGGCACGGAGCCCAGGCCCAGCACGAGGTAGTCGTAGGAGATCTCGAGGTCGTCCCCGTCCTCGGTCTCGACCGAGATGACCTTCTCGGAGCTCTTCACGCCGGTGACGGCACCGGTGACGACCTTGGTGCCCGAGAGCGCCTTGCGCAGCGGGGCCAGCGCGTTGCGCGGGTCGATCGAGCCGGAGCCCACCTCGGGAAGGAAGGGAGCGAAGGTCAGGTACGGGCGCGAGTCCACGACCGTGATCGCGATGTCGGAGCCGAGCGACTTGCGCAGCTCGCTGGCCGTGGTGAGCCCGACGGACCCGCCGCCGAGGATGAGGACATGGGGCTTTCCGCCGGTGATGGTGTTCATACCGACAGGATAGGGCCAAGCGGCTGTGCGAGGAAAAAACCTCCGCTCGGCAAGACATCACCGCTTCGGGGTCGTTTCTGCGCCACTGCCCGCACGTTCGTGCAGGTCGCCGCTTCCCGCGCGGTGGCTCAGATCACAGCAGGGACAGTGCGATGCCGTCGAGGATGTCGTGCTCGGAGGAGCGCACCTCGACGATCCCGGAGGCGTCCTGCACCCGCGCGAGCACGCGCTCCCAGATCAGCGCGCCGGCGCCGATCACGTCGATCCGCCCGGGATGGATGATCGGGCGGCGTCGGCGCTCGTCCGTGCTCATGGCGAGCACCTCGAGGCAGACCTCGCGCACGCGGGCGATGTCCAGGCGCGCGCCGTGGGTGGCGTCGGGCGTGTAGACCTCGAGGCCCTGCGCGAGAGCGGTGAGCGTGGTGACGGTCCCGGCGACGCCGACGAGGGTGCGGGTGGGTGCCAGCGGCACGGTCTCCTCGGCGCGGTCGAGCAGGGAGTCGATGTCCGCGCTCGCAGCCTCGATCTCCGCGGTGCTCGGCGGGTCGGAGCGCAGGTGGCGCTCGGTGAGACGGACGGAGCCCATGTCCAGGCTGATCCGGTGCTCGGGCGCCTCGACGCCGGCGACGAGCTCGGTGGAGCCGCCGCCGATGTCCACGACCAGGCGCTGCCCGGGGACGAGTCCGTCGAGGGTGCTCACGGCTCCGCGGAAGGAGAGCTCGGCCTCGACATCCCCGGGGACGACCTCGGGAACGACCCCGAGGATCTCCCGGACGCCGTCGATGAACTCCTCGCGGTTGGCGGCGTCGCGCGTCGCGGAGGTGGCGACGAAGCGGATCCGCTCGGCGCCGTGCGCGGAGATCGCCGCGGCGTACTCGCGCGTCGCCGCGAGGGTGCGCTCGATCGCGGCGGGGTCGAACCGCCCGGTGCGGTCCACGCCGTAGCCCAGGCGCACGACCTCCATCCTGCGCTCGACGTCCACGAGCCCGCCGTCGGCCGAGCCGCGGGCGATCAGCAGGCGGATGGAGTTCGTGCCGCAGTCGATCGCGGCGACGGGGGGCGCGGAGCTCTCGGCGGCGCTCATCGCTCGACCTCTTCCTCGGCGGCCTGCTCGAGGCTCTCGCAGTGGCAGACGGAGATCATGGTGTCGGGCGCGACCTCGGCGAGGACGAGGTCTGCCACGGGGTTGATCCCGGGCCCCTCGGCAAGGCCGTGGCCGATGATCGCGTGCAGGCACTTCACGCGGCCGGGCATGCCGCCCGCGCTGATGCCCTCGATCTCCTCGACGCTCCCGAGCTCGGCGCGGCGCTCGAGGTAGCGCTCGTGGGCGCGGCGAAAGCCCGCGGCGAGCTCGGGATCCTCGCCGAGCTGCGCGGTGAGCTCGGCGAGGCGCCCCGCGGCCTCGAGGTGCGAGGCGGCCTGCACCATGCTGGGCAGGGTGAGATAGAACGAGGTCGGGAACGGCGTGCCGCCGGGGAGCCGGGGCAGGGTGCGCACCACGGCGGGGCGCCCGCAGGCGCAGCGGCGCGCGACCGAGTGGACGCCGCGCATCTCGCGGCCCACCTGGTCCCGCATCCGCGCGAGGTCGTCCTCGCTCGCGGGGGTCTCGTGCGGCAGCGGCGGGAGCGCGCCGGGGAACGGGGTGGGAAGGGGCTGGGGAAGCGTGGTCACTCGTCGTCCTGGTCGCTGGGTGAGTCGGCGTCGCCGCCCGCGTCGGAGGCGCCGGATCCGTTGTTCTTGCCCGTGCCGGGGGCCTGCGGGTCGTCTGCCCTGCCGTCGGCGGGCGAGACCGACGTGGTGCCGGGGTCGGCGCGGCTCGCGCCCTCGACGCTGCTCCACAGGGTCGTGTACCAGTCGCCAGAAGAGGCCTCCGCCTGCTTCTGCTGGGCCTCCGTGAGCGGGACGTCGTTCCCCGAGGAGTCCATGAGCCGATACTGCGTCTCCCCCGGCATCGCGTAGAGCAGTCGCTCGCGGGCCTGGGCGGCCACGTAGTTCGGGTCGTCCCAGCGGTCGACCTGCGTCTGGAGATCGGCGACCTCGTCCCGCTGGTCGGAGACCTGGTCCTGGAGGGAGGCGAGCTCCTGGCGCTGGGCGATGAAGGTGTTGAGCGTCGGCACGAGAGTGGCGAGTGCCACGACGATCACCGCGATGAGGATGAGCGCCCGACGCGTGATCGTGATGACCGGGCCGTCGGGCTCGTCGGCCGGATCCGTGCCGCGGGGCACGCTGCGCGGGCGGGAGGCGGAGGCAGGGCGCGAGGAGGCGCTGCCCGGTCGCCGATCGCCGGAGGCGCGGGCGCGATCGCCGCGCCGGCCCCCGGACGCGGCGACCGGGCGTCCCGTGGACCGCGGGGCGCCCGGTCGTCGTGCAGTCATGCGCTCGAGGGTAGCGCGCTCAGGCGGAGAACCGCGGGAACGCCGAGGCGCCGGCGTAGGTCGCGGCCTCGCCCAGCTCCTCCTCGATGCGGATCAGCTGGTTGTACTTGTTCACGCGCTCGCCGCGGGCGGGGGCGCCGGACTTGATCTGGCCGCAGTTCACGGCGACCGCGAGGTCGGCGATCGTGGTGTCCTCAGTCTCGCCCGAGCGGTGCGACATCATGCAGCGGTAGCCGCTGCGGTGCGCGAGGTCGACCGCGTCGAGGGTCTCGGTGAGCGAGCCGATCTGGTTGACCTTGACCAGCAGCGCGTTGGCGGCGCCGAGGTCGATGCCCTTGCCGAGGCGCTCGGGGTTGGTGACGAAGAGGTCGTCGCCCACGATCTGGACCTTGTCGCCCAGGGCGTCGGTGATGGCCTTCCAGCCGTCCCAGTCCTCCTCGTCCAGCGGGTCCTCGATGGAGACCAGCGGGTAGGCGTCCACGAGCTCGGTGTAGTAGTCGATGAGCTCCTGGCTGGACTTCTTGCCGCCCTCGAAGGCGTAGGAGCCGTCCTCGAAGAACTCGGAGGCGGCGACGTCGAGCGCGAGCGCCACGTCGGCGCCAGGGGCGTAGCCGGCGTTGCGGATCGCCTCGAGGATGAGGTCGAGCGCCGCACGGTTGGACTCGAGGTTCGGCGCGAAGCCGCCCTCGTCGCCGAGGCCCGTGGACAGGCCGCGCTCCTTGAGGACGGCCTTGAGCGCGTGGTACACCTCGGCGCCCATGCGGACGGCCTCGACGAAGCTGCTCGCACCGATCGGCGCGATCATGAACTCCTGGATGTCGACGTTGGAGTCCGCGTGGGACCCGCCGTTGAGGATGTTCATCATCGGGACGGGGAGCACGTGGGCGTTCGGGCCGCCGACGTACTGGTAGAGCGGGAGGGCCGAGGAGTCGGCGGCGGCGCGGGCGACCGCGAGGGAGACGCCGAGGATCGCGTTCGCTCCCAGGGTGCCCTTGTTGGCGGTGCCGTCCGCCTCGATCATGGCCTGGTCGATGGCGCGCTGCTCCTGCGCGTCCAGTCCCACGACCTCCGGGCCCAGGGAGTCGACGACGGCCTGGACGGCCTTGGTCACGCCCTTGCCGAGGTAGCGGCCCTTGTCGCCGTCGCGCAGCTCGACGGCCTCGAACTGGCCGGTGGAGGCGCCGGAGGGCACCTCGGCGCGGGCGAAGGTGCCGTCGTCGAGCAGCACCTCGACCTCGACGGTGGGGTTGCCTCGCGAGTCGAGGATCTCGCGGGACAGGACGGCGTCGATGAGAGCCATGTGGGTTTCCTTCCTTCGGTGAGGTCAGGTCCGGCGCCGCGCGGGCGGCCCCGGTGTCGGGACCAGTCTAGTCGCCGACCGGGGACCGATCCTGGGGCGCCCACGGCGGGCGCGGGCCCCTCAGCGCGAGAGGTCGCGGGTGCGCGTGAGCAGGGTGCGCAGCGCCGATTCGGGGTCGACGTCGCGGGCCTCGGCCTCGCGCACCACGTCGAGCAGCCGCAGGGCGATGTCCGCGCCCCAGTCCTCGGCGTCCGGGGCCGAGGCGGCGGACTCCGCGGCCGCGGTGAGCTCGTCGATCCGCCCGTCGGACCGCGACCTGTGGACGCTCTTGGCCGCCGCCTGCAGCGCGGGCAGGGCGTGCGGGATGCCCTCGAACCAAGCGGTGGGGAGGGAGCCTGCCGCGTCGGACCCGTGCGGCCCGTCCTCCTCCGCCCGCTCCTGCGCCTTCACGGCGTGCCACTGGGCGATGATCTGCTCGACGTCGCCGCGGTCCCCGAGCGCGTCCTCGCGGTCCGCGCCGAAGACGTGCGGGTTGCGCCGCTCCATCTTCTCGACGAAGGCGCGGGCCACGTCGTCGACGTCCCAGGCGGGGTCCTCCTCCTGCCCGAGACGGGCGTGGAAGAGGATCTGGAAGAGCAGGTCGCCGAGCTCGTCGGGCAGATGGCCCGCGGCGGACGGGCCCGTCCCGTCGGTCCTCTCCTCGATCGCCTCGAGGACCTCGTGGGTCTCCTCGAGGAGGTAGCGGGCGAGAGAATGATGGGTCTGCAGGGCGCTCCAGGCGTCCCCGTCGGGGGCGCGCAGGGCGTCCATCACGGCGACGGCGCGCAGCAGCTCGCTCCCCCGCGCCGTGCCCCGGTCCTCCGGCTGGTCCGTGCTCACGCCGCGTCCTCCGCCGGGGCCGGCTTCAGCACGCCGAGCACCTTCCGTGCCCAGGCGAGGAGCTCGTGGTCGCGCAGCTCTGTGCCGCCCACGCGCGAGGTCGTCGGCCGGGGGACGAGCACCTGGCGCACTGCGGGCTTGAGCATGGTGCCCGGGTACAGGCGCTTCATGCGCATGGCCACCGAGTCGGGCAGATCGAGGTGGGCGAAGCGGATCATCTTGCCCTGCGCCTGCACCTCCTCGAGGCCGGCGTCGCGGCACTCCAGGCGGAAGCGGGCCACGTCCAGCAGCACCTCGACCGGGGCGGGCGGCGCGCCGTAGCGGTCCGTGAGCTCGGCGCGGACCTCCTCGATGGTCGCGGGATCGCTCGCGCCGGAGAGCTTCGAGTAGGCCTCGAGGCGCAGGCGCTCGGAGGCGATGTAGTCGTGGGGCACATGGGCGTCCAGCGGCAGCTCGACCTTGACGTCCTTGGTGGGCGCGGTGGACTCGCCGCGGAAGGCCGCGACGGCCTCCCCCACCATCCGCACGTAGAGGTCGAAGCCGACGCCGGCGATGTGCCCCGACTGCTCGCCGCCCAGCAGGTTGCCGGCGCCGCGGATCTCGAGGTCCTTCATGGCGACCTGCATGCCCGCGCCGAGATCGGTGTTGGTGGCCAGCGTGGTGAGGCGGTCCGAGGCGGTCTCGGTGAGCGGCTTCGACCCGTCGTAGAGGAAGTACGAGTAGGCGCGCTCGCTCGAGCGGCCCACGCGACCGCGCAGCTGGTGCAGCTGGGAGAGGCCGAAGCGGTCGGCGTTCTCGACGATCAGCGTGTTGGCGTTGGCGATGTCCAGGCCGGTCTCGACGATCGTGGTGCACACGAGCACGTCGAACTCCTTCTCCCAGAAGTCGACGATGACCCGCTCGAGCTGGTTCTCGTTCATCTTGCCGTGGGCGACCTGCACGCGCGCGTCGGGCACGAGCTCGCGCAGGCGCTGGGCGGTGGCGTCGATGTCCTCGACGCGGTTGTGGATGAAGAAGACCTGGCCCTCCCGCAGCAGCTCGCGGCGGATCGCGGCGGTGATCTGCTTGTCGTCCTCCGCACCCACGTAGGTGAGCACGGGATGGCGCTCCTCGGGCGGGGTCGCGAGCGTGGACATCTCACGGATGCCGGTCACGGCCATCTCGAGGGTGCGCGGGATCGGCGTGGCCGACATGGACAGCACGTCCACGTTCGTGCGCATCGCCTTGAGGGTCTCCTTGTGCTCGACGCCGAAGCGCTGCTCCTCGTCGATGATCAGCAGGCCCAGGTCCTTGAAACGCACCTGCCCCGTGATCAGGCGGTGGGTGCCGATGACCACGTCGACGCTGCCGTCGCGCAGGCCCTCGATGGTGGCCTGCGAGTCGGCATCGGACTGGAAGCGGGAGAGCCCGCGCACGGTGACGGGGAAGCCCGTGAAGCGCTCGGTGAAGGTGTCCAGATGCTGCTGGGAGAGCAGCGTCGTGGGGGCGAGCACGGCGACCTGCTTGCCGTCCTGGACGGCCTTGAAGGCGGCGCGCACCGCGATCTCCGTCTTGCCGTAGCCGACGTCGCCGAGGATCAGGCGGTCCATCGGGACCGCCTTCTCCATGTCGCCCTTGACGTCGTCGATCGTGGAGAGCTGATCGGGGGTCTCGACGAACTCGAAGGAGTCCTCGAGCTCGCGCTGCCAGGGGGTGTCGGGGCCGAAGGAGTGGCCGGGCGCGCTCTGACGCGCGGAGTACAGGCGCACGAGCTCGTCGGCGATCTCGCGGATCGCCTTGCGGGCCCGCGACTTGGTCTTCGCCCAGTCGGCGCCGCCCATGCGGTTGACCGTGGGGTCCTCGCCGCCGACGTACTTGGTGACCTGGTCGAGCTGGTCGCTGGGGACGTACAGCCGGTCCCCCGGCTGCCCCTTCTTCGAGGCCGCGTACTCGATGACGAGGTACTCGCGGGTGGTCGCCTTGGCGCCGGAGCCCACGGTGCGGCTGGTCATCTCGACGAAGCGGCCGACGCCGTGGTGCGCGTGGACGACGTGGTCGCCCGGACGCAGCTGCAGGGGGTCCACGACGTTGCGGCGGCGCGAGGGGATCCGCCGCTCGCCCCCGGCGCGGCGCTGGCCCGTCTTGCCGGTGACATCGCGCTCGGAGATCACCATGAGCCGCAGAGACTCGTCGACGAGGCCGTCGACGAAGGGGCCGACCGTGACGATCGGCTCGCCCGGTGCGGGCGGAACGTCGAGCGGATGGACGTACCGCGCGGGCACGCCCTGCTCCTCGAGCGACTCGGCGGCGTGGCGGGCACCGCCGCTGCCGGTCATCGTGACCACGATCCGCCAGCCCTCGGTGCGACGGGCGGTGAGATCCTTCGCGATGTCCTCGCCGCGACCGGAGTAGCCGGGGTGGTTCACGGCGCGCGCGGTGAGGTCGACGTCGGTCTCGAGGCCGAAGGGCGCGAGGGTGTGCCAGCGCTGGCCTCGGGAGCGGGCGTGCTCGCGCACGTCCGGGAGCGGCACGAAGCTCGCCTCGCCCACGTCGATGGGCAGTCCGCCGCCTGCGGCGGCGCTCGACCAGGCCGCGGCGAGGAACTCGTCGGTCGTGGAGACCAGCTCCGCCCCGCGGGCGCGCACGCGCTCGGGGTCGATCACGAGGAAGCGGGAGTCCGCGGGGAGCACGTCGACGACCTGCTCCATCTCCCCCACCAGCACGGGGCTGAGCGACTCCATGCCGTCCACGGCGATGCCGGCGGCGATCCGCTCGAGCATGTCGCGCACGCCCGGGAGCTTCTCGGCCATGTCCCGGGCGCGCTCGCGCACGGCCTCGCCGAGCAGGATCTCGCGGCAGGGCGCGGCGTCCAGCCCGTGGGGCACGGACTCCAGGGAGCGCTGGTCGGCGATGGAGAAGTAGCGGACCTCGTCGACCTCGTCGCCGAACAGGTCCACGCGCACGGGGTGGGGCTCGGTGGGCGGGAAGACGTCGAGGATCCCGCCGCGCACGGCGAACTCGCCGCGCTTCTCGACCATGTCGGTGCGCACGTAGGCGGCGCCGACGAGGTCCTGCTCGAGGCGCTCGAGCGGGTAGTCGTCACCCACGCGGGCGCGCACGGCGCGCAGGTCGCCGAGGCCCTTCGCGATCGGCTGCAGCAGGCTGCGCACCGGGAGCAGAAGCACGCTGACGCCCTGCTCGGTCTCGGGGTGGGCGATGCGCCGCAGGGTCTGCAGGCGCCGGGCGACGGTGTCGGCGCGCGGGGACAGCCGCTCGTGCGGGAGGGTCTCCCAGGCGGGCAGCTCGGCGACGTGCGCGGTGCCGACCATCGCGTCGAGGGCGGCGCGCGCATCCTCGGCCGCACGGGTCGTGGCGGTGAGCACGACGAGGGGCGACTCGGGCGTGGCGCTGCGCGCGAGGTCGGCGACCGCGAAGGGTACCAGGGAGGTCGGGGCGACGGTCGCCGAGTCCTCGACGGGCACGTCGGAGGCGGCCGGGCCGGGGGCGACGAGCTCGCGCAGGCGCGTGAGGTCCTCACCGCTCGCGACGAGGTCGAGCAGCGGTGCGAGCGGTGCCGACGGGGCCGGCGGGTTCGAGGCGGTCATCGGGCCTCCCGGGAGTGGACGGTCTGCTGGGCGGCGGTGAGGCCCTCGAGGACGAGCAGCTCGAGCGCGTCGCCCGCCTCGTCGATCACGAGGTCGAGCTCCTTGCGCTCGGCGGGGCGGAAGGGCGCGAGGACGTGGTCCGCGGTGTCCTGCCGGCCGGGCGGGCGGCCGACCCCGACGCGCACGCGCAGGTAGTCCTTGGTGCCGAGGGCCTTGGTGATGTCCCGCAGCCCGTTGTGGCCGCCCTCTCCCCCGCCCCGTTTGAGGCGGAGGGCGCCGAAGGGCAGGTCGACCTCGTCGTGCACGACGATCACGTGCTCGGGATCGACACCGTAGAAGGAGGCGAGGGCGGAGACGGGGCCGCCGGAGGTGTTCATGAATCCTGTGGACTTCGCGAGGATCGTGCGGGCGCCCGCCCCGGGCGGGCCCATCCGACCCTCGATGACGACGGCGGGGGCGCGTCGCGCCGACTTGAAGCGACCGCCGGTCTGGGCGGCGACGTGGTCGAGCACCATCTGGCCGATGTTGTGGCGGGTGGCCGCGTAGGAGGGGCCCGGGTTGCCGAGGCCGACGACGAGGAAGGTCTCGTTCGCGGTGGTCATGGGGGCATCCTCCAGGGGCGATGTGGGGCGGGGACCTGGGAGACGCTACCGGGGCGCCGCGCAGTGCGCGACGCCCCGGTGACGAGCTGTGAGCAAGCGATCGCACGGGCGACCGCCCGGGCTCACTCCTGCTTCTCGGACTCCTCCGGGGACTCCTCGGCGTCCTCCGAGGACTCCTCGCCCTCGGCGGTCTCCTCGCCCTCGGTCTCCTCCTCGGGCTCCTCCTCGACGCGCGGCAGCTGCACCGCGACGACGAGCAGCTCCGGATCGGTGATGAGCTCGGTGCCCTGGGGAAGGACGACGTCGCCGGCGAACAGCTGGTAGCCGTCCTCCTGCTCCTCGACGGAGATCTCGATGCTCTCGGGCACCGCGAGGGCGTCCACGGAGAGGGTGAGCGACTGGGCGTCGACGACCGCGATCGCCGGGGAGACGGGCTCGCCGGTGACGTAGACGGGGATGTCGACCTCGACCTTCTCGCCGCGGCGGACGAGGATCAGGTCGAGGTGGGTGATGTTGCGCGACAGCGGGTGGCGCTGGATCTCCTTGATGAGGCCCAGGTGCGACTCGCCGTCGGGGAGGGTGAGGTCCAGCAGCGCGTTGGCGTTGCGGGCCGCCAGTGCGGTCTCGTGGCCGGGCAGCACGAGGTGCACCGGATCGGTGCCGTGGCCGTACAGGACGGCGGGGATCTTGTTCTCGCTGCGGATGCGGCGGGCTGCGCCCTTGCCGAACTCCTCGCGCTTCTCGACGTTCAGCTTCTCAGCCATGGGGATGCTCCTTGCGGTTTCCGGGCGGCGAGCGCACGCCGCGGAACCGGGCGCCCTCGCCGAGGGAGCCGTCCCGCACCGCGTCGATCACGGAGAGCGGATGCTCTCCCTCGCCGAAGTGACGCGGCGAGATTATCACGGGCGGGCCCGACGCAGGACGGCCGGGCGAGGGGCCTCACAGCCCCGTGCCCGGCCGTCCGTCGATGCGTCCGCCAATGCTTCTGCCCGGCGTCAGACCTCGCCGTCGAAGAGGCTGGTGACGGAGCCGTCGTCGAAGACCGCGCGGATGGCGCGGGCGAGCAGCGGGGCGATCGAGAGCTGGGTGAGCCCGTCGAACCACTTCTCCTCGGGGATCGGCAGGGTGTTGGTGCAGATGACCTCGCGCACGCTGCTGCTGCGCAGGCGTTCGGCGGCGGGATCGGAGAGGATCGGGTGGGTGGTCGCGACGATGACGCTCGCGGCGCCGTTCGCCTTCAGCGCCTCGACGGCCTGCACGATGGTGCCGGCGGTATCGATCATGTCGTCCACCAGCACGCAGGTCTTCCCCGCCACGTCGCCGATGACGCGCTTGGCGACGGCCTGGTTGGGCTTCTTGGGGTCGCGCGACTTGTGGATGAAGGCCAGGTTCACACCGCCCAGGCGCTTGGCCCACTGCTCGGCCACGCGGATGCGCCCGGCGTCGGGCGAGACGACCGTGAGGTCCTCCTCGCCGTACTTCGAGCTCACGTAGCCCGCGAGGATCGGCAGCGCCATGAGGTGGTCGAGCGGGCTGTTGAAGTAGCCCTGGACCTGCGGGGCGTGCAGGTCCACCGAGATCATGCGGTCGATGCCGGCGGTCTCGTAGAGGTCCGCCATGAGGCGCGCGGAGATCGGCTCGCGGCCGCGGTGCTTCTTGTCCTGGCGGGCATAGGGGAAGGAGGGGGCGATCGCGGTGACGCGCTTGGCGGAGGCCCGCTTGAGCGCGTCGATCATGATCAGGTGCTCCATCACCCACTGGTTGATCGGGGCGGGCGTGGACTGGAGCACGAAAGCGTCGGCGCCGCGCACCGACTCGCCGTAGCGCACGTAGATCTCGCCGTTGGCGAAGTCCCAGGCGTCCATCGGGAGCACGTCGACCCCGAGCTCCTCGGCGACCTCCTGGGCGAGCACGGGATGAGCCCTCCCGGAGACCAGGACCAGCCGCTTCTCGCCTGTCGCGGTGATACCGCTCATCAGTTCTCCTGTTCCTTCCCGTCCTCGGACGAAGACGCCTCCGTCTCGCCGGCGCCGGCCTGGGCGGCGCGCGCCGCCTCGTCGGCGACGGTGCCGGGCCGTCGGCGCGAGGTCCATCCTTCCACGATCTTCATGGTGGTGTCGTTGACGGCCAGCGCCCCGGGCGGGACGTCCTGAAGGATCGTGGTGCCGCCGCCGGTCACCGCCCCGTCACCGATCTCGACGGGGGCGATGATCACGTTGTCGGCGCCGACCTTCGCATGGCGGCCGACCCGCGAGCGGTGCTTGTCGACCCCGTCGTAGTTCGCGAAGATCGTGGCGGCCCCGATGTTGGTGCCCTCGCCGATCTCGGCGTCCCCGACGTAGCTGAGGTGGGGCACCTTCGCGCCGTCGCCGATCTGGGCGTTCTTCGTCTCGCAGAAGCCGCCGATCTTGCCGTCCGCACCCAGCACCGTGCCCGGACGCAGGTAGGTGAAGGGGCCGACGGTCGCGCCGGTGCCGATCTCGGCGAGCAGCGCGTGGGTGCGCACCACGCTCGCGCCGTCGTCGACCTCGGTGTCCTCGAGGGTCGAGTCGGGGCCCAGGCGGACGTCCTCGCCGATCGTGGTCGCGCCCAGCAGCTGCACGCCGGGCTGGATCACGGTGTCCTGACCGATCGAGACCTCCGCGTCGACCCAGGTGGTCGCGGGGTCGACGATCGTGACGCCCGCGCGCATGTGGCGCTCGAGGAGGCGGCGGCGCATCTCGGAGCCGAGCTGGGCGAGCTGGACGCGGTCGTTGACGCCCTCGACGAGCATCGCGTCCTCGGTGACCAGGGAGCGCACGGCGCCGCCCTCGGCGCGCGCGATCGCGAGCACGTCGGTGAGGTACATCTCGCCCTGGGCGTTGTCGGTGGTGACCTGGCCAAGGGCACGGCGCAGCACGTCGACGTCGAAGGCGTAGATGCCGGAGTTGATCTCGTCGATCGCGCGCTGGTTCTCGTCGGCGTCTTTGTGCTCGACGATCGCGGCGACCTCGCCGGACTGCGCGTCGCGCAGGATGCGGCCGTAGCCGGTGGGGTCGGGGACGCGGGCGGTGAGCACCGTGACGGCGCTGCCCGCGCCCTCGTGCGCGGCGACGAGCTCGGTGAGCGTCGCCGCGTCCAGCAGCGGCACGTCCCCGTAGGTGACGAGCACGGTGCCGGAGGGGGCGCCGACCTGCTCGAGTCCGCACTGGACGGCGCGGCCCGTGCCGGGAACGGCGTCCTGGTCCGCGATGAGGACGTCGGGCGCGTGCTCGGCGAGATGGCCGGCGACCTTCTCGCGCTCGTGGCGGACCACGGCGATCAGCTGCGCGGGCGAGGTGCCGCGGGCGGCCTCGATCGCATGCAGCAGCAGGGAGCGGCCGCACAACGGGTGCAGGACCTTGGGGATCCTGGATCTCATGCGGGTGCCGGCTCCTGCGGCGAGCACGATGACGGCGGCAGGTGCGGGGACGTTCACGCGGTTCTCCTCGGTGCGCTGGACGGGGCGCTGGCACGGTTCCGGATCCGGCGCCGACGCGAGCGCCGGCGGACCGTTCCGCCATCAGGACTCGAACCTGAAACTTCAGAACCAAAATCTGAGGTGTTGCCGATTACACCATGGCGGAGCGCCCCGGGGCGGGGCCATCGGGATCCTATCGGCCGACGTCGGGCGGGCGAGCGGCGGGGCGAGGCGTGGGAGACTCGCCTCATGGCCCCCGCCTCCGAGAAGCCGTCCGCCCGCGCCGCCGGTCCCCGTGCCCGCGCCCCGCGGATGAGCGGGCGCGAGCGCCGCGAGCAGCTCGTGGTGATCGGCCGCTCGGTGTTCGCCCAGAAGGGCTATGACGCCACCAGCGTCGAGGAGATCGCCGCCCGGGCCCAGGTCTCGAAGCCGATCGTCTACGAGCACTTCGGCGGCAAGGAGGGGCTGTACGCGGTGATCGTGGACCGCGAGACCTCGACCCTGCTGGGAGCGCTGGAGGCGGCGCTGGACGATCACCGCGCCCACCCGCGCACGCTCATGGAGCGCGCGGCCCTCGCCTTCCTCACCTACATCGACGAGCGCGAGGACGGCTTCCGGATCCTGGTGCGGGACTCCCCCGCGACCCATCAGGGCGGCTCGTACTCGACGCTGCTCGGGGACGTCGCCGCGAAGGTCGAGTCGATCCTCACCGCGCAGCTGCGGCTGCGCCGCTACACCGCGGCCGACGCAGCCCTGTACGCGCAGATGCTCGTGGGCATGGTCGCCTTCACCGGCCAGTGGTGGCTCGAGACGCGCATCCCCGCGAAGGAGGACGTGGCCGCACGGATGGTGAACCTCTCCTGGTTCGGCCTGGGCGCTCTGCAGAAGGACCCGCAGCTGCGCGGGAAATGAGGCCGGGAGCGGAGGCGGGGATCGGAGGCGGGGATGGAGCGCCGCCCAGGTGCGCATCAGCTCCTCCCCGGCGATTCCGTAGACTCGCCCCCATGCCGCCTGCCGCCCCACGCACCGACGAGGTCGACCGGATCGTCGCCGGCTGGGCCCAGGCCCGGCCCGATCTGGACACCTCGCCCCTCGAGGTCTTCTCCCGCATCTCGCGCCTCGCCCGCCACCTGGAGACCGCGCGCCGCGCAGCCTTCACCGCGACGGGCCTGGAGGGCTGGGAGTTCGACGTCCTCTCGGCCCTGCGCCGAGCGGGAAGCGAGCCCCTGAGCCCCGGCGCGCTCATGCGGCAGACGCTCGTGACCAGCGGCACCATGTCCACGCGTCTCGAGAAGCTCGCCTCGCGCGGGCTCGTGCGGCGCGAGAAGGATCCGCAGGACGGCCGCGCCGTGCGCGTGAGCCTCGAGCCCGCGGGCACCGAGAAGGTCGACGCCGCCATGGAGATCCTCCTGGAGGCCGAGCGCGAGGTCCTCGGCGGCGGCCACGAGGAGCAGCGGGCCGACGGGCACGAGGTCGACGGGCACGAGGTCGACGGGCGGCGCGCCGACGGCCCGATGCTCGCCCGGGCGCTGCGCGAGCTGCTGCTGCCCTTCGAGACCGAGAACTGACGCACCAGAACCACCGACGCGGGCCCCTGCCACCGGCACGGGCCCGCGGAAACCGATACGGAGCCCCGACCGCATGGCCCATCTGCTGGGAGCCGAGAAGATCCACGTCGCCCTGCCCGACCGCGTCCTCCTGGACGCCGTCACCCTGGGCATCGAGGACGGCGACCGCATCGGCGTCGTCGGACGCAACGGCGACGGCAAGTCCACGCTGCTGCGCGTGCTCGCGGGGGCTCAGACGCCCGACGACGGACGCGTGACCGTCCGCGGCGGCCTGCGCGTGGGCGCGCTGTCCCAGCAGGACGTGGCCGAGATCGGGGAGAGCGTCCGCTCGCGCGCGGTCGGCGACCGCCCCGAGCACGAATGGGCCTCGGACCCCCGGATCCGCGACGTGCTCTCCGGCCTGCTGGGCGAGCTCGACCTCGACGCCGAGCTCACGAGCCTCTCCGGAGGGCAGCTGCGCCGCGTGCACCTCGCCGAGCTGCTCGTGCGCGACGTGGACGTGATGCTCCTGGACGAGCCCACGAACCATCTGGACGTCGAGGGCATCTCCTGGCTGGCGGGCCACCTGAAGCGGCGCTGGCCCTCGCGCAGCGGGGGCATCGTGGTCGTCACCCACGACCGCTGGTTCCTCGACGAGGTCTGCACCCGCATGTGGGAGGTGCACGACGGCGTGGTCGACCCCTTCGAGGGCGGATACGCGGCGTACGTCCTGCAGAGGGTGGAGCGCGACCGCCAGGCCGCCGCGATCGAGGCCAAGCGTCAGAACCTCATGCGCAAGGAGCTCGCGTGGCTGCGCCGCGGGGCTCCCGCACGCACGTCGAAGCCGAAGTTCCGGATCGACGCCGCGAACGAGCTGATCGCCGGCGAGCCGCCCCTGCGGGACACGGTCGAGCTCACGCAGCTGGCGACCTCGCGACTGGGCCGCGACGTCATCGACCTCGAGGGCGTGACCGCCGGGTACGAGGGACGCGCGGTGATCCAGGACGTCACCCTCCATGTGGGCCCGGCGGACAGGATCGGCGTGCTGGGCCCTAACGGCGCCGGCAAGTCGACGCTGCTGGCCCTGGTCACCGGGGATCTGGACCCGATGGCCGGACGCGTGAAGCGCGGGAAGACCGTCACCGTCCAGCAGGTCACCCAGAAGCTCGAGGGCCTCGCCGATCATCTGGACGAGCGGGTCAGCGATGTCGTCGGCCGTTACCGCACCACGTTCCGGGCGGGCAAGGACGAGGTCACCCCGGGCCAGCTGCTCGAGCGCCTCGGTTTCACCACCGCGCATCAGAAGGTGCGCGTGGGCTCCCTCTCCGGCGGGCAGCAGCGGCGATTGGATCTGCTGCTGACGCTGTTGGACGAGCCCAACGTGCTGGTGCTCGACGAGCCGACGAACGACATGGACACCGACATGCTCGCGGCCATGGAGGATCTGCTGGACACCTGGCCCGGCCCACTGATCGTGGTCTCCCACGACCGGTACCTGCTCGAGCGCGTGACGGACCTCCAGTACGCGGTGCTGGACGGTCACGTGCGGCACCTGCCGGGCGGCGTCGAGCAGTACCTCGCGCTGCGGGCGGCGGGCGCGGGCGAGGGCGGCGCCGGGACGTCGGCGGGGGCGTCGGCGCCGGCCCCCGATGCTCAGCCGACGGCGGCCTCCCCCGCCAGCGGTCTCTCGGGCCGCGAGCTGAGGGAGGCGCAGAAGGCGCTGTCCGCCGTCGAGAGGCGGATGGAGAAGCTGACCCGTCGCGCCGAGGAGCTCACAGCGCAGATGACCTCGCACGATCCGGGGGACGTCTCCGGCCTCCAGGAGCTCGGCGCGACGCTCCAGGAGGTCCAGGGCGAGCTCGCCGAGACCGAGGAGCGCTGGCTGGAGCTGTCCGAGCAGGTGGGCTGAGCGCCTCACTCCGACAGTGGGTGCGGTGCCGCCGCTGCGGCTGGTACCGCCGTCAGCCGCACTCCGGTCGGGTCACTCGTAGAATCCGCGCCCGATCACGGCGTGCCGTACTCCCCCTACCGGGTTCTGCACGTCGCCGGCGAAGCGCGGGATCAGGTGGAGATGAGCATGCGGGACCGTCTGCCCCGCCGCTCGTCCCGCATTGAACCCGACGTTGTACCCGTCGGGAGCGAGCGCGCTGTCGAGCTCATCCTTGCAGCGACCGATGAGGTCCCACCCTGCGGACCACTCGCTCGGGTCGGCATCGAACCAGGTCGTGATCTGGCGGAACGGGATGACGAGTGTGTGCCCAGGGGAGACCGGGTTCGCGTCGCGGAGGGCGAAGACGAGCTCGTTCTGCGCGACCCTCTGGTCCGCCGGCACCTCGAGGAGCACTGAATTCGGGACGTGTTGGCCCGGCGCTGGGCTGCAATCGCTCATATTGCCGATCCCACTCCCCCACTCGCCCCGCCGCAACTTCGTTTCCGGGCGTGCCTGTAGAGGGGCACGGTGGTGTGCCCCTCTACAGGTGGGGGTGGTGTTGCGTTCGGGGTTCTGACCTTGCTGGCCTGCGATGGCGGGCCGGGCTCTCGGGTCAGAAGGGTGGTGGTCCGGGGTCGAACTTCGGTGGCGGGTCCTGCTGTTTGCGTGGTCGTCGGGTGGTGGCGCTGATGGGGATGTCGCCGTCGTAATGGAAGGTCGGGAGTGGTTGGTATCGGCGCCGGACGGGTTTCTCGACGGGGATCTCTTCCAGGTCGGGTGCGCCGGCGTGGTCCATGTCCACGCGGGGCCACGGGTCCGGGACACCAGGCCGGACCGGCCAGGGCGAGTCCAGCCGAGAGGGATCGGGAGACGGCGCCTCCGCGCCGGCGCCGGTGCCGGCCTCGGTATCGCGGCGCTGCTCGTAGTCGTCCTGCCTGCGTTGCATCGAGTCCCAGACG
>NZ_JBHTSV010000049.1:0-22098 GCF_042794925.1 Brachybacterium sp. NPDC056505
CGGACGACGGTTGCTTAGACACCACCCATCGTGCCGGTCAGGGGCCCGTTCCTTCTATCCCCGTCCCGGTGACCACAACGTCATGACCCGCAACACCTAGAGTGGACCCCCGTGGCATCCTCCCCTCTCTCCTTCTCGCTGGGCCGCGCTTCGGGCTGGGCGCTGCCGGTCGCGCTGGCCGGCGGGCTGCTCTCCGCCGTGCAGTCCCGCATCAACTCGCGCCTGTCGACCGAGCTCGCCGACGGCTTCACCGCGTCGGCCATCTCGTTCGGCACGGGGCTCGTGATCGTGCTGGTCATCGTGCTCTCCCGGAGGTCCCTGCGGGAGCGCGCGGCAGCCTTCGGGCACGACCTGCGGATCGGAGCCCTCCCCTGGCCGCTCGCGCTGGGCGGGATCGGCGGGGCGACCTTCGTGCTCGGCCAGACCTTCACCGTCGCCCTGATAGGGGTGGCCCTGTTCATCGTCTGCGTCGTCGCCGGCCAGACGGTCACCGGCCTGGTCGTCGACCGCGTCGGCCTGGGTCCCGGCGGTGTCCGCCCGCTCACCGCGCCCCGCCTGATCGGGGCCGGGCTGATGGTGCTCGCGGTGCTGCTCGCGATGTCCTCGGGCGTGGGCGTCGACGTCCCCTGGCCGCTGCTCGTGCTGCCCGTGGTCGCGGGGGCCGCGATGGGGCTGCAGCAGGCGGTCAACGGCCGGGTCTCCCAGCACACCGGGCACTTCATGATCGCCACGCTCGGGAACTTCGTCGTGGGCACCGCGCTGCTCGTGCTGGTCGCGGTGGTCCACGCCCTCGCCGTCGGGCACGGCCCCGCCCCGCTCCCCGCGAATCCCGTGCTCTACCTGGGCGGCGCCATCGGCGTCGTGTTCATCGCCGTCGCGGCGCAGCTCGCGGCCCCGCTGGGCGTCCTCACCCTGGCGATGACGACGATCGCCGGGCAGATCGTGGGCTCGGTGCTGCTGGACGTCCTCGCCCCCACGGGCACCGAGCACCTCACCCCGCTCACCCTGGTCGGCGCGGTCCTCACCCTCGTCGCCGCCGCGGTCACCGCGGGCATCGGTCCCGCACGCAGGCGTGGCGCATCCTGACCTGGCCCCGCTCCTGACCGCCGTCCGCGCCCGCGGGTGCAGAATCGGGTGGCATGGAGCATCGCGAGCACCGCATCGAGGACCACGCCCTGCTGTCCGACCGACGGGGATCTGCCCTCGTCACGCGCGAGGGCCGCATCGACTGGCTGTGCATGCCGCGCTTCGACTCCCCCGCCGCGCTCTGCGCGCTGCTGGGGGATGACCGCAACGGGCACTGGACGCTGGGCATCCGCGGCGGCGAGGCCACCTCGCGTCGGTACCTCGAGGGCACGATGATCCTCGAGACCACGTGGAAGGGGCCCGACGGCACCGCGCAGGTCATCGACATGATGCCCTCGGACATCACGCCCGAGGAGGCGGCCGAGGACCCGTCGGCCGACGAGCGCGCGGACCTCGTGCGCCTGGTGCGCTGCACCGAGGGCAGCGTCGAGGTCGAGCAGGAGCTGCGGATCCGCTTCGAGTACGGCGACGTGGTCCCGTGGGTGCGGCGGCGCGAGGACTCCGACGGCGCCTCGGTGATCTCCGCGGTGGCCGGCGCGAGCGCACTGGCCCTGCGTGGACCGGGCCTCACGGCGAGCGACCACGTGCACACGGGGCGGCACATGCTGCACGCGGGCGAGGAGCAGGCGTGGACGATGACCTGGCATCCCTCGTGGACGGCGCTGCCGAGGCCCGTGGACCCCCAGGACGCGATCGAGCGCACGGCGGCGGCCTGGCGCGAGTGGCTGGGGCGCGTCGAGGTCGATGACCGCTACCGGCCGGAGGTGACGCGCTCGCTGCTCGTGCTGCACGGCCTCTCCGACGTGATCGCGGGCGGCATCGTCGCGGCGCCCACGGCGAGCCTGCCGGAGGACTTCGGCGGGGAGCGCAACTGGGACTACCGCTACTGCTGGCTGCGCGATGCGGCGCTCTCGCTCGAGGCCCTGCTGGCGCACGGGCACGTGGAGGCGGCGGTGGGCTGGCGGGACTGGCTGCTGCGCGCGATCGCCGGGGACCCCGAGCACATGCAGATCATGTACTCCATCTCCGGGGAGCGCTCGCTGCCGGAGAGGGAGCTGGCGCACCTCTCCGGGTTCGCGGGCTCGCGCCCGGTGCGGATCGGCAACGGCGCCGCGGCCCAGTACCAGGGCGATGTGGTGGGTGAGGTGCTGGTGGGCTTCGCGGCCATGCGCGAGACGGGGCTCGAGGAGACCACGTGGTCGTCGTCGCTGCAGCGCTCGCTGCTGGAGTTCGCGTGCTCGCATCTCGAGACGCAGGACCAGGGCCTGTGGGAGATGCGCGGGGAGCCCGCGTTCTTCACGCATTCGCGGGTGATGATGTGGGCCGGCTTCGACCGGGCCGTCCGCGGCGTCGAGGAGCTCGGGCTGCGGGCGAAGGACGGGGAGCTCGAGAGGTGGCGGGCGGCGCGGGATCGCCTGCGGGACGAGATCCTGCGCGAGGGCGTGGGGCCCGACGGCGCATTCACCCAGACCTACGGCAGCACCGAGGTCGATGCCTCGCTGCTGCAGCTCGCCCGGATCGGCTTCGTGGCCCCGGACGATCCGCGGATGGTCGCCACGGTGCGCCGGATCGAGGACGAGCTGATGACCGACGGCGGCCTGGTGCTGCGGTATCGCACGACGGGTCAGGACGGGCTCAGCGGGAACGAGAACCCGTTCCTGGCGTGCTGCTTCTGGCTCGCCGAGTACTACGCGCGGGCGGGTCGCACCGAGGACGCGCGGCAGATGCTGGATCGCGTCCTGGCGTGCGGGAACGACCTCATGCTGTTCTCCGAGGAGTACGACGACGCGCACCAGCGCATGGCCGGCAACTTCCCGCAGGCCTTCAGTCATCTGGCCCTGGTGCGCGCGGTCGATGCGCTGTGCGAGGCGGAGGGCAGCGCCGCGCGCTGACCCGCCGGGATCAGAACGGTGGTGGTGGTGCGCCCGGGGGCGCACCCTGCGGTGGCCTCTCGGGCGGGGACTCGTCCCGGGTGCGCTCGGCGTGATCTCGAAGAGCCGCGTCGCGCTGGTCCCGGAGGGCCTGGATCCGTGCCCAGGAGTCCTTGAGGTCCTTCACGATCGCGGGGGTCGCGAGGTCCGTGTCGTCCTCCTGGAAGATCCGCATCTCCTCGTCGATGCTCCAGAGGGTTCCGGTGCGGCCGGTCGGCGAATGGGAGGCGTCCACGCGCACCGGGTCGATGCGGCGGGCGGTCTTCAGAGCATGGTGCTTCCAGCACAGCAGGTGGAGGTTGTCCACGGCGGTGCGGCCGCCGTGCAGCGGGTCCTCGTGGTCGTACTCCTCGATGTGGTCGGCCTCGGTCGCGCAGGATGCGGGGCGCCGGCAGCCGGGCACCGAGCAGGTCGTCATCCGCACGCGCAGGTGCTCCCGCATGGCCTGCGGCACCGCGTAGCGCTCGGCGGGCGCGGGGAGGAACTCCCCGCTCACCGGGTCGGTGAGCAGCCGGTGCCAGGCGTCCTCGCCGGCGGCGAGCTCGCGGGCCATCTCGGCCGGGATCGGGATCCGACCGTCGAGCATGCCGGGGGCGTCGCTGTGGCCCATGAGGGACAGCAGCGGGACCGTCACGTTCATGCGGAAGGACGCGGCGCTCAGGCCCACGCCGTCGGTGTCCAGATCTGCCATGGTCAGCAGGTGGTAGCGCAGCTCGGACAGGGACAGGGGCCGTCCCTGCTCGGCCGCGCGGCCCTGCGGGTCCAGGGGGACCTCGACTCCGGCCTCGAGCGCATGGCGCTGGGCGGCCTGGAGAGTGCGCGCGGCATCGTCCAGCCGACGGGCGAGCTGCAGCAGCTCGGGGACGGGGCCGACGATCCGCAGGCATGCGGTGCCGTCGTCCCCGCCGTGCTCGAACTCGACCCGGCGCCGCGCTTCGACGTCGATGCGGGGCGGGAGCTCGCGTCGCTCGAGGAGCGTCGCGACGACGGTGCCGAGGCAGCGGCTGAAGTGCTCGGAGGTGATGCCCGGGTCCCAGGCGCTCACGGTCGCATCGACCAGCGTCATCTCCTCGTCGGTGAGGCCGAGGGTGCGGCGCAGCAGCTCGCGGAACCAGGCGGCGGGGAACTCCCCCGCGCGCAGGCGGGCGAAGATGCGCGGGCAGAGGTCGACGCCGCGGTGCCCGTCGCGGATGCGGCGGTAGGCGACGGTGTCGGAGCACCGCAGCGCGGCCGCGACCAGCAGGTCCTCGCACTGGGCGTCCTCCGCGGTGCAGCCGCCGGTATCGCGGCCGCGCCAGGACGGCGCGAGGGCGGCGAGGGAGTCGGCGAGCTCGCGGGACTCGCGCACACCCTGGTCCCAGATGCTCTGGACGCGCTCGGTGACCTCGAGGGTCGGAGAGACGTCGACCCGGGCAGCGACGGACTCGCGCGTGAGGGGACGCGGAGAGCGCGGGCGGATGCGCTGGACGGGATCCTGTGCGGAACGCTCGGCCTGCTGGGCGCGCAGCAGCTCCTCCCTCTCGCGCGGGAGCACCATGCCGGGGAACAGGGCATGGTCGCCGAGGATCTCCTGGCGCGGGCCAGGGTCGAGCGCGGTCATCCTGTCCCCCTTCCCTCCACGTCGAGGAGTCGAACACTCGTTCGATTCTTCTCTCATCGTATCGGGCGAACCGGACACCTGGAAGAGGCTAGGAGAGGATGTGGAAAAGGGAGCGCTAGGGAGGATCATACGCATCGAGGGCCGGGCGAAAGCGCCTGGTGAACAGCGGGAATGCCGTTCGCTCGACACCACAAGGCACGTCGATCACGTAGGCGCGACAGCGACTCGACTGCCACCTCGCCCCGCCAAGCTCACTCCCCCGCGAGCACCCTCCGGATCGCCTCGAGCGTCGCCGGGATCCCGGCCTCCGCGGCCTTCCGGCGCGTCGCCATCTCCTCCTCGGCGCGCTCGCCGTAGCGCTCGGCGAAGGTGGTCTCGAACAGGGGCGTGGTGCGCGTGTACTCGGTGAGCAGCGTGCGAGGCTCGCCGGCCCCCTCCGCGCGCTCCATCCGGTACCCCCATTCCGCCCGGCCGGGGCCGACGGACCACGCGAAGCGCTCGCCCGGGACATCGGCGACGACCTCGGAGGTGGTGTGCCACTCGCGCTCGGGCGTGCGGTTCCAGCCGGTGAAGCGCGCGCCGACGCCGCGGGCGTCGTCGTCCCATGCGCAGCGGTAGCACTGCTGGCTCCATTCGCCGGTGCGGGTCACGTCGCTGAGCAGGGCGTACACGTCCTCGGGAGTGCCCGGGACGATCAGGGAGTCCTCGATCTCGTAGGTCATGCCCCGATTCTGCCCGAGCTCTCCGTCGCGCACTCGACGCGAAGAGTTCGCCTGCTCGTCACCTGCCGACGGGAGGGCCCTGCATACGGTGGTCCTGCAGCCGCAGCTCGACGAGAAGAAGGAGGTCGCCATGAGCATCACGGATCGGATGCGCACCCTGCTCCACGGGGACGGGGCGCACGATGCGCACGCAGAGCCCGTCGACGACGTCCTGCGCGCCGGAGCGCCGGCTCCGAGCATCGACCAGCAGGTCGACATGCTCGCCGCGCTCGGCCTCTCGCTGCGCGAGCACGTCACGCCCGCCGCCGTCGCCCGCGCCGTCCAGGCCGCCTCGCGCCGCGACCTCGAGCTCGTGCCCGATGCGGACGAGCAGCCCGAGACCACGCCCCCTGTCCCCGGCCTGCAGCGCTGCGCCTTCTGGTGGCTGCTGCACGAGCGGATCGACGGGCGCTACGTGATCGGCGGCCGTCACCGCGTGCTGCCGCCCCGCGCGGACCTCTTCGGGGAGTCCACGCCGAGCGCCGAGCAGCTCGAGCGCAGCATCCACAAGGTCGCCCAGCGCCTGTGCTCGGACACCGGGGCCCGCCTGCCCGAGATCGAGGTGACCGACCTGCGGGTGCGCTCGCAGCTGCTCACCACCGCGACCGTCCGCCTCGACGGCCGCCCGCACATCTGGTCCGACGTGCGCGACCGCGACTTCGTGCGCACCCTCGCGCGCGTCTGCTCGAGCGATGAGCAGACGGTCATGGTCTTCGACGACCACGGTGCGGACACCCACTGGACCCGCCCGATGGTCGACGTGCTCGTGGTGCCGACCGCGCACGTCGGCGGCGTCGCCGCGCTCCTGCGCGAGCACGTGCGCCCTGCCGTCGCGGCGGCGCACGCGTGGATCGACCTGCCCTACTCGGGCCGGGACGAGGCGGTGCGCGCGGGACTGCGCGGCGCCGGGCGCCGTAGCTCGAAGCGGACGACGCCGTGGGCGCCGCCCGCGCTCGTCCGCCGCGCCGCCTGAGACTCCCTGCCGGAATCCCCTGTCTACTTCCGTCCGGCGATCGCCGCGCTCAGGCGATCGGTGAGCGCCCGGTCCACGGGCAGCTCCACGTCATCGAGATGCGTGATCGGGCAGGCCAGACGCACCGAGGAGAGCAGCCAGGCGCCGTCCGCCTCGGCCACCTGCGCGAGCGTCATCAGCTCCTCCGCCGCCTCGGCGCCCTCGCCGCGCACGAGCTCGAACACCGAGCCGAGGCTCGTGCCGGGCAGCACGCCCGCGTCCACGGGCGTGGTGAGGAAGCGGTTCCCGCGCTTGACCAGCAGGGTCGACGTCGGCCCCTCGAGCGCGTACCCGTCGGAGGAGATGAACAGGACCTCGTCGGCCCCGCGCCGCGCGGCCTCGCGCAGACCGGCCATGTTGATCGCGTAGGAGAGGCTCTTGGCGCCCGCGAGCAGCCACGGGCTGGTCTGCGGCGCGGTGGTGGGGATGCCGCGGTCCAGGGCCGCGACGCGCAGGCCCGCCCGGGCGGCGGCGTAGCTCGGGGCGGCGTCGGCGAAGACCCAGGCGGTGGGGCGCGACTGCCCCTCGACGCCGCGGGAGACGACGATCTTCACGAGCAGCTCGGGGACCGGCAGGTGCGCGGTGACCGCGGCGTCGACCGCCTGGGCGAGCACGTCGAGATCCAGCGCGGGCAGGTCGAGCATGCGGGCGCTGCGCTGCAGGCGCTCGAGGTGCGGCGTGAGGTTCGCGGGGCGCGAGTCGAACACGCCCACGGTCTCGAAGACGCCGTCGCCCCGGGTGGCGGCGAGATCGGTGACGCGCAGCTGCGGCGCGCCCTCGTCGACCAGGCGGAAGGCCGGGCGAGCCTTGAGCTCGGGATCGGCGGCGACTCCGGGGATCATCACCAGGACGGCAGGACGAGAGGACACGACGGCTCCTTGGATCGGACGGGGAACCCCCGATCCTACGCGCGGGCGGCGCACGCGGCCGCGCGCCGGTTCACTCCCCCGTCACGACCACCACGAGGCCGTCCGCGCGCCAGGCGATGCCGATCTCGAGCGGGTCGCCCGGGAGGTCGGCGTCCATGACCTCGACGCGCGCGCCGGGGGCGGCGCCGCGCAGGTCGGCGGCGGCGAGGGCGTCCGCGGGCGCCTCGATGCCCGAGGGGGCGTCGGCGGCCAGGGCGACGGCGCGCTCGGGATCCTCGGCGAACAGGGGCGCGAAGAAGGACTCCTCCATGCGGTCGGCGACCAGCTCGGCGTCCACCGTCTCGTCGGCCGTCGTGGTCACCGCCAGATCCAGCGCCTCCGTGAACCGCTGCACGTAGTCGACGAGGTCGGGGGCGACGAGGGTCAGGGCGAGGTCCTCGCCGATCGCGAAGACCGGGCCTGCCGCGCCGTGCTCATCGATCGCGAGGACCACCGCGACGTCGTCCCCCTCGTACAGCGGGGTGTAGGAGACCGGGTCGGTGAGGATCGTGAAGGGGCCCAGGTCGCTGCGCTCGTCGACGACGATCATGAGCGCCGCGTCGCCGCCGACCACCCGGATCCCTCCGAACTCGTCGGCGATCCTCGAGAGCACGGGCGGCAGATACGTGCGGGGGTCGCCGGCGACGCCGCCCGCGAGCCCCGCGGTGCCCGGGGCGCCGTCGCTCTGCTCGTCCTCGGCCTCGAGCGGCGCGATGAGCTCGAGCACGCCCTCGTGGCGGGCGGCGAGCGCGGTCAGGCGGTCGATCGGCCCGCGCAGGGGCTCGATGGGCAGGGGCGCCGCGTCGTGCGGCCAGTCGAAAGCGGGCATGGGCTCATCGTGGCACAGGAGCCGGGCGGGACGGCCCTACATCCCCTCGCGGTCGGGGACCACGCGCGCGATGTACGGGACGCGTCCGCCGCCGAGGTCCCCGAGGCGGCCGTGGGGGTCGACGACGATCACGCGGTGCCCGTCGGCCGCGAGGCGCGCGAGGCCCTCGTGGAGCATGCGCCGCGCCACGTCGTTGAGGGAGGAGACCATGCCGATGTCCACCACGACGTCGCCCTCGCTCGGGTCGATGCGCTCGAAGTGCCGCAGGGCCATCTCCGCCGAGGCGAAGTCCATCGCTCCCTGCAGCACGACCAGGCGGCGGCCGCGCAGGGTCCTCTCCCGGCGCCCGATGACCTCGAGGGACGGCTCGGGGATCCGCATCAGGTGCAGGTTCATGTCGCGGCTCAGGCGCTCGAAGACCCGCACCCCGCGCACCGAGTTGCCGAAGCGGTCCAGGCGCGGGGAGAAGGTGCCGGCGCCCACCTGCCCGGGCAGCGCGCCGAGGATGCCGCCGGCGACGCCCGACTTCGCGGGGATGCCGACGGCCGAGAGCCAGTCCCCCGCCGCGTCGTACATGCCGCAGCTCGTCATCACCGAGAGCACCTGGCGGGCGACCTCCTCGGGGACGACCTGCTCGCCGGTGAGCGGGTTCGTGCCGCCGCGGGCGAGGGTCATGCCCATCACCGCCAGATCGCGCACGTCCACGAGCGCCGCGCACTGGCGCGTGTACCCGCGCACCGCCTCCTCAGGGAAGCCGGAGATGATGCCGTTGGCGCGCACCAGGGAGGCCAGCGCCAGGTTCCGCCAGACCTCGGACATCTCGGAGGCGAAGACGTCCTCGTCGACCGCGAGCTCGCGGCCCGCGAAGGCGCCCAGGCCCTCGATGACGCGGGCGGTGCGGGCGTCCTCGTCGAGGTCCGCCGGGCCCACGAGGGTGTGGGTGGTGATGGCGCCGATGTTGATCATCGGGTTCTCGGGTCGGCCGGTCCGCTCCTCGAGGCTGATCTCGTTGAAGGCGTCGCCCGACGGCTCGACGCCGACCTTCTCGAGCACCGCGTCGATCCCGTGGTCGCGCAGCGCGAGCGCGTAGGCGAAGGGCTTGGAGATCGACTGGATGGTGAAGCGGTGCTCGGCGTCCCCCGCGCTGTAGAGGGTGCCGTCGGGGGTGCACAGGGCCACGGCGAGGTGGTCGGGGTCGGCCGCGGCGAGCTCGGGGATGTAGTCGGCGACGGCGCCGTCGTCGGCCGCGCATTCGGACAGGATCTGCTGGAGGTACTCGCCGACGGGGGAATGCATGGTGCCTCCTGGGGCGGGGTCGGATGGGTGCTCAGCTGCTCCACACCCGGTGGGCGGGCGGTCCCGGTCGGGTGACGAGCCAGGTCGCGGCGCGCCCGGCGACGGGGAAGGTGTCCGCGTAGCGGTCCACCCAGTCGACGGCGAAGCGGTCCGCGCGCTCGGCGGGGACCATCGCCCAGACGCTGCCGCCGAAGCCGGCGCCGAAGGCGCTGGCGGCGTCGGCCCCCATCTCGCGGGCCAGGCGCTGCAGGGCGACGGTCTCGGGGGTCTGGTTTCCCAGGCCCTCCTCGGCGAGCTGCTGCGACTCGTCGACCAGGCTCCCGAAGGTCGCGAGGTCGCCGGCGGCGAGCGCGTCGGTGGCCGCCGGGATGATCCGCTCGGACTCCTCGAGGAACTGGGAGAGGCGGGCGGAGAGGTAGGTGCCGGGGTCGATCAGGGCGCGCAGCGCGTCCGCGGCGCCGGGGTCGGCGGCCACGACGTCGCCGAGCGTCGCGTCGCGGCGGCCCGTGCGCTCGTTCCAGATGCCCACGATGTCCCGGGCGGAGAGGGAGACGCGGTTGTAGTGCTCGAGGGCGGAGCCGGTCTTCTCCGCCTGCACGCCGGAGACGGCGATGACCAGGGCACGGTCCTCGGGGAAGGGCACGGCGCGCTCGAAGCCGACGGGGCAGAAGGAGTACTGGACCATCCGCGCCTCGCGGCCGCACAGCATCGCGACGTGGTCCTCGCTGCCGCCGAAGGTGCCCACGCCGCGGTGGCCGGCGAGCGGGCCGTAGCTCTGGCCGTTCTCGACGCAGCCGAGGTACTCGGCGAGGCGCTCGCGATCGGTGACGACCTCCCGGTAGGCGGGCTCGTCTCCCATCCGGCAGAGCTCGCCGTAGGCGAGGGCGAGGCCGACGACGAGCGCCGAGGAGCTCGACATCCCGGCCGCGAGCGGAAGGTCGGATTCGATGCTGATCTCGGCGCCGCGGGAGCGGCCGGGAAAGTTCGCGCGCAGCCGGTCGACGACGGTGCGCACGTACCCGGACCAGTGGCCCGCGCCGAGCCGTCCGGCGGGCTCGGCGTCGAGGTCGATCTCGAGGGTCTCCCGGGCGATGGAGCTCGTGACCAGCAGCGTCCGGTCCTCTCGGGCGCGTGCGGTGACGGTGTGGCCGCGGTCGACGGCGGCCAGCAGGGAGCGCCCGCCGGCGTAGTCGGTGTGCTTGCCGAGCATCTCGACCCGGCCCGGGACGAACCAGGCGACCTCGTCGGGTCGTGTCATCACAGCCGCACCTCGATGCCCGCGAGCGCCTCCTGGACCGAGGCGATGTCACCGCGCGAGGACATGTCGAGCACGCCCACGGCGGCGGGCACCACGGTGAAGACCTCACCGCCCGCGACCTGACTGCGCACGGCGTCGATCACCTCGTACTCGCCGCGCGGGGACGGCTCGATGCGTGCGCAGGCCTCGAAGATGCCCGGGGTGAACAGCCACGCGTTCATGGAGACGGGGGCATCGTCGCCGAAAGCGGCCAGGGTCTGCTCGTCGGGCTTCTCGACGATGTCCCGCAGGCGGCCGTCGGCGTCGACGTCCACGAGGGCGAAGGCGCGGATACGCTCGGCGGGGATGTTCGACTGCGCGACGAGGGCCTCGCGGTCGAAGCCGACGAGGGCGCTGCCGGGGGCGGCGGCGAGGGCGCGCAGGGCGTCGGCCGGATAGTGGTTGTCGGAGTTCAGGACGATCACGCGCTGGTCGCCGGCGAAGTCGCGGGCGGCGGCGACGGCGTCGGCGGTGCCGCGCGGCTCGGCCTGGACGGCGGTGGTGACGGTGACGCGGCCCCCGCTCGTGCGCTCCGCGTACTCGCGCAGCACATCGTGCTCGGGGCCGATGACCAGGCACACGTCGGTGACGCCGACGTCCGCGAGGGCGCTGATCACGAAGTCGAGGAAGGGACGGCCGACGTCGATGAGGGCCTTCACGCCGCTCGCGGCGACCGCGGCCTGCTTCTCGTCGACCCGCGCGCCGTCGTCGGCCTTCCGCATGCGGGTGCCGAGCCCGCGGGCGAGGATCACGGCACGGGTCACCGGGGCGGCAGGGCTCGTCGTCGTCGCGCTCACGGGGACGAGTGTAGAAGGCTTCACGCGGTAGGGCAGCATCACCACGACGCCGTGTAGAGTTGCGCGGGTCGTCCCCACCCCGTCCACCCGAGGAGATCCGCCCATGGCAGGCGTGCGCGCACGCTCGAACGGCGCCCTGGAGGCGCTCGTCATGCGTGCCCTCTGGCAGGCCGACGAGGCGCTCGGCGCCCGCGCGATCCTCGGCACCTTCGCCGACCCCGTCCCCGCGTACACGACCGTCCTCACGGTGCTCACGCGCCTCGAGGAGAAGGGGATGGTCGAGCGGGAGGCGCTCTCCCCGCGCAAGGTGCGCTTCCGCCCGCGCGTCAGCAGTGCCGAGGCGCACGCCCGCGACATGGTCGAGACCCTCGACGAGGCCGACGACCGCCGCGGCGCCCTGCTCGCCTTCGCCGACACGCTGAGCAGCGAGGACATCGAGCTCATGCGCAGCGCGATCGACGCGCGCCGCCCGCGGGGCGCCGCCTCGTGATCGTGCTGCTGCTCGTGCTGGCCGGGGCGCTGCTGTGCGCGCCGGCCTCCGTGCTCCCGCTCGTCGCGGGCCGCTGGCAGGTCTGGCATCCGCGGCTCGCGCTCGGGCTGTGGCTCGGCGTCGGCGCGGCGGGCCTCGCGCTCGCGGCCGGCTCGGTCCTGGCCGCCGGGCTGCTCGTCGCCTTCGCGGGGCCGACGGGGGCCGCTTCGGTCTCCGCCTCGGCGCGTGCGCTCGCGCTCGCGCTGCTCGCCTGGATCGGGCTGGGCGGCGCCGGGGTGCTCGCCGCGATGGCGCTCGGAGGCCAGGGGCGGGGCGCATCGGACGAGGGCACCGCCGCCGATGCCGACGCCGCCGCCGAGGACGCCCTGCTCGACGCGGAGGGAGCCGGCGCCGCGCGCCCCCTCGCGCACCGCTCCCCCGCCACCGTGCGCATGGCCTTCGACGCCGAGACCGGAGCGGTGCTCTACGAGGTCGACGACCCGCGCCTCATCGCCCACGCGATCGGGGGACGCCACCCCGAGATCACGGTGTCGCGGCAGGCCCGCGAGGCGCTCACCGCCGGTGAGCTGCGCGGCGTGCTCGCCCACGAGGTCGCCCATCTGCGCGGCCGCCATGCGGAGATGCGGCGGCTGTGCGCCTGGCACGCCGCGTGCCTGCCCCGGCGCTCCGCGCTGCGCCGCCTGCTGGTGGGGCGCGTGCACCTGCTCACCGAGCTCGCGGCCGACGATGCCGCCGCCCGCGCCGTCGGCGAGGGGCGTCTGCTCGCGGGACTGCGCGCCTCCCACGCCCTCGTGGCCTCGCCCGCGCTGCTGGTGCGCGCCGAGCGCCTCGCCGCCCGCGGCGCGGAGGACCGTGTGACCTCGGCTCCAGCACCCCTTCCCGGCCCGGCCGGGAACGTCTACACGAAGTAGAGTTCTTGGCGTGAGAACCCGAGTCGTCGCGTGGATCGCCGTGGCGGTCGCGCTCGTGTGCGTGCCGCCGCTGATCGCCGACGCCGCTCTCGGCGAGCAGCTCTTCACCTCCATCCACCGCGAGTACCCGGGGGCGACCACCGCGATGGTCGCGGGGCTCGTCGAGTCCGCGGCCGCCCTCGCGGGAGTGCTCACCCTGGGATCCCTGGTCACGGTCGCGTTCCTGCACGGACGCACCCGCAGGACCGCGCGGCGCGTGCAGTCCGCGCCCGACCTCACCGCGCTGCTCGTCTCCTCGATCAGCTGGTGCGTGCTCTCGCTCGCGAGCATCGTCGCGAGCGCCGCCGACACCAACGGCCTGGCGCTGTCGCGGGTGATCAACCCCGACACGATGCTGCGGGTGTACTCGTTCGGGTACATGCCGCGGGCCTGGACGGTCACCGCGGTCGCGGCGCTCGTCGTCGTCCTCACCGCCTTCCTCGCGACCCGCTGGGCGACCCTCCTGCTGGCCCTCTGGGCGGCCTGCATCGGCATCCTCGCGCCGGTCGTCGTCGGGCAGATCCTCGTCGGCCCCAACCACGACGTGGGCTCGGACGCCGGCACCCTGCAGACCCTCGTGATCGGTCTGCTGCTCGCCCCGCTGCTGATCGACGCGATCCTCGGCGCGGCGGGCGCCCCGCAGACCGACCGCGGCCGCCTGCGCCTGCTGGCGCGGATCGGCGTGCCCGCGGCGCTCGTGCTCGAGGTCTTCCTCGCCTGGTTCAAGCTCCAGGGCGCCGGCGCGCTCGGCACACCGACCGCGGCGCTCGAGGGCGTGCGGATCCTGCTGCTGCTCGCGATGGGCGCGCTGCTGCTGGTGCGGGGCTCGGGGCCCCTCGGGGGCCGACGCGTCGCGGCGCTCGGCGTGCTGCTGCTCGCGGTGCTCGGCGCCGGCGCGGCGATGCTGCGGATCCCGCCGCCGCAGTACTTCATGCCCACCTCGATCCCGCAAGTGTTCATGGGCTACGAGGTGCCCGAGGCGCCCTCGGCCGAGGTGCTGGTCTCCACCGGACGGCTGAACCTGCTGTTCAGCGTCCTCTCGCTCGGCATGATCGTGCTATACCTCGCGATGGTGGTCTCGCTGCGGCGGCGCGAGGACCGCTGGCCGCTCTCGCGCACGATCTTCTGGATCGCCGGCTGGCTGGTGGTGCTGCTCGCGACCAACAGCGGGATCGGCCGCTACTCGGCGCCCGACTTCGGCGTGCACATGGCCGTGCACATGAGCCTGGGCATGCTCGCCCCGATCTTCCTGGTCCAGGGCGGGATCATCACGCTGATGCTGCGCGCCTCGGCGGCGCACGCGCGGACCGTGGGCATCCACGCCTGGATCACGCAGGCGCTGAACTGGTCGGTGCTGCGGACCGTGTACCACCCGGCGCTCGTGTTCATCGTGTTCATCGGCAGCTACTACGGCCTGTACTTCTCCCCGCTGTTCGGGCTGATGATGCGCTACCACTGGGCGCACCAGCTGATGAACCTGCACTTCCTGATCGTCGGCTACCTCTACTACAGCCTCATCATCGGCGTGGACCGGCCGCCGCGGCCGCTGCCGCACATCGGCCGCCTCGGCTACATCCTCGCGGCGATGCCGTTCCACGCCTTCTTCGGCGTCGCCATCATCTCGAGCTCCACGATCCTCGCGGAGACCTACTACACCTACCTCGACCTGCCGTGGGCGGACCTCGCCCACTCCCAGCAGGTCGCGGGGTCCGTGGCCTGGGCGGGCGGCGAGGTGCCGCTCGTGATCGCGATCATCGCGCTCGGCGTGCAGTGGGCCCGGCAGGACGACGTCGAGGCCCGGCGCCGTGACCGCCACATGGATCGCGGGCTCGACGACGAGTTCGACGCGTACAACGAGATGCTCAAGAAGCTCTCGGACAGGAAGGGCAGCTGATGACCCCGCCCGTGCTCGAGTCCCGGACGCCCGCCGACGGGGACTCCGTCTCCCCCTCGACCTCGCCCTCGACCGCTCCCGGCCCGATCGACCCCGCCGAGCGCTGGAGCTTCGACGTCTCCGGCATGACCTGTGCGGCGTGCGCGAACCGCATCGAGCGCAAGCTCAACAAGGCCGACGGCATCTCCGCGACGGTGAACTACGCGACCGAGCGCGCCCTGGTCACCGGCATCGAGGCCCCGGACGAGGCGATCACCCTGATCCGCGCCGCGGGCTACGACGCCGCCGTGCACGACGAGGCCGACGACACCTGGTCGCGCCGCGCGACGGAGATGCGCATCACCTCGCTGCGGCGTCGGCTGATCGCGGCCGCGCTGCTGACGATCCCGCTGATGGACGTCTCGCTCGTGCTCGCCCTGGTGCCGCAGTGGCGGTTCCCGGGCTGGGCCCTGCTGTGCGTGCTGCTCGCGATCCCCGTGGTCACCTGGGCCGCCTGGCCCTTCCACCGGATGACGCTGCGGAACCTGCGCCACGGCGCGGTCTCCATGGACACGCTGGTCTCGATCGGGATCGCGGTGTCCTTCGGCTGGGCGATCGTCTCGATGCTCGTGGGCCTCGAGCCGCAGGACGGCTTCTGGCTCGGCTTCGGGCGCGCACCGGCCGGGGCCGACGCCCTCTACCTCGACGTCGCGGCCGGGATGACCACCTTCCAGCTGGCAGGGCGCTATTTCGAGTCCCGCAGCCGCCGCCGCGCGGGCGACGTCCTGGGCGCGCTCACGGCGCTCGGGGCGAGCGAGGCGCGCGTGCGCCGCGACGGCGCCGAGTCCATGGTCGCGATCGATCAGCTGCGCCGCGGCGACCTGCTCGTGGTGCGCCCCGGCGAGACCGTCCCGGCCGACGGGGAGATCGTCGAGGGGTCGGCCGCGCTCGACACGGGCGCCATGACCGGCGAGTCCGTGCTGCGCACGTGCGGGATCGGCGACGAGGTCGTGGGCGGCACCGTCTCGACCGACGGGCTGCTGGTGGTGCGGGCGACGGGCGTCGGCGCGCACACGCAGCTCGCCCAGATGGCCGCGATCGCCGAGCAGGCGCAGGTCCGCAAGGCCGACGTGCAGCGCACGGTCGACGCCGTGGTGCGCGTGTTCGTGCCGGTCGTGCTCGTGCTCAGCGTGCTCGTCGCCGGCGTCTGGCTGCTGCTGGGCGCGAACATCGCCACCGCCGTCTCGAACGCGATCAGCGTGCTCATCATCGCCTGCCCGTGCGCGCTCGGCCTCGCGACGCCCACCGCGCTGATGGTGGGCGTGGGGCGCGGCGCCGTGCTCGGCATCCTCGTCAAGGGCCAGGACGCCCTCGAGGCGAGCGGCACCGTGACCACCGTCGTCCTCGACAAGACCGGCACCCTCACGGTCGGCGCCCCGAGCGTCGAGCGCGTGGTGGTGACGGGCGAGGCGAGCGCCGAGCAGGTGCTGCGCTGGGCATCGGCCGCCGAGTCCTCCTCCGAGCACGCCGTGGCCACGGCCATCCGCGAGCACGCGGCGAGCCGCGTGGCCGACGTCCCCGAGGCCCGCGACTTCCACGTCACCCCCGGGCTGGGCGTCGAGGCCGAGATCGAGGACGCGCAGGTGGCCGTCGGCAGCCCCGCGCACATGGAGAGCCTCGACATCGTCGTCCCCGCGGACCTCGCGGCGACGGTGCGCGAGGCGGAGGCCTCCGGGCGCTCGGCGGTGCTCGTCGCCCGCGAGGGCGGGGCCGTCGGCGCGATCGTGCTGGCGGACGAGATCAAGCCCGATGCGCGGGGCGCGATCGCCGCGCTCCACGAGGCGGGCCTGCGCACCGTGCTGCTCACCGGCGACTCCGAGGCCGCCGCCCGGCGCGCGGCCGCGGACCTCGGCATCGACGACGTGCGCGCGGGCGTACTGCCCACGGGCAAGGCCGCCGCGATCGAGGAGCTGCGCGCCGAGGGCCACTCGGTGGCGATGGTCGGCGACGGCATCAACGACGCCGCGGCGCTGGCCGCCGCCGACCTGGGGCTGGGCATGGTGAGCGGCACCGATGTCGCCCTGAAGTCCTCGGACATCATCCTGGTGCGCGAGGACCTCTTCGCCGTGATCGACGCGATCGCGCTCTCCCGGGCCACCAACCGCACCATCCGCACGAACCTCGTGTGGGCCTTCGGCTACAACGTCGCGGCGATCCCGATCGCGGCGATCGGCCTGCTGAACCCGCTCATCGCTGCGGGCGCGATGTCGCTGTCCTCGGTGTTCGTCGTGCACAACTCGCTGCGCCTGCAGAACTTCCGCTCGCGCCGGCCGCGCTCCGGCCGCTCGGGGCGCTGAGCGCCCCGCCGGTCGATTTGCGGGCCCCGTCGGCCGGCCCTAGAGTTCTCTACAGAACGTAGAACTAAGACGGGCGGGGCAGGATGCACGGGACGATCGGCGCGGTGGCGCTCAGCATCGTGTTCGCCGCGCTCGGCGTCCATGCGCTCGCGCGCGCGGTGCGCCATCGCGACCGGCCCGTCGACCTCGTGGGCGACCTCCTGCACGTGCTCATGTGCGTCGTCATGGTCGCCATGTCCTGGTCCTGGTGGAGCGCTCTGCCCGCGCTCCCCCAGATCATCCTGTTCGCCCTCGCCACCGCGTGGTTCGCCCTGCTCGCCCTGCTCCAGCTCGCGGAGGGCCGCACGGACGCGAGCGTCCACGGTCCGCTGCACCAGGGCCAGCACGCGGTGATGATGCTGGCGATGGTCTGGATGGTGGTGACCATGTCCGCCGATCCCGCCTCGAGCACCCACTCGATGACCATGCTGCCGACCGGCGCGGGCCTGCTGGGCGTGGCCTTCACGGGCGTGCTCGCGGTCTCCGGTCTGCTGCAGCTCGCGGAGGCCCACGAGTCGCCGGGCCCGCGCGCGGGCCTGCGGATGATGGCCGCGATGGACCTCGCCATGGCCCTGGCCTGCTGGCTCATGCTGCTGCACTGATCGACCCATCCGATCCCCGTCCGATTCCGAATCCCCGCCGATCCCCCCACCACGAGGACAGCCATGACCGCGAACACCGCACGCCGACTCCCCTTCCGCGCAGCTCTCGGCCTCGCCGCCGCAGGGCTCGCCTTCGCCGTGCCCGCGGCCGCGCAGGCGCACGTGACCGCGAGCGCCGCGGACACGACCGCCGGCGCGTACACCGTGGTCACCTTCAGCGTTCCGCACGGCTGCGACGGCTCGGCCACCACGAAGGTCGCCATCGATCTGCCCGAGGGGGTCGACGAGGTCACGCCCACGCGCAACCCCTACTACGACGTCACGACGAAGCGCGAGAAGCTCGCCGACCCCGAGACCGACGCCGACGGCAACGAGGTCACCGAGCGCGACGCCCAGGTCGTCTACACGGCGAAGACCCCCCTGCCCGACGGCGAGCGCGACTCCTTCGAGCTCTCCCTGCAGATCCCCGAGGACGCCGCCGGCACCACGCTCACCTTCCCCACCACGCAGACCTGCGAGAAGGGTGAGACCGCATGGACCCAGGTGCCGAAGAAGGGGCAGAGCGAAGACGATCTCGAGTCCCCGGCGCCCTCCGTCGCCGTCGCCGCCTCCGGTGACGCGTCCGGCGACGCGTCCGGTCCCTCCTCCACCGTGACCGCGGTCGCCCAGCCCCAGGCGGCGCTCGACGGCACGACCACGGCGCTCGTCGTCACCAGCCTCGTGATCGGCGCGCTCGGGCTGCTGTGCGGCGCGGCGGCGCTGATCACCGTGCGCAGGAGGCGCTGATCCCGTCGTGACGCACCTTCGGATCCCCGCACTGCGGGTGCTGCTCGGGAGCATCCTCGGCCTGCTGCTGATGCTCGGCGGAGCGGCTCCCGCGCTCGCCCACGCGCAGCTGGAGTCGAGCAGCCCCGACGACGGGACCGTCCTCGAGCACGCCCCCGCCTCGGCGACCCTCACCTTCGACGAGCACGTACGGCCGATCGACGGAGAGACCCGACTGACCCGCCCCGACGGCACCTCCACGACCCTCGAGGCGCACTCCCGCGACGACGACGTGCTCGCCGCGCTGCCCTCGGACCTCCCCGACGGCAGCTACGTGCTCACCTATCGGGTGGTCTCGGCCGACGGGCATCCGGTGACAGGGACCCTCGACTTCTCCGTCGGAGCCCCCTCCACGATCCCTGCCGCGCCGTCCGCCGGCTCCGACACCGGTGCCGACGCCGGCACCGACACCGCGGCGCGCGCGGAACCGGGCGCGGGGGCGGCCACGCTGGTCCCGGTCCTCACCGTGGCCGAGTACCTCTCGCTGCTGGTGATGGCGGGCATGCTGCTGTGCTCCGTGCTCGTGGCGCGCGGTGCAGCGGCCCGGGCCGTGATGGCCTCGGACCGGGCGACGCGGGCCCTGCGGGTGCTCGCGCTGGTGGCCGCGGCGGCGGCCGCGCTCCTCGTCCCCGTGACGGCGGCCGAGGTCGCCGGCTGGACGCGCATCGGTGCGGGGCTCTCCGCACCGCCCGTCGTCGAAGCCGGCGCCGTGGTCCTCGGGGCCGCCCTGGTGATCGGGGCGGGCGGGGCGCGCAGACCCGCGCTCTCCGTCCCGGGCGCCCTGCTGGCCCTGGTCGCCCCTGTGCTCGTCGGCCATTCGGCGTCCATCGCGCCGCGTCCCCTGATGCTCGTCGCCGATGTCGCCCACCTGCTCGCGGGCGCCGTGTGGTCGGGCGGGCTGCTCGCGGCGATCGCGATGCTCACGGTGCTGCACCGGCACTCGACGGCCGCGGAGGGCGTGGCCGTGGTGCGGCGGTTCTCCCTCGTGGCGCTGGTCAGCGTGCTGGTGCTCGCAGCCAGCGGCACCACGATGGCGGTGCTGATCCTGGACGCGCCGTCGGCGCTGGTGACCTCGGCGTGGGGCCGCACGCTGCTGGTCAAGCTCGTGGTCGTCGCCGTCGCGGTGGGGCTGGCCGCGTGGAACCGCACCCGCCTGCTGCCCGCGATCGCCTCGGCCGACGCCCCCTGGGAGCACCTGCTGCGGACCATGCGGCGCGAGGCCGCCCTGCTGCTGGGGGTGCTGGCCGTCACCGGCCTGCTCGTGAACCTCAGCCCTCACGTGCACTCGATGGAATCGATGAGCGGCCCGGAGTCCGCCCAGGTCGACGCATCGGTCGCACCGGCGACGCCCGGGACCGCGTGATCGAACGCCCGCGCTCGGCCCGTAGGATGGCCGGATGACGATGCCCGAGGAGGAGCCCGCCCCCGCGGCGACGGCATCCGCGGACGTCCTGCGCGGACTCCTGCTCGCGGTCGCCGGGGGCGATGCCGAGGCCTTCCCCCAGCTCTACGACTCCACGAGCGCGCGCGTGTTCGGCCTCGTGCTGAGGGTGCTGAGGGACCGCGCGCAGTCCGAGGAGGTCACCCAGGAGGTGTACCTCGAGGTGTTCCGCCGGGCATCGTCCTTCGACCCGTCGAGGGGATCGGCCCTGGCCTGGATCCTCACCATGGCGCATCGCCGCGCGGTGGACAGGGTGCGCGCGTCACAGTCGCAATCCGATCGCGATGTCGCTTACGAATCACGATCGTCGACGGAGCAGCCCGACCCGACCAGCGAGACGGCTCTGGACGGCATCGAGGCGAGCCATGTGCGCGGCGCGCTCTCGCAGCTGTCGGACAGACAGAGCGAGGCGATCCGTCTGGCCTATCTCGATGGACTCACCCAGTCCCAGGTCGCCGAGCGGCTGAGCATCCCACTGGGGACGGCGAAGACGCGCATCAGGGACGGACTGCTGGCCCTGCGACGAATCATGAGCACCGAGCACACGAGGGAGGAGGAGAGATGAGCGAGACCGGCGCAGCACCGCGCGAGAGCGGACATGAGGAGCTCGAGTCGCTCGTGGCCTCCTACGCGCTCGACGCCCTCGACCCCTCCCGGAGCGCGGAGGTCGAGGCCCATCTGGCAACGTGCCCGCAGTGCCGTGAGCTCGCGGACTCCCTGCGCGAGACGACTGTCGGCCTCTCCGAGGGGCTGGAGACGCCTCCTCCCGCCGCGCTGCGCGACCGGATCCTGGAGGCCGTGAGCGCCGAGTCGGATGCGGCGCCCACGACGCCCGAGGAGCACCGGCTCCCGCGCCGGCCGAGGCGCCGCGCCGTCCTCGCCGGAGGGTTCGCCCTCGCCGCGAGCGCGCTGGTCGCGACCGGCCTCGTCGTCGCACGCCCCTGGCGCTCGCAGGAGGAGAAGGACATCGACGAGGTGCTCGCGGCGGACGATGCCCGGGAGTACACGACGACGTGGCGCTCGGCGCGGATCACGGCGGTGCGCTCGCCCTCCCTGGGCTCTGCGGTGCTGAAGGTCGAGGACCTCCCCGCCGCTCCGTCGGGCAAGGACTACCAGGCATGGACCATGGAGTCCGAGGGCCCCGTGAGCGCAGGGCTGGTCCACCCCGACGATGACGGCGACTCCCGCACACTGCTGTCCGCGGGGTCGGCCGAGGGAGCCGCCATCAGCCTCGAGCCCGCCGGGGGTTCGGAGCAGCCGACGACCGTCCTGGCCGCGCTCGACTACTCCTGAGGCGGGCTGCGCCTGCGGTGCGAGGCGAGGGTCAGCCCTCGTCGACGAGCCTCGCGAAGACGATCACGTTGTCCGCATGGCGCCCCGCCGCGTCGACCGTGCCGCCGCAGGTGATCATGCGCAGCTCGGCGCTCGACGTGTTCTCGTACACGGCCCAGGTGGGGAAGGAGTCCTTGGGGAAGCGGCCGACGTCGTAGACCTCGAAGGTCGCGGTGCTCCCGTCCGCACGCTCCACGTCGACGCGGTCGCCCTTGCGCACCGCGCCGAGCTCGAAGAACACCGAGGGCTTCCCGCTGTAGGTCACGTGGCCCTCGATCACCGCGGGGCCCTGCTCACCGGGGGTCGGTGAGCCGTCGAACCAGGCGGCGTCGTCCTTGCGGGCCCCGCTGGGGGCAGGGAGCGTGCCGTCATCGGCGAGCGGGATCCCGAACACCGCGCCGTCGATGTCGCGGTCCGGCACCCGGACGCGGACCGGCTTCGATGCCGGAAGCGCCGCGGGCGTGCTGGGGGCCGCTGAGGTCGAGGGCGTCTGCTCCGCGTCGCTCGACGGCGGCGTCGTCGCGCCGGAGCTGCTGGAGCTGTCGGAGCTGCTGGAGGCGGTCTGCGCCGCAGGGGCCTGGGGCGGGGGCGGCTCCTGGTCGACCAGGAAGACGATCAGGAGCACGAGCCCCGCCACGCACAGCGCACCGCTCGCGGCGGCCGCCCAGAGGC
>NZ_JBHTSV010000050.1:0-21650 GCF_042794925.1 Brachybacterium sp. NPDC056505
GACGTGTGTCGGCGCGGGCCGCTCGCTGTGTCCGGACAAGAACGGACGGATCTGACATGCGCCGCGCGGGGACGACTGGCGACGACTACTGCAGGCCGGCCTTCTCGCCGAGCTGTCGCTTGATGCGGCCCAGCATCCCGGCCATGCCGCGCAGGCGCAGCGGGCTCACGACCTCGGCGAGCCCCAGGTTCTCGGTGACGGCGGCCGGGACCGCTCGTATCTGGCCGACGGTGAGCCCTTCGAGACCCGCGGCGAGGATGCCCGCGAAACCGCGCGTCGTCGGGGCCTCGGGCGGGGCCGAGAAGAACAGGCGCGCCGGGGCGTCCTCGCCCTGTCCGTCGACCTCCGTGATGACGAAGATCGGGGACTGGCACTCGGGCACTGGCTCGAGCAGCTCGGGATGGTCGCGGTAGCGCTCGGGCAGCTCGGGGAGGCCGTCGGCGAACTCGAGCAGCATCTGCACGCGATCATTGCCGGAGACCGCGTGGAAGTCGTCGACGATCTCCGCGAACGCCTCCGGGAGTGGCGCGTTCGCGCCCTGGCCGGAGTCGCCGGATGCGGTCGTGTCGCCGGGGGCGGCCGTCATCGGGCGGGCACCTCGCCCGCCTCCGAGCCGGTGACGATCGGGACGCGCACGCTGTTGCCCCACTCGGTCCACGAGCCGTCATAGTTCTTCACGTCGGCGAAGCCCAGCAGGTACTTCAGCGCGAACCACGAGTGGCTCGAGCGCTCGCCGATGCGGCAGTAGGCGATGACGGGCGCGGCGGGGTCCAGGCCCTGCTCCTGCAGGTAGACGGACTCGAGCTCGGCGCGCGGCTTGAAGCGGCCGTCCTCGCGGGCGGCCTTCGACCACGGCACGGAGCTCGCGCCGGGGATGTGGCCGCCGCGCACGGCGCCCTCCTGCGGGAAATCGGGCATGTGCAGACGCTCGCCGGTGTACTCCTGCGGGGAGCGCACGTCCACGAGCTGGCCGCCCAGGAAGGCGAGCACGTCGTCGCGAAAGGCGCGGGAGGCCTCGTCGTGGCGCTCGAGCACCGGGTACTCGGTCGCCGCGGGCTGCGGGACGTCGCGGGTCAGCTCGCGACCCTCGGACTGCCAGAGGGCGCGGCCGCCGTCGAGCAGGCGCACGTCCGCGTGGCCGAAGAGCTCGAAGACCCACAGGGCGTAGGCGGCCCACCAGTTCGACTTGTCGCCGTAGACGACGACGGTCGTGTCCGGGGTGATGCCGGCGCGGCTCATGAGCGCGGCGAACCCCTCGCCGTCCACGTAGTCGCGGGTCACCGGGTCGTTGAGGTCCAGGTGCCAGTCGATCTTCACGGACCCCGGGATGTGTCCGGTGTCGTACAGCAGGACGTCCTCGTCGGACTCCACGACCACCAGGCCGTCCTCGCCCAGGTGGTCGGCGAGCCACGAGGTGGTCACGAGCTTCTCGGGATGCGCGTACTCCTGCAGCTCCGGTGCCGGGTCGGCGGGCAGTGCCATGGGTTGCCTCCTCCAGATCGCGTCCCGGGCGGGGCGGCGTCGGGCCGATACCGCATCGAATGGCCCACCCAGGTGTGGCGTATGGGGCCAGTCTCCCACCCTCGCGCGACGAGCGGCAGGGCGGGGTGAGCCGGGGAACGGCGGACGAGACACGCGGGCACGTCACGAGGCGAACAGTGCGAACGCCTCGCCGATGCCCGCTGCGGACAGACCGCGGGCGAGCGCGAGCTGCAGCAGCAGGCGCGCCTTGTGGGCCGGGAGCACGCCCGCCATCAGGCAGCCGCTCGCGAGCAGATCGACCTCGCTGCCCGGGTAGGAGTAGTGATGGGTCGAGGTGCCGCCGTCGGGGATCCGGGTCGCGACGACCACGGGGACGCCCAGTTCGACGAGACGCCGCAGCCGGGGCATCGCGCCCGCTGGCACGTGCCCCATGCCCGCGCCGTCCACGACGAGGCCGGCGATCGAGCCGTCCGGCAGGTCGTCGAGGATCTCGCCCTCGTCGCCGATGCCCAGGGAGATCGCGGGGACGCGGGGGAGCGGGTCGGGGAACTCGGGACGGCCGGTAGAGGGCGGATCGGCCGACGGGCCCGCCGCAGGATCCGGCGACGGGGCCGGCTGCGTCCGGCCGAGCAGGCGCACGAGCGGCCGATCGGCGGCGTGCAACTCTCCCGCCGCGGTTCGCTGCAGCAGCCGCGCCGCGTCGTCGATGATCGCGAGGGCGCCCGCGGGCACGGAGCCGAAGGCGCTCACGGACCGGGAGGACAGCTTGCGCACACGCGCGCCCAGATGTGCGGCGCCGTCGAAGACCGCGAGCACGCCGAGTCCGCGCAGCTCGGGCGCGGCCGCCGCACGGATCGCATCGCGCACGTTCGCGGGCCCGTCGGCCCCCGGCGCGTCCGACGGGCGCATGGCGCCGGTGAGCACGAGCGGGGCGTCGCGGTCCCAGAGCGCGTCGAGCACGAAGGCGGACTCCTCGAGGGTGTCGGTGCCGTGCGTGAGGACCGCCCCGCGCGCGCCCGCGTCGACGGCGGCCCGGGCCCGGTCGAGCACGGCGCGCAGGTGACCGGGCCGCACGGACGGCGAACCGATGTTCGCGACCTCCTCGTGCGTGACCTCGAGGCCTGCGGGCAGACCCGCCGCGACGACGTCCGCGCCTCCCGCGCCCGGTGCGGCCCCCTCGCCATCCGCGCCGGTCATGAAGATCGTCCCGCCCAGCGACAGCACGTGGATGCGCGCGGCGGGGTCGGGAGCAGGGAGGCCGTCGGGGATGCTCACCCGGCGATCCTACGGGGCAGGGGCCTCCTCGCCGGGGCCCTCGGAGTCGTCGCGGTCCGGGGCCGCGTCGTCCCTCGCCTCGAAGAGGATGGCCATGGGATCCGCCTCGGTGCGCCGACGCTCGATCTCCTCGGGCGGGTACTGACGGACGTCGGCGCCGCCGGCCTGGCGGTAGGCGCGCTCGGTGACGTGCAGGCGCATGTCGGAGGGGATCTCGACCCTGGCGTCGTCGAGCAGGACGGCGAAGCCGCCGTCGATCCCCTCGATGCCGTGGAACGTCCCCCACGCCTCCATGCGCGGGATCTCGATCGACATGCGGTCGAGCTCGGCCATCAGAGGGCCCTGCACGTGGGCGGGGTCGAGGAGGACGTCGGGCATGGCGCCGTGGTGGACCCCGCCGTCGTCGGCGATCCGCTGGCGCGCCATCTGCTCGGCGAAGAGCGCTGCGAGCAGGGGGAGCGGACCGTCCTGCTGCGGGGGCGAGGCCTCGACCCCGGCGACGGTGTGCGGGTTCGACGCTTCCTCCGGATCGCCCGGGCCCCGCGGGTCTTCGGGTCCTGATGCGGCTGCTGTATCCATGGCGCTCGGCCTCCTCGACGGGCATCGCGATGCTGTGCTCACCGCCCACTGTTCCACGCGGGGCGGAAGCATGCACCTCCTCCGAGACGCTGGGCGCGACTCGCGCTCAGGCGATCCGGCGCAGCCGCACGAGCACCTCGTCGTGCGCGGTGTGGGGGAACATGTCCACCAGCCGCGCGGCGGCGATCCGGTAGGAGGGCATGGCCGCGAGATCCGTCGCGAGGGTGCGCGGGTTGCAGCTCGAGTAGACGACGTCGAGCACGCCCGAGTGCTCGAGGAAGCCGGCGAGGCGCTCGCCGATGCCGCGGCGGGGCGGATTCACGATCACGGCCTGCGGCGGCCCGGAGGCCTCCGCCTCGCGGATCGCCCAGGCGGTCGCGTCGTCCGCATGGAAGGCCGCGGCCAGGTGCGCCTCGGCGGCGGCCGCGCGGGCGGAGTCGATCGCCTCGGGCGAGATCTCGACCCCGATCACCTCGCGCGCTTCCGGAGCGTCGGCGTCCTGCGCGCAGTGCAGGGCGAAGCCCCCGACACCGCAGTACAGGTCCCACACGCTCGTGGGGTCGATCGCGTCGATCCAGGCTCCCACCTGCGCATAGAGCTGCGCGGCGACCGAGGAGTTGGTCTGCACGAACGAGCGCGGACGCACCTGCAGCGTGATCGCGCGTCCCGGCTCGGGCGCCGCGGGCCCCTCCGCCCGCCCCGCCATGCGCATCCGCAGCGCGGCGTCGCCGGCGAGGTGGATCTCGGTGGGGCCGTCGAGGACGGCCTTGTGCTCGGGATGGATGTTCGCGCTGACCACGCGCAGCAGCGGCTGGCTCTCGAGCAGCCGGGGGAGGTGCTCACGGATCCTGGGCAGCGGCCTCTCGCTGCGCAGCACGAGCCGCAGCATGAACTCGCCGTCAGGCGAGACGGTGACCAGCACGTTCTTGAGCTCGCCACGGCGTCGGGGCACGTCGTAGGGAGGGACCTGGGCGCGCCGCACGAGGGCGCGCACGTCCTCGAGCAGCTCCTCGACACCCTCCGGATACAGCGGGCAGTCCACGAGGTCGACGCCCGGGCCTCCCGGCGCCTGCCCGGGGGCGGAGAGCAGGCCCAGCACCGGATCGGCGGCAGTGCCGGTCGCGACCATCTTCGCGGTCGCCCGGAAGCCGGAGTCGGCGCTGCGCACGGGCGGGAGCCAGATCGCGCCGGGAGCGGCGGGATCGGCGGCGAAAGGGGCCAGCAGCTCCTGATACCGGGCCCGGGCACGCGCGATCTGCTCGTCGTGCGGGACGGGGATCAGGGTGCAGGAGCGGCAGGTGCCCGCATCGAAGTGGTGGCACTGCACGCTGTGAAGTGTACGGCTCCCCGGGGCGGATGCGGTCCGTCCGCGCCCGGGGCGGACGGGACCTTGCTAGGTTCGCGGCGGGCGGTCGGGGGACCGTCCCGGGGTGGAGCGGAAGGACCATGATGCAGGGAGGAAGCACGACGGACACCGAGTGCAGGCCCGTCACCGATGTCGCGCAGACCTGGCGCACGCAGAGGCTCTCGTTCGAGATCGCCCGGGTCGGCCGCGTGTCCGTCACCGCGGATCCGAGGTCCGCCGCCCCGGAGACCGTCGGCCCCCGGGCCGACGTGCCGCTCACGGACTCCGCGTGCGGGTCGGCGGGGTCGGCGCGCGCACAGGATCCGTCCGCGTCGACGGGCGTCGGCGCCGACGTGCGCCGCGTGATCTCGACCGAACGCGCACGCGAGGACCTCGCGCTCCCCGGCGAGGTCGTCCTGATCCCGGCGCTCGGCCCCGTGATCCCGACATCGGCCCCCGTCATTCCCACCGTCGAGGAGCTCGAGGACGGCTCCATCCTCGCGATCGATGCGCCCGCGCCGGAGGGCCCGGAGCCCGTCGATCCTGAGGATCCCTCCGAGCCCCCGTCGGCGATCGACCCGGCGGAGCCGGCGGCACCCGGGGAGGAGCCCGACGGGGCCGGCCCGGAGCCGGTGGAGCGGGACGATCGCAAATGGCTGCGCACGCAGCAGGTCCTCCAGGCCGTCTGGGGTCCGGGCGTGATCACGGGCTCCGGGGCCCTGATCGCCTCGGACCGCACCTGGTTCGAGCCGGCGGTGGCGATCATGCGGGAGGCCGACGTCGTCGGGACCGCCCGGACCGATGAGGACGTGGACCTCGTGGAGATCGCGCGCGCCGCGGCCCGCGAGACCGGGCAGGTCGCGGTCGTCCACGTGCACGACGGCGTCCTCGACGTGCTTCCCACCGGCACGGATCCGCGGGTGCCGCACCTGCAGGCACTGCCCGCGCGCGCCACCCGGTGGCCCGGCATGTGCCCGCTGACCGGGGTCGACGAGCTGCTGCCCTGCCGCGCCGAGGGCGGTCCCGACGGTGAGGACGACATCCGCGCGCGCCTCGCCTTCGACGCCCGGCGCGCGCTCGCCGTCGGACTGCTCGGCTGCGGCGTCTGCCACGGGCGCGGGCGCACCGACGACGGCCGGGGGAACGACGTCGACGTGCCCCTCACGCTCGCCCTCTCCCTGGGCCAGATCCCGCGGATCACCCTGCGCACCGGCGAGACGATCGAGATAGATGCCCTCGCGGACATCTACGCGGCCGGGGAGCCGTTCTAGGCAGAGACCGGGCGTTTCCCGGGCCAGCCAGCCGACGCCTGGCACAAGGAGTCGCAGGCATCGGGCATTGCAGTGATCAGGCGTCCTGCCATTGGACGATCTGAGCCCTGTCCAGAGGTACCGCTCCGAGGGACAGCACATGGGGAGTGCGATGGAACCAGGCACCGCCGCACTTGCGGCGAGCCAGGTCCTCGAGCCACGCCCGGTTCCCGGGCGTCGTGATTGCTGAGGAGCTGTATCCCTCCCGCGTGAACGCGGTCACCTCGCTCTCGTGGATCGCATCTCCCGTGGAGCTGACGAAGCGATCGAGGAGCACTGCGTCCGGGAGATCGTCGATGGGCACGGCCCAGAATTCCCGCGGTGCCAGTGCTGTTCCGGTGAGCTCCCGCCATGCCTCCCAGATGGCGTGCGGCCGGATCGGACTCATGAAGACCACATCGATCCAGGTCGCATCCGTCCGAGGGATGCGTGTTTCCGGCAGACGCCGCCGTTCCGGGGTGTCGCCGTACTTCGCGATCGCCTCCGAGAAGGCAGCGTGGTCCCGCTCGCGGAGCACGCTGAGCGGGATGAGTTCCGTCGCCTCTGCGTTCGCGGATGTGCGCAGGTGGAATACGCATCGTTCGAGGTCCATCGGATCATCCTCGGCTTGGTCCATGGGTTGCCTCCTCGGGTCGGCGACGGTTCACGGCAGAGAGCTGTCGAAGTTCAGTGACGCCCCTCCGGGCGCCGCGCGGTCCGGGCCGTGGCGGGAGCGGTCCACGGGTCCTCGGGCCACGGGTGCTTGGGATAGCGCCCGCGCATCTCCTTGCGGACCTCCTGGTAGGGGCCGTCCCAGAAGGAGCGCAGGTCGTCCGTGACGGCGAGCGGCCTGCGCGCGGGGGAGAGCAGGTGGAAGAGCACGGGCACGCGTCCGTCGACCAGGCGCGGTGTCTCCGCGAGGCCGAAGAGCTCCTGCAGCTTCACCGCGACGACGGGCCTGCCCGATCCGTCCGCCGCTGTCGAGTCCGATGATCCTGTCGCGGCCGACGCGTCGGGATAGTCGATCCGCGCGGTCGACCCCGACGGCACCGCGAGCCGTTCCGGGGCGAGCTGGTCCAGCCGAGCGGCCTCCGGCCAGGGCAGCAGGCGCCGCAGCGCGGTGGTGAGATCGAGGCGCGAGAGCGGGGCATCCGGACGCAGCTGCAGCAGGTCCGGCAGCAGCCAGGCCTCGAGGGAGGCGAGCAGCGAGGCATCGTCCATCGCGGGCCATGGATCGCCGAGCTCGCGATGGATCAGGGCGAGTCGGGAGCGCAGGCTCCGTGCGGAATCGTTCCAGGTCAGAGCGTCGATACCATGCTCCCGGAGGTGGGCGGCGCGAGCGGGGCCGACGTCGTCCGCCGTGGCGGCCACCGGGGTCGCGCGAAGCACGATCGCGCCCAGTGCGCGCTCCTCGCGCACCGAGACCTTCCCGCCCTCGAGCCGTGCCCGGCGCGTCGCGCGCAGCAGCGGGCCGGCGAGCGCGAGCGCCGAGTCCTCCTCGAGCGGTGCGGCGGAGCGGATGACGGCGCCCGTGCCGTCCGCGGCGCGCCCGTCGGCCCGCTGCACCTCTGCGATCGCGAGCCAGGCGCTGCCGCCGAGGCCGGAGCCCTCCGGCAGGGCGGCGCGCGTGCCGCCGGCGAGCAGGTAGCTGCGGGCTCCGGTCGCGGTGAGGCGTGCGATCCGCTCGGGCCGCGCGAGCGCGAGGACCTGGCCCGGGAGGTCGTGCGGAAGGGCCGAGCCGCCGGTGGGCGACGGGGCGGTGTCGTTCCTCGACTGCGCGCCCTCGGCGATCCGGCGCAGGCGGGAGACCTCGCGCCGCCAGCGGTCCGCGCCCGGTGCGCGGCCCGCGCGCAGATCGCGCAGCAGACGCGGCAGGTCCGCGTCGGGCGCGCGATGGTCGTCGGAGATCGCGGCGACCACCTCCGCGACCGCCTCGGGTGCGGCCAGACGCTCGGCGCCCTCGAGCAGGGCACGAGCCTCCCGCACGCCGACGGGCAGGCGGGCGACCCGCCTGCCCAGCGCGTTCGCCCTACCGTCGGCGTCGACGAGCCCCAGACCCGCGAGCACCTCGACGGCCCGCGCCGCGGAGGCCCCGGGCGGGGGAGTGAGCAGCGGCAGACCGGGGAGCAGGGTGGGATCGGCCCCCGTCCCCGTCCCGGGTTCGCCGGGCGCCGCCCACGGCGATCCCCACGCCGCGACCAGCAGGGCCGCGTCCGTGAGGTCCGCCGAGGCGATCTCCGGCGGGGAGATCGCAGGCATCCGCGCGTCATCCGTCGGCGAGTAGACGCGCACCGCGAGGCCCGGTCCCTGGCGGGCCGCGCGGCCCGCCCGCTGGTCCGCGCTCGCGCGTGATGCGCTCACGGTGACCAGCCCCGTCATGTCGCGTGCCCGGTCCCGTCGGACCTCCCGGGACAGTCCCGCGTCGATCACGAGGCGCACCCCGGGCACCGTCAGGGAGCTCTCGGCGAGAGCCGTGGAGACGACGACGCGGCCGGGCAGGTCGTGTCCCGGCGGTGGGGCGATGCTCCCTGCCTCTCCCGGTGCCCGCCCGCGCGTGGCCCGGTCCTGATCGCGCGCGGGCAGGCGGCCGTGCAGAGGCAACACCTCGAGATCGGGGGCGCGCGAGCGGATCCTGCGCACCAGCTCGTCGACCTCCCGGGCGCCGGGCACGAACACGAGGGCGTCGCAGCGCTCGCGCGCCTGATGCTCGACGGTGGTGCGCGCGAGATGGTCCAGGAAGTCCCGGGTCACGCCGCGGGCGTCGAGCCGAGGGGCGCTGCCGGGCTCGTGCGCGATGCGCAGGGGGTGCAGGGGAGCGGGGACGTCGACCACGCGTGCCCCGCCCAGCAGGTCCGCGACCTGCGCGGCATCGAGCGTCGCCGACATCGCGACCACCGTGAGATCCTCCCGCAGCGCCCGCACCTCGGCGAGCATGCCCAGCAGCAGGTCGCCGTCGAGCGAGCGCTCGTGCACCTCGTCGAGGATCACCGCGTCCACCCCGTCGAGCTCGGGATCCGCGAGCAGTCGGCGCAGCAGGACGCCCGGGGTGAGGACCTCGAGGCGCGTCTGCGGGCCGACGTGCCTCTCCCCGCGCACGGTGAGGCCCACGCGCTCGCCGAGACGCGAGCCGTCGAGCTGCGCGATCCGACGCGCGGCGGCGCGCACGGCGACGCGCCGCGGCTGGGTGACCAGGGTGCGGCCGGGCACGAGGTCCGCCACGAGCGGCGGCACGAAGGTGGTCTTGCCGGTGCCTGGGGGCGCCGTGACCACGAGCGCACCGGTCGTCGCGGCGTCGGCGAGCTCCTCGCGCGCGTCGGCGACGGGCAGACCGGCGCCGATCGCCGCGAGGTCGAAGGGGCGGGGCGTCGTCATGGGAGAGGGATCATCGCAGGTCGTCGAGCGCTTCGGCGGATACCGGTCGCTCAGTCGATGAGGTCGAACTCGACGGAGTCCTTGCAGACGCTCGTCACCGACAGCGTCCACTGGTCCACGGAGATGGTGTCGCCCACGTGCGCGGTCTCGATCGGCCTCTGCGTGCCGTCGATGTCCGCGACGAGGTCCGCGCCGTCGTCGTCCGTGAGGTCCTCGAGCGAGACCTTCAGCGTGAGGTCGTCGCGCTTGGGCAGCGCCGGGTCGTTGGGCTTCTCGCCCTTCACCAGGAACGCCCCCTCACCGGTGCACGCGTCCGTCAGCTCGGGCTTCTGCTCCGGCGGCGTCACGGCGATCGGCTCGGCCGATGCCGAGGAGTCCCCGGTCGAGCCGCCGCCGTCGGACGAGGCGCCACCGTCGGAGGCTCCTGCGCCGGTGGCCTCGGACGAGCCGCCGCCGTCGGACTGCGCCGCGCCGGAGTCGGCTCCGTCGGACGCTCCGTCCCCGCCGCTGCAGCCCGCGGCGAGCACCAGGACCGCGCCGAGCGCGCACGCGAGGGACACGGGGCGACGGGCGGCGGCGAGGCGGTGAGGGAAGCGCTGCACTGCGGTCTCCTTCGGGGTGGGGGCGGAGCCGACGGGGCTGAGGGGACTCACGGGGCCGTGGGCCGAGCCCACGCTACCGGAGCGGTGCCCGACTCACGAGGACACATGAGAGGCGCACGGACCGACCGTGCGAGAGACTGGCGCGGTCGCCGGAGGCGACACGCACGAGCAGCACCGGCGAGCAACACGCACGAGGCGGAAGGAGGCCCGATGAGCACGCAGGAGCCCCGCACGCCGCGCCCCGCCGCGCCCTCGCCGGCCGCGCTGCGGGGACGCCCCGCGCCCGCTGTCCGCGTGCGGCCCGTCGACTGGACCGCCACCGGTCGTCGCGCTCCGGACCAGGGCGAAACCCGAGGCGGGAGCGGAAAAGAGCTCCCGGGGCAGCAGCGGACGCACGGCACGGCGACGACGCAGGACCCGTCGGCCGGTGACCGACTGCCCGCGCACCGCCGAGCCCGGACCGTGGAGCTCCCGCGTCCCGCGCAGGCGCCGCCCGCCGAGGCCGTCCACTCCCTCGTCCCCGAGGACCCGCGCCCGAATCTCCGCCCGCTCACGATCGATGAGGGCGCGATACGCACCGTCGGCGTCACCGACGTCCCCACGGAGACCATCGTGCACACCGTGGCCGACCCGGAGGAGTCGTGGAGCGCCGATGCCGGCACCAGCGACCACTTCCTGCGCGGTGACCTCGTGGTGCAGGTGCACCGTGCCGAGAACGCCGTGATCGGCCTGTTCACCGCCCGCTACGCGCTCTCCGTGCGACCCGAGGAGTACGAGGACGCGCTGGACGCCGCGATCGAGGCCTCCGGCAGGTCGGCCCGCGGCGGCCGCGGCACCCGCCACCCCACCACCCGCCGCGAGCTGCTCGCGCGCATGGAGAAGGCAGGGTTCGTCGTCACCCCCGGCGCCGGCCACGGGCGCGTCGCCCACCCCGACCATCCGGGCCTCTTCGTGCCCTTCGCGAGCACCCCGTCCGACGTCCGCTTCACCCGTCACGCCGTCGCCCAGATCCGCCGTGTCTTCGGCATCGACCTGCGGCACTGATCCGTCCCACAGCCACACCACCCACCGAGGAGAGCACCCATGACCCAGGCCATCAGCACCGACCAGGCCCCCTCCGCCATCGGCCCCTACTCCCAGGCCGTCCGCCACGGCGACACGATCTTCGTCTCCGGGCAGATCCCGCTGGACCCCGCCACCGGCGCGATCGTCGAGGGCGGCGTCCGCGAGCAGACCCGCCGCGCGCTCACCAACGCCGGCGCGATCCTCGAGGCCGCCGGCTCCGGGCTCGAGAAGGCACTGCAGGTCACCGTCCTGCTCGATTCCATCGAGGACTTCGCGGCCGTCAACGAGGAGTACGGGACCTTCTTCACCGAGCCGTACCCCTCGCGCATGGCCTACGCCGTCGCCGCGCTGCCCAAGGGCGCGCTCATCGAGGTCACCGTGGTCGCCGCCGCCTGACCAGCCCCATCGTCCGCACACCCGCCCGCACCGCGCACCAGGAGGAACCATGACCGCGTACGACCTCGACACCCTCGTCGACCGCACGTCCATGGGGTCCTCCAAGTGGACGGCGATGAGCGAGGCGGCGCGCACGGCCGACGTCGACCTCGAGCGATGTCGCGACACGGCGGGCGCGCCCATCGCGCCCTTCTCCGTCGCCGACCTCGACCTCGCCAACGCCCCGGAGATCATCGACGCCCTCCAGAGCGCCCTCGCGCGCGGCCTCGTCCTCGGCTACACCGTCCCCACCGACCACTACCTGGGCGCCGTCACCGGCTGGATGCGCCGACGCCACGGCTGGGACGTCGACCCCGACTGGATCCGGGTGACACCGGGCGTGATCCCCGCCTTCACCTGGGCCATCCGCGAGCTCACCGCACCCGGCGACGGCATCATCGTGCAGACCCCCGCCTACTACCCGATGTACCGGTCAATCACCTCGAGCGGCCGACGCATCGTGCGCAATCCGCTCGTCGAGAGCGCGGGCCGCTTCCGCCTCGACCTCGACGAGCTCGAGGAGCTCGCGAAGGACCCCGCGACCACGATGCTGCTGCTGTGCAGCCCGCACAACCCGACCGGCCGCGTGTGGGAGCGCTGGGAGCTCGAGGAGATCTCCCGGATCGTCCTGGAGCACGACCTGCTCCTGGTCAGCGACGAGATCCACGCCGATCTCGTGCAGGCCGGCCATGAGCACCTGGTCGCGCCGACGATCGATGCGCGGCTGGTCGAGCGCACCATCGTCCTCACCTCGCCCAGCAAGTCCTTCAACCTCGCCGGGCTCGGCATCGCCAACGCGATCATCCCCGACCCGGCGCTGCGCGAGCGCCTCACCGAGGCCCGGGACGACCTCGGCTTCGACAACCCCAACGTGCTCGGCGCCGTCGCCTGCGAGGCCGCGTACACGCGCGCCGAGCCGTGGCTGGACGCGGTGAACGAGCTGGTCGCCCGCAACCACCGCCGGGTCCGCGAGATCTTCGCCGACCGCCTGCCCGCGGTGCGCGTGTGCGACCTCGAGGGCACCTACCTGCAGTGGATCGACCTGCGCGCGCTCGGGCTCCGCCATGAGGAGCTGACGCGGCTGCACGCGTGCGAGGCGATGCTCTACTGCGACGAGGGCGCCGTCTTCGGTCCCGAGGGAGAGGGCTTCGCCCGGCTCGTCATCGCGACCCCGACGCCCGTGCTCGAGGCCGCGCTGGACCGTCTCTGCTCCGCCTACGAGCGGGCGCTCGCCGAGCGGCCGGGCGCGCAGCGTCAGGGCGCTCAGAAGCGATCGGCGATGGCCTCCAGCCGCGCCCTGTAGTCGGGCCAGTCCTCGCCGGCCGGCAGGTTCGAGTTGTCGCGGCGCAGTCCGGCCGCCCCGTCGATGCCCTCGCGCAGGATGTCCGCGTGGCCCGCGTGCCGGGAGACCTCGGCGGTGACGTGCACGAGGATCCGGTGCAGGGAGATCGTGCGGCGGCTGCGCGGCCACCAGGGGACCTCGGCCGTGGTCTCGAGCGGCAGGGCCTCGACGACCTCGTCGACGAAGGTCTGCACGCGCCGGTAGCGGGCCACCACGAGCTGCGCGCTCTCGCCGGCGGAGGCGTACATGTCGACCAGCGGGTCGGTCTCCTCCGCGGCCGGCGGCACCAGGTCCTCCGGGTGGGGGTAGGGCTCGGGGGAGACGAGGGAGAAGTAGCCGGCCTCGACGTTCGCGACGTGCTTGACCAGGCCCAGCAGGTTGGTGCCGGTGGGTGTGCGGGGCAGGCGCAGGTCCCGCTCGCTCAGGCCGTCGAGCTTCCAGAGCAGGGACTCCCGCGCCTCGCGCAGGTACTGCAGGAGGGTGGACGTGGGATCAGGGGTGGGCGCCATGGGGACCAGTCTGCCCCTCCTCGGCCCCGACCTCGAGGCTGACGGAGGCATGTGCGAGCGCGCGCAGCACCACCGTCAGCTGGGTGAAGGCGAGGGAGCCGATGAGCGCTTGGCGCACGATCGCATCGGTGCTGGGGGAGCGCCCGTCGGCCGACGCTCCGGGATGGCTCTGCGGAGCGCTGCGGATCCCCGCGAGGTCCTCCCTGGCGATCTCCTCGAGTGGGCGGGCGTAGCGCAGCAGGGTCGGCAGGTCCGAGGCCACGCCCTCGGCGCCCATCGTCCCGAGCAGCCGGGCGAGGGCGACCCGGGGGCCGCTGCCGACGTCCGCCCAGCCCATCGCCTCCACCAGCTCCGCGACGCGCGGGTCCTCTCCCTCCGGAGGGGGCTCCTCGTGCAGACGGGCGGGCAGACCCGTCGCGATGGCCTGCGCGATCTCGAGGGCCTTCACGAGGGGCCTACCCTCGTCGATCACGGTGGTGAGCGCCCGGATGTCCTCGATCGGGGCATGGGCGAGCTCGCGCAGCGCGCGGATCAGGGCGAGGCGCTCGAGGTGCTCGCGTCCGTAGTCGAAGCGCGTCGCGGTGAGCCGACGGCCGGGCGGGAGCAGCCCCTGGCGCCGGTAGTACTTGATGCTCGCCGTGCTCGTGCCGCTCGTGCGGGCCAGCTCGTTCAGCAGCATGCGATCCCCCTCGGACCTCGCCGGCGCCGCCGTGCGGATGCTCCGGGACGGTCGGATAGTGCGAGGACCGGCAGCTATCTTGATGGCGCCGTGTCGCCCGTCACATTACCTTCGGCGCATGGGCACACCTGTCGTCGTCATCGTCCTCCACGCGCTCGGCGCGCTGATCGTCCTCACGCTGGGGCCGATCCAGATCTTCCGGCGCCACCGCGACCGTGCGCACCGCTGGCTGGGTCGCACGTGGGCGATCTCCATGGTCCTCACGTGCGTCTCGAGCTTCTTCATCCACCCGCAGGGGCTCAGCTGGCTGCACGCGCTCGCGGTGTGGACGCTGTTCTCCATCACGATGGGCGTCGTCAACATCCGGCGCGGCAACGTCTCGGCGCACCGGGTGTGGATGATCGGCTCCTACCTGGGCACGTGCATCGCGTTCGTCTTCGCGATCCTCTCGCCCGGGCGGCTGATACCGCACCTCCTGCGCTCGGACCCGGTGCTGCCCCTCGTCTTCTTCACGGGAGTGGTCGCGCTCGCCGTGGCGTGGGCCGGGATGGTGGTCCGTGTGCGCGGCACGCGCCGCGATGCGCGCAGGCCCCTCGCCGTGGAGTGAGGCCCGGAGCCAGGAAGACCCCCGACAAAGAAAGCGCCCCGGCTCGTCCCCACGAGCCGGGGCCATCCCTTTCCCCCGCGTTCCGGCTTCAGTGGCGGGGCCACCTCCTCAGAAGGCCCGACCGCCGGTAACGCGTTGAGTACAGATAACCAGCCTGTCTGCAAGATTCGCTGGAGCGTCCCTACGGGTTTCCTGGGAAGGGCGCCCCAGGGTGTGCAGATCCTGTGCGCCCTCCGCATCGCCCCAGGTCAGCGCGGCGAGCGTCGGGTCGTGAGGGCACGTTCCCTGCACCGCCGGACGCGAGGTGATCCGCGTCACCGCGAGACGGCGGGCGCGCGCCGGTCCCGCGGGTCGGCGTCCTGACGCTGCGCCGTGCGCCGGTAGTACATGGCGAGCACCGCACCGGAGAGGTTGTGCCAGATCGAGAACACGGCGCCGGGCAGTGCCGCGGCAGGGCTGAAGTACTGGGCGGCGAGCGTGGCGGCGAGTCCCGAGTTCTGCATGCCGACCTCGATCGAGGTGGTGCGGGCGGTGCGGATCGGCTGGCGCAGCACGCGCGCGAACCAGTAGCCCAGCAGGTAGCCGAAGGCGTTGTGCAGCACCACGGCGAGCAGCACGAGCGCGCCCGCGGAGACGATCTGGTCGGCGCTGCCGGAGACCACCGCGATGACGACCAGGGAGATGCCGGCGACGCTCACCCACGGCAGGGCCGGCAGGATGCGGTCCACCAGGCGCGAGAGCACCAGGCGGATCACGAGGCCGGCGATCACGGGGATCAGCACCATCTTCACGATGCTCAGGGCCATCTCGCCGGCGTCGAGCGGCATGTAGGCGCCGGCGAGCCAGAGGGTCAGGACAGGGGTGAGGATGGGCGCGATCAGCGTCGAGATCGAGGTCATCGTCACCGAGAGCGCGGTGTCCGCCTTCGAGAGGTAGTTGATGACGTTCGAGCTGGTGCCGCCGGGGGCGCAGCCCACGAGGATCACGCCGGCCGCGAGCTCGGGCGGCAGCTGCAGCACCCAGGCGACGGCGAAGCCCACGAGCGGCATCACCACGTACTGGGCGAGCACGCCGATCAGCACCGGCAGGGGCCGCTTCAGCACGAGCGAGAAGTTGGGGATGGTGAGCGTGAGGCCCATCGCGAACATGATGATGCCCAGGAAAAGGTTCGTGTACCCGGAGATCGCCTGCCCGGCGGCGGGCACGAAGAAGCCCAGCGCGGCGGCGGCGAGGATCAGCACGGGGAACACGGTCACCGCGACGCGCGCGGAGCGGTCCTCGCTCGTGGAGCCGGCGGGGGCCGACGGGGGAGTGGGCGGAGCGGAGGTGGGGGAGGAGGGATTCTGGCTCATGCGCTCACTCTAAACCGGACATCCAGGATCTGAGACGCGCTCTCGGCATGCGGGCCGACGGGGCGCGGGGCGGCGCCGACCGGGCTGCCAGGACCTCTCAGGCATCGGCCTGGCCCCGCGCGGGCATCGGCCACTCGTGCACGGGGCGCCCGGAGTGGACGCCCTCGATGTACATCGCCGTCATCCGGGCGAGGGCGTCCTGGCGGCTCGCGCCGCGCAGCTCGAGGGAGGTGACGGTGTCGATCTGCCAGCGGGCGCCGTTGCGTCCCGAGCGGGCGCGTCCCAGCAGCACCGACTCGTAGCGCTCGATCACGTCCTCGTCGGTCCCGAGGTCACGCAGGCCCTGCATGGCCTGGGGGATGAGGTGCTCCACCAGCAGGTCCGCGACGCGCACCTTGCCGAGGCGCGGCCAGGTGATGCGGGCCTCCAGGCCCCACCGCGCGCACAGCTCGAAGTGCTCGGCGGCCTGCTCGAAGCTCATGCGCGACCACAGCGGGCGCCGTTCCTTCACGAGCGACTCGAGGATCCCGTAGAGGAACGCGGCGTTCGCGGCCATGTCGATCGCCGACGGCCCGGCCGGCAGCAGACGGTTCTCCAGGCGCAGGTGGGGCATGTCCTCGCCGGGGTCGTAGATCGGGCGGTTCCAGCGCCACACGGTGCCGTTGTGCAGCATCAGCTCGTGCAGGCGGGGGGACGCGCTCTCGGCGAGCAGCGGCTCCTCGGCCATAGTGCGGGACTCGGGGATGAGCGCGGGGAACAGCCGCACGTTCTCCTCGAAGAGGTCGAACATCGAGGTGATCCAGCGCTCGCCGAACCACACCCGCGGGCGCACGCCCTGGGTCGCGTACTCGGGCGGGCGCGTGTCCAGTGCCTGCGTGAACGCCGGGATCCGGTTCTCGTGCCAGAGCCGGCGCCCGAACAGGAACGGCGAGTTCGCGCCCAGCGCCGCCTGGGGGCCGGCGATCGCCTGCGCGGCGTTCCAGACGTCGGCGAACTGCTCGGGGGAGACCTGCAGGTGCAGCTGCATGGACGTGCATGCGGCCTCGGGCCCGATCGAGTCGAACTCGACGTCCAGCCCGCGGCCCTCACCGCTGATGCGCAGGTGGATCTCCTCGCCGCGCGCCTCCATCACCGTGTTCTCGAGCGCCTCGTAGCGGGCGCCGGGGGAGCGCCAGGAGTCGTCCTGGAACATCTCGGAGGTGAGGGTGGGCAGGTGCCCGACGGGCACCACGCGCGCCCCGTGTCGGCGCGCCGTGGCGTCGGCCTTCTCGATCCGCTCGTGCAGCTGCTGCTCGAGGTCGCGCAGCCCGCTGCCGCGCGGGTGGGTGACGGGCAGGTTCGCCTCGACGTTGAAGCGTCCCAGCTCGTGCACGAAGTCGGGGTCGTCGATCGCGGGGATGACCTCGTCAGCCAGGAGGGCCGGCGCCATCGGGTCCCCGTCGCCCGACTCGACGGCGAGGTTCATCTCGAGCTCGACGCCGATGGTGCCCTCGGTGCGGAACTCGGCGGTGTCCAGGAACGTCTCGAACAGGTCGAGATTGCGCCTCAGCTCCCGCCGGTAATGCGTGCGCTCGCTGCGGGTGTACTGGGTCGAGCCGATCTCGCGTCCCATCGCGACCTCCCCCTGGACTCCGGTGCGCACGGGGCCGACGGACGGGCCGACGGGTGGGTCGGGCCGCAGCCTCCCGCGCGCGGGTGCGCCCCATCAAAGCACGTGGCCGGGGTGCACGGAACGCGTGCTCGCGCGAGGGTGCCCCAGCGCACGACGCCGCCCCCGACCCGCGGTTGCGGATCGGGGGCGACGGCTTGGAGCGGCGCGGGGCCGTCAGCGCCTCAGGGGCGGCGACGGATCCCTCACCTGGCTCAGGGCTTCTGGTGCGCCAGCGTCAGCACCTCGGAGTCCCAGCTCTCCCAGTCGGAGGCCGTGTCGGGATCGCCGAGTGCCTTGAGCACGCGGACCTCGATGATGTACTTCCCGTCCTTCGCGGTGACGGTCTTCCCCTTCGCGGTCTGGTAGGTGCCGTCCCAGGGCAGTGCCTCCGTCTCGGCGGAGCGGCCCCACTTGCTCTCGGAGCTGACCGTGCCCACCTTGGGGTTCACGAGCCGGCCCTTCGAGCCGTCGGCCTTCGCGTGGTACACGGCCACGTCCAGGCGCTCGACCGGGTAGTCCAGGTAGAAGAGGACGTAGGGGACGTCGTCCCCGGACATCGAGTACGTCGCGTCCTCGCCGGAGACCGGCACGATGTTCTCGCCCTGCGCCTTGCCGAGGACCGGCAGACCGTCGTGGGCGCCGAGCACCTCGACGTTCTGGTAGTCGCCGGACATGCCCGCGAAGGGCACCGAGAGGTCCTCGTCATCGCCGGTCAGCTGGATCCAGCCGCCATAGATGATGCCGTCCTCGCCGAAGTCCTCGCTGATCCGCGCGGTCACAAGCGCCGAGCGGTGCGGCTGGATGGTCACCGAGCGGCTCGAGAGCCGCACGGAGGGGTCCGCGACCTGGAAGGCCGGGTCCGACGGCGAGCCGCCGGTGGCGACGCCGCTGCGGGTCGAGACCGCGTAGGTCTTCGCCGTGTCGCCGTCGTTGCGCACGTTCACCGTGACCGAGTGGGCGCCCTGCGAGTTGTCGCCGAGCGAGATCGTCGGCTCGGCGACGTACGTGGAGGTGTGGGCGGCCTCGACCATGTCGAGCATGCCCGCGCCCTGACGGTGCACCGGCTCGAGGTACCCCTTGCCGGGCTCGAGCGACCAGTCCAGCGGATCGGCCGTGTTCACGAGCGCCGACTTCACCTGCTTCGGCGTCCAGCCCGAGTGTTCCTGCAGCATCAGCGCGGCCGCGCCCGCGACGTGCGGGGAGGCCATCGAGGTGCCGGACTTCGTGCCGTGCCCGCCCTGCTCGAGCGGCACGGTCGAATAGATCTGTCCGCCGGGGGCCGACAGGTCGGGCTTCAGGCCCAGCTCGGCCGTGAGCCCGTACGAGGAGAAGCTCGACATGAGGCCGGCGCCGAAGTTCGGGAAGACGGCCACGCCGTCCTTCCAGGCGATCTTCGTCGTGCCCGCGGCGATGGCCTCCTGCAGGGCGACGCCGTCGTCCTGGGTGATGGAGACGACGGGGATGGTGATCTCCGGGTCGCCCGCGACGGTGGGGCTGATGAGACCGGCGCTGTTGTTGTACAGCACGACCGCGGTGTATCCGGCCTCCTGGGCGTTCGCCGCCTTGTCGTAGAAGGAGCACGTGCCGCGCTTGACGAGCAGGGCCTGCTTCTTCTTCGTCGGCTTCGGAACCTCGGCCGGATCGCAGGCCAGGACGGGGGCGTCGGCCGCGTCCGAGTCCTCGCCGGCGCTCGCCAGCACGACCTTGCCGGAGGTCGGGACCTTCCCGCCGTCCTCGGCGGAGGTGAAGCCGTACTTCGTCTTGCCCACGGCGAAGTAGGGGGTGTGGGCGTCGGTGTTCTCGACGGACCCGACGGTGATCACGTCGCTGCCGACGCCGGGCGCGCCGCCCGAGAACGTGCCGGCCTCGCCCTCGTTGCCGCCGGAGGCGACGACCACGACGCCCTTGGCGGTGATCTCGTTCGAGGCCTGCGCGGTCGGGTACTCGTCCCAGGTCATGAACGAGGCGCCGAGCGACATGTTGATGACGTCGACGCCGTCGGCGAAGGCGCGGTCCATCGCGGCGAGGATGACGTCGGTCGAGCTCGTGCCCTCGCAGCCGAAGATCCGGTAGGAGGCGATGTCGGCCTTCGGGGCGACCCCGGTGACGTCGCCGTCGGCCCCGATGATGCCCGCGACGTGGGTGCCGTGCCCGCCGCAGTCGTCGGGGTACTCGTCGGGCTTCGGGACGCTGCCCGCGACCGAGGAGTCGTAGTCATCGCCCACGAAGTCATAGCCCATGGTCACGCGCGAGCCGGGGAAGTCCTTCGTCTGGTCGTTCGTCCCGGAGCCGCCGAGATCGGGGTTGTTGTAGTCGACGCCCGAGTCGATGACGCCGACGGTCACCCCCTCGCCGTCCAGGCCGTCGACCTTCTGGACGCTGTCCACACCGGTCATGGCGTTGGCGTACTCGTCCTCGGGGGAGGCGTCGTCCTCGTCCGGCGGCAGGGCCACCTGCATCACGGGGTAGACGGCGGTGACGCCGTCGACGTCCTGGAGCGCCTCGGCATCGGCCTTCGTCATCGAGACCGCCATGCCGTTCCACGCGTGCGTGAAGGACTGGTCGACGGTCAGGTCCAGGCCGTCCTTCTCCGCCTTCTCCACGACGCCGGTCTGCTTCGTCTTCAGCGTGCGCTGGGGAGTGCCCTGCGCCTGCGGGGCGCCCTCGACCTGGACCAGGTAGCGGTCGGGCACGGAACCCTTCACGCCGTCGAGGGAGGGGGAGCCCTTCGCGGGGGCCTCGACTCCGTGGGAGGAGGCCGTCCCGAGGTCGTCGCCCTGACCGTCGGCCTGGGCGGGGAGGGGGCCGAGCATGGCTGCGGCGAGGGCTGCCGCGGCGCCGGCGGTGAGGAGGGATCGTGGGGAGAGGAGGGCGCGACGGTGCGCAGGGAGGTGTCTCATGGGCTGCCTCGGGGAGGGGAGAGGGATGGCCGGCGGCGCCGGGTCGGGCTCCGGAGGAGAGGACCCCGACGTGACGCATGACACCATGCCCTGACCATGCGCGGTGCGCGTCGGCGGACACCGAGACCCATCCGTGACCTTCCCGTGACATCCCGGGACCGGCCGGATCCCGAACGATTCCCGACCGATTCCCGACCAATCCGGACCGCTCGACGCTCCGAACACCCTTCGTCACCGTCCCCTGCGGCCTGTCGGCCGCACGGTGACTCCGAACGGAGGCATCATGCGCAAGACGATGAAGTCCATCTCCCTCATGGCCGCCACGATGGCGGCGGTCGGCTTCGGCGCGACCGCACCGGCTCTCGCCGAGGGCAGTGACGCGCACAGCTACCAGGCAGACCTCAGCGAGCTCAACGATTCCGGCGCCTCGGGCACGGCCTGGCTCACCCTCGACGGTGACCAGCTCACCGTGAAGATGGATACCAAGGGGCTGCTCGAGGGCTCGCCGCACGCCCAGCACATCCACATCGGAGGCAAGGGCAAGTGCCCCGACCCGAACATGAAGGGCTCGGGCGAGAACGGAGCCATCCAGGTCAGCGACGCCATGGACGACTACGGCATGATCGGCACCTCGCTCACCACGAAGGGCGGGACCGGGCCGGACAACGGTCTGGACGTCGCGAACTTCCCCACGGGTGACGGCCACTACGAGCGCACCATCAAGGTGAGCGACGACGTCGCCTCGTCCCTCAAGGACGGCAAGGCTGTCGTGGTCGTGCACGGTGTGGACCACAACGGCAGCGGGAAGTACGACGGGGACACCAAGTCCGATCTCGACCCCTCGCTGCCCAGCGAGGCCACGGATCCCGCGGCCTGCGGTGCGGTCACCGTGAGCCAGATGTCCGACATGCCGCAGGGCGGCGTCGAGACCGGTGACGGCACCACCGCCGGCATCGAGGACGCCGGGCTGCTCGCAGCCGGCGGCGCGCTCGTCACCGCGGGCGTCGTCGGAGCCGTCGTGAGCCGCCGTCGCAGCGCTCGCGCGCAGAAGTGAGGATCGTCGTCCCTCGATGAGCAGCACGACGACGCAGCACCGCCGCGGCGGGCCCCCCGGGGGGGGCCCCCCGCGCGCCCCCCGCGCCCCGCGCCGAGGGGCCCGCCGCAGC
>NZ_JBHTSV010000051.1:0-19104 GCF_042794925.1 Brachybacterium sp. NPDC056505
CCGTCGAGCTCGAGGACACCTACCATCACAACCAGACCGCACCGGCACCCGCCGAAGCGGCACTTGCGAGCCTCTAACAAACCCGGGGCGATTCAGGGCTCTACGACTCGCGGCTGGGGCTGCTGCTGATCTACGTCGCCACCTGCATACCCTTCTCCTTCTTCATCATGCGCAATCACATGCTCACCATCCCGCCGGAGATCGCCGAGGCGGCGCAGCTCGACGGAGCGAACTGGTGGCGGGTCTTCACACGGTTCTACCTGCCCCTGAGCAGGTCGGCCCTCGCAGCTGCGTTCATCTTCCAGTTCGTGTGGGTGTGGAACGAGCTCCTGTTCGGCATCACCCTCAGCTACAGCGAGCAGATCCGCCCCGTCATGGCCGCTCTCGCGGGCCTGCAGAGCAACTACGGCACCGTCGGCCCGCCTGTCGTCCTCGCCGGGGCCCTCCTGGTCTCGCTGCCCACCGTCATCGTCTTCCTCGCCTTCCAGCGCGTGTTCGCCTCAAGCCTCGGCGGCACGCGGATATGACCCGGGCACGGCACCCCCGCCGTGTCCTCACGGAGCCGAAGCTCCAGCCCGATGCCCTCTACTCGATCGAAGGACTGACCCGCACCATGCCCGACATCCACTACCAGCACCCCGGCACCTGGTTCGGGGACTGCATGCCGTTCTTCCACGACGGCGCGTTCTACCTGTTCCACCAGCGCGACGGCCGCGACCCCGGCCCCCTCCCGGACTGCGAGCCCTTCGGCTGGGCCCTCGCCCGCACCACGGACTTCGTCGAGTACGAGGACCTCGGCGACGCGATCGTCCGCGGCGGGGAGCACGATCAGGACCAGTTCATCTACGCCGGATCCGTCTTCGAGGCCGACGGCACCTTCTACGCAATGTACACCGGCTTCAACCGCGACCACTTCGCCGCCGATGGCAAGCCTTCCCAGGTCCTCATGATCGCCGAGAGCGACGACCTGATCCACTGGCGCAAGACCGACAAGTCCCTGGTCGCCCCGCAGGAGGGATACGACCCCGACGACTGGCGCGACCCCTGGGTCGTCTACGACGAGGACGCCGGCCAGTGGGTGATGATCCTCGGAACCCGCAAGGCCGGCCCCAAGACCCGGCTGAGTGGCTCGACGGTCTACTTCACCTCGACCGATCACGAGACCTGGGAGTTCCAGGGCGACTTCTGGGCCCCGGGCCTGTTCACGATGCATGAGATGCCGGACGTGTTCCGCGAAGGCGACTGGTGGTACCACCTGGTCACCGAGTACAGCGACAAATCCAAGACGATCTACCGTCGCTCTCGCTCTCTCTACGGGCCGTGGGAAGCGACCGAGGACGACGCCTTCGACGGACGCCCGTACTACGCGGCGCGCTCCGTGTCCGACGGCGAGCACCGCTACCTTGTCGGCTGGGTCGCCACCCGCTGGAACGACGACGACACCAGGACCTGGCAGTGGGGCGGCACCCTGCTGATCCACCAGGTCGTCGCGCGCGAGGACGGCACCCTGGGCGTGAAGATCCCCGACGCCGTGCAGGCACACCTGACCGCGTCTCCCGCGACCACCGTCACCCCGTTCGCGCTCTCCTGTAGCGACGGTCTGGCCCAGCAGTCCCTCGCCGACTCCGTGCCCCAGCCGTGCCTGCTCGAGACGACGCTGACGGTTGCACCGGGCACTCGGGAGATCAACCTCCGCTTCGGCGAGGACACAGCGACCGACGTCGGCTACCAGTTCTCGATGATCGTGGACGAGCAGCGCCTCGAGTTCGACAAGCGTCCCAACTGGCCCTGGGGCCAGCTCGACAACCGCGGCCTCGAGCGCCCGCTGCCGGACCTCGCCGACGGCCAGGAGCACCGCCTGCAGCTGCTGCTGGACGAGGACATCGCGACGCTCTACGTGGACGACGTCGCTCTCAGCGCGCGTTTCGAGAACCCGGCGGGCACCGCCGTCGTGCTTGACGTCGTCGACGGGTCCGCCGCGTTCGGCGCGACGACGATCTCCACCAGCGCCAGCCGGTACTGAACACCGGGAGAGCAGGGTCCGCGCACCCCGGAGCGGGTGTGCGGGCCCTGGGCGCCTCCCACCCCTGAGGGCGAGGCGGGGTTGTTGCCGAAGCGAGTCCGTCGACCCGTTGCGGCAAACCTTTGCCGTCCATACCTTCCCGACTAACCGACCGATGGAGGGACGCATGGCAACGAGGCTGCAGGACATCGCAGAGCGCGTCGGTGTCTCCCCGTCGTCCGTCTCCCTCGTGCTCAACGGCCGGGCCGACGGCCGGGTCAACGCCGTCTCCGCCGCTCGAATCCGCGAGGTCGCCGAAGACATGGGCTACATGCCCAACATGCTCGCCCGAGGCCTGAAGACCCGCAGCTCCAAGACCATCGGGGTGCTCGCCGAGGGCGTCGCCTCGATACCCTTCAGCGGTCAGATGCTCGCGGGCGCGCAGGAAGCCGCGTGGCGGCAGGGCTACCTGCTCATGGTCGTGGACACGGGCCATCACAGCGACCGAAACGTCCGCGCCATCCGGGCGCTCATACAGCGCGACGTCGACGCCCTGATCGTGGCCGCAGACTACCCCCGGGACGTCCGAATCCCAGACGTCCCCGCTCAGATCCCCGTGATCGCACTCAGCGCGATCCCCCACCCCGAGGACGCTGAGCGCCGCCGCGTGGACGTGGTGCTGCCCGACGACGAAGCAGGGGCATTCACCGCCGTCGCCGAGCTCCTCCGGGCCGGGCACCGGCGCGTCGCCTTCCTCAACCTCGACCACACCGGCTTCGACTACGCGCAGACGCAGCGCCTTGCCGGCTATCGCCGCGCATTGACCGCGGCCGGCCTCGAAACCGAGGACCGCTACATCGCCAACGCCCCCGGGCCCGAGACCGCCGACGGCCAGGACGCAGCCGCGCGCCTGCTCGCAGGTCCGGAGCCGCCCACTGCCGTTTTCTGCTTCTCCGACCGCATAGCCGTGGCCGTCTACCACGCCGCGGCGTCCTGCGGGCTCCGGATTCCGGACGACTTGTCCGTCATCGGCTTCGACGACCAGGACGGCGTCGCCAACTCGCTGAGCCCCGGCCTGTCCACCGTGCGCCTCCCGCACCGCGAGATGGGCGAATGGGCCGCGCGCACCGCGATCCGCCGGGTCCACGGATACGACGGTCCATCGCTGAGGCAGTTCATCCCTTGTCCCCCGATCACCCGTGGATCAGTGGGCCCAGCGCGCTGATCCCCGCGGCCAAGAGGCCTCCGCTCATCGACGGGGCCGCACAACGACATCAAAGGAGAACGTCGTGACGATGCACAACTCACTCGGCCTTCCACCCGGGGCCAGCCCACCGGCGAGGTTGTCCCGCCGGTACCTGCTCAGAGCGGGCGCGCTCGGCCTCACGGCATCGGCGGCCGCGTCCCTTTCGGCATGTGTTGGCAGCCGCACGACAGCCGGTTCCGGCAAATCGCTGGCTTTCATGTATTGGGGATCGACCTACGAGGACCAGATCGTGCGCCAAATGCTCGATGCGTTCTCACAGCAGAACGAGGTTCCGACCATTCCGCGATTCACACCGGGCAGCAACGATCAGTACGACACGAAGCTCAACGTCCTCGTGGCGGCCGGCCAAGCGCCCGATGTGCTGTACTCCCACGAGCACATGGCCTATAACCTCGCCGAGCGAGGCCTGGCGTACAACCTCTATCCCGAGTTTGACGCCCACCCCGAGCTCGCGAACCGCTTCCCCGGCTCCTACTACTTCTGGGACGACGGGAAGTGTCTGGGAAACGAGACCGGGCTGACAGTCAACTGCCTGTACTACCTCAAGCCCGCTTTCGACGAAGCCGGCGTCCAGTATCCGCCCTCGACCGCCGAAGAGGCGTGGGACTGGGATACGTTCGTCGAGAATGCGAAGACGCTCACCCTCGACGCCGAGGGTCGGCACCCCGAGGACGACGGGTTCGACCCCTCGCACGTCGCCCAGTACGGCGTCTCCGGGTTCTTCAACTCCAACGCCTGGTACGCCATGGTGCGGGCCAACGGCGGCGACCTGACCACGAAGGACGGCACCGAGTACGCCCTGGATTCACCGGAGGCTATCGAGGCCCTCCAGCACCTCCAGGACCTCATCCACCGCCACCACGTCGCCCCGATCCCGAAGCCCGGTGGATCCTCGGGATCGGACACGAGCGCAGACTTCCGATCGGGGAAGGTCGCGATGGCCTTCGACGGCACATGGACGATGCTCAACCTCAACCAGCAGAACATCGACTACGGCATCGGGGTCCACCCCAAGCATCAGGAGACCCTCTCGCTGCAGTTCTCGGGCTGCACGATGATCAACAGCAGGACCCCGATCCCGCAGGAGGCCACGGACTTCTACGTCCACCACAACGACCCCCGAGCGCTCCCCGAGCTGTTCACGTCGGGACTCTGGCTCCCCCTGGACATGAGGTACTACACCGAGCCCGAAGACATCGCCTTCTGGACGGACAACGAGAACCATCCGCCGGAGTTCAGGACCGCTGTCATGGACTACCTCCAGACGAACACAGTGACCAGCTTCGTCCAGACACTGCGCAACATGTCGCGCATCCGCGACGTGCTCTTCCCCGCCATCGAGGTGATCCAGCAGGGCCACGAGAGCGCAGCAGACGTCTGCACATCGCTGCGCGACAAGATCCAGCCGCTCCTCGCCGGGGCGTACCCCAACCCGATGGAGGAGCGATGAAACGCCGCAACTGGCAAGCCAGGACCGGCGTCCTCATGGCGTTGCCGACGATGATCGGCCTCGTCGTGTTCATGTTCGGCCCGATGATCGCCTCGCTCGTCATCAGCCTCACCGACTGGCAGATCGGCGCATCGCCGAGCTTCGTGGGACTGGACAACTACACCGAGCTGTTCAGCGCCGACCCGCTGTTCTGGAAATCCCTGTGGGTCACGCTCTACTACACACTGCTCACCGTCCCGCTGCTGCTGGTAGTCGCGTTCGGCGTCGCCCTCCTCCTGAACGCACGGGCCCGCGGGAAGGGGCTGTTCCGCACGATCTACTACCTGCCCGCCCTCGTCCCGATCGTCGCCAACGCCGTGCTGTGGAACTGGATGTTCAACCCCGACTTCGGACTGTTCAACGAGATCCTGCGGTCGGTGGGGCTGTCGACGTCCAACTGGACGTTCGACGAGCACACCGTCATTCCCTCGCTCGTGCTCATGACGGTCTGGGGATTCGGCAACATCATGGTCATCTTCCTCGCGGGCCTGCAGGACGTCCCCGAGTACCTCTACGAGGCCATCAGCCTCGACGGCGGCAACTGGTGGCACGCGTTCCGCAACATCACTCTTCCGCTCATGACGCCGATCATCTTCTACAACCTCGTCACCAGCCTCGTCGCGACGATCCAGACGTTCGACCAGGCCTACATCATGACCAACGGCGGACCGAACAACGGATCGCTCTTCATCGTCTACTACCTCTACCGGTCCGCCTTCACCAACTCGATGATGGGGTACGCCTCCGCCCTGGCCTGGGTCGTTTTCGTCCTCATCGGCATCTTCACCTTGCTGCTCTTCCGCTGGTCGCGCAGCTGGGTCCACTACGGCATCGGAGGAGCGCGATGAATTCACACCGACAGTCGAAGAAGACCCGAGCGATCGTCCTCTACACGGTGCTCATCCTCGGCATCGTTCCGACCGTGCTGCCCCTGGTCTGGCTCGTGCGCAGTTCGCTCATGGGCGACCAGCAGATCTTCACGAGCCCCCCGGAGTGGATACCCGACCCGTGGCTCCCGCAGAACTACGCCGAGGTCTTCAGCACCGTCCCCTTCGGGCGGTACCTCCTGAACACGATCATCGTCGAGGCCGGCGTGCTAGTGGGAATGATCCTCAGCTGCTCCCTGGCCGCCTTCAGCTTCTCACGGATGCACTGGCGGGGCAGGGACCTCGTCTTCGGGCTGACGATCAGCACGCTGCTGTTGCCGTACGCGGTCACGATCATCCCGACTTTCTGGATGTGGCAGAACCTCGGGGCCATCGACACCTTCGTCCCGCTGATCGCGCCGGCGTTCTTCGGCGGAGCGGGCATGCAGGGAGCCTTCTACATCTTCATGCTCCGCCAGTTCTTCCTCAACATCCCCTACGAACTCGACGAGGCCGCCTACGTCGACGGCGCATCGCCGTGGTGGGTCTGGTGGCGGGTCATCATGCCCCTGGCCAAGCCCGCCGTCCTCGTGGTCGTGATCTTCACCTTCGTCAACACCTGGAAGGACTTCCTGGGCCCGCTCATCTACCTCAACAGCCAGAAGAACTACACCCTGGCGGTGGGCCTCGCCTCGTTCCAGGGCGCGTACACGGGCCAGTGGGGCCTGCTGATGGCCGCCGCGACCATGGTGCTCCTGCCCGTGGTGCTGCTGTTCTTCCTGGCTCAAAAGTACTTCGTCCAGGGCGTGACCTTCACTGGAGGCAAATAGCCCCGTCCCGACCAATCCCCGAAGCACGCACCGGCAAATAGCTCCCCTCCCGACCATTCCCGAAACACGCACCGAAAGGCACAACCCCTCATGACTGCCCCTTCTCCACCCACCGCCAGCGCCGCGCTGGGCTACGACGAGCGCCGCGCCGCCCGAGACCGAGCCAGCCTCTTCAGCGCTGCCGGCCTGTCCTGGCCCGCTGCCCTCGACCCCGAGGCGGTGCACGCCCGGAAGACGGACTACCCCTTCAGCGTCGACGTCTCCAACAACGTGGTCCTCGGGGCTCTCGACGCCTCCGGACGGCTGCGCCGCGCCGTCGCCGCTGATGGGATCGAGGACGTTCGCGGCCGCGCGATTCCCGGCGTGTACATCCACAAGCAGCTCAGCTTCTGGCAAGGATGCATCGACCTGGGCGTGTTCGCCGCCACGACGGACGGGGAGCGAGGGCTGGACCCGTCCGAGGGCAGCCTGGAGTTCCGCGATCGGGTGACCCCCGCGTTCCGACAGCGGGGCCATGGGATTGAGGTGCTTCGCGAGGTGTTCGCACCCGCCGGGGACCCCGCCCCCGCCGAAATCCGCGCACTGCTCACCCTGATCAACGACACCGACCAGGAGCGCGCGGTGACGGTTCGGCCGCAGATCGACGCCAGACCCGTCCATGAGCTCCCGCCCCTCAACCCCGTCGTCGTCCTCGTCGGCGAGAACGGAGCCAGCACCGGAGGCGAGCTGGCCGTCCGACTCGCGCCCGGGGCCCGGCACCGCGTCGGCGCGGTCATCCGGCTCGACCGCGACCCCGCCGGGCAACACCACCCATCCGCCCCTTCCGTCGAGGACATCGCCCGTTCCCGCGAGGAGTCCGTGACGAGCCACGTTGGGTCCCTGGGAACACTCGACGTGCCCGAGGACCCCTGGTTCGGCGAACTACTTACGAGGGCAAGCGAACTCGCCCGCCAGTCGATGCTGCTCCTGCCCGACGGCACCGCCGCGGGGTCCTTCTGGGGCTCCAACGCGAACCCGCTGCCGGACGTCTGGACCCGCGACTTCGGCTACAGCGCCCTCGGCCTGCTCGACTCGCAGCCCCGCCTCGCGGGAAGGGCCATCGACTTCCTCGCGCAGTACGGCCTTCCCGAGCGTCCGTGGGAGCGAGAGGCGGAGATCAACCCCGAGGCCACAGGACTGCAGCATTCCCTCGGCAACGCCTGCCTCGCCATCGTGCTCTCCGCGCTATTCCTCCAGCGCCACGGGAGGCAGGCGCTCGACGACGCCACCACGCACGTTATCGAGCACGCTCGCCAGCTCGGAGAGGCGCTGCTGGCCGAGCGCCCCGGCCACATGGGCCTCTACCGGACGCTGTACATCTCTGACGGCCCCTCCCGCGGAGACTTCCACATTGGATCGAATATCCTCGCCTGGCGGGCAGCCAAGGCCCTCGCCGACGACTTCTCCGATGCCCTCGGGACGGTGGTCGCGGATGACCTCAGAGCGCTGGCGGAGGAGCTGCACGAGGCGATCTCGGCGCGCGGCGTGCGCGTCGTCGACGGCGAGCAGATGTTCGTCGAAGGCATCTACGCCGACGGGCAGTTCGTCCGGGCCCACGACGGGGAAGAGAGCGACCTAACGCTGGCCTCCGTGTACGGATTCGTGCCCCGCGACGACCACCGCGTCCGTGCCCACGCGCGCTGGGCGGAGAGCCCGCGGGACCCGTACTACTCGCGCATCACCGGCGGCGTGGACTTCTGGGACTGGGACGACTACAACGGCGTCACCTACCCCGGGCACGTCCACATGCTCTCCACGGCGGCGACGCGCGCCGAGCTCGCGGCCGCGCTCCGGACCATTCGCGAAACCACCGACCTCGACGGGTCCTTCTGGTGGTGGCCCTTCAAACACGCAGAGACCGAGCCGAGCCGCATCAAACGCGGCCTCGGCAAGTGCGGCTGGTGCGCCGGCGAGTTCGTCAGCTTCATGGTCCACGACGTGCTGGGCGTGACCCGCGACCACGACGCCCGCACACTGACGTTCGCGCCCTACACCCCCTGGCAGCGCTTCTCCTGGACCGGATTGCAATTCTGCGGCGGATCCATTGACCTGTGCGCCGACGACACCAGTGTGACCGTCACGAATCGGACCTCCGACGCGCTGACCATCACGCTCCAGGTCTGTCTTCGCCCCGGAGACATGATCGAAGACGTCACACTGAACGCGGAGAACTGCCGTTACCAGTCGGAGATCGTCTCCTCATACGACTCGGCAGCAGTGCGGGCCACCGCCACGGTGGCACCCGATGCGACCGCGACGCTGGCTGTCCGGACCACTTCGTAGCCACCGCTGGTGCTTGATTGATGGGACTGCGGCACGGATAGGTGAAGATGTCACCTATCCGTGCGGCAGTCACTTCCCTGCGACCCTCTCCAGCGCAACAGATGATGTGACACCTACTTGTGCATCAGTCCCATGTACCCGGACGCGAACGCAGGTGGGTCGATCCGCTCATCCAGGACTGCATGGCAGGGGAGTCCGAGTGCCTGATGCAGACTGGCGACGACGCCCCTGCTCTCTTGAACTAGGACGCGACTCTGCCGCGTGCTCGTGGGGCCCAGTGCTCGCGGAACGACCGCCGCGCCAGGCGGCGCTCGGTCTCCCGGAGGACTCCGGCGAACGGGCTGTTCTGGCGCAGCTCGCTTTAGCGATCATCCGTGCTCGTCAGGACGCGGACGACGCCGTCCTGCCTTACCTGCGACCACCAGCGGAGATCGGTCGCCGGCATGCCTCCCGTGCGATGGACGGCAGTGAGGGTTGCTTGGTGTGGCTACGCTCGTCACACCGACGACGAAGGGACCCACCATGTGCGGACGGTTCGTGCTCGACTACGACGAGACGGGGCTGCTCCACGCCTACGTCGCGACCAAGGCTGATCGCGAGGATCCGGACTGGTCGCCGGTGTTCTCGATCGCGCCCTCCACGCTGGTGCCGGTGGTGCGCGAGCACTACGACGACGATGGCGAGCTGCAGCGCACCCTCGAGCCGGCCCGCTGGGGCCTTCGCCCCTCGTGGGCGAAAGAGACGGGCCCGCGGCCGATCAACGCCCGCTACGAGACGGTCACGACCAACGGCATGTTCAAGGGCTCCTTCACCTCACAGCGCGTCGTCGTCCCGATGACCGGCTACTACGAGTGGGTCGAGCAGGAGGACGGCACGAAGCAGCCCTACTACGTCCATCCCGAGAAGGGTGGACTGTTGAACGCCGCCGGCCTCGCCGCCGCGCGCAAGGACGGGGACGACTGGAAGGTCACCTTCACGATCATCACCCGCGAGGCGAAGGACGCCGCCGGCGACGTCCACGACCGCATGCCCGCCTATCTCCCGGACGACAAGCTGGGGGACTGGCTCGCGCCGGGCAAGCTCGACGACGACGAGAAGGCCGATCTGCACCAGGGGCTCGGCGAGGTCTCCGAGGAGATCGCGAAGACCCTCGTGACCCACCCGGTGGATCGTCAGGTGAACAACGCCCGGAAGGTCGACCGGACCGACCCCTCGCTCATCGAGCCGATTGAGCTGGGCGCATGAAGAGCATCGACGCCGAGATGCTGTATGAACCCATTCGACGTCATGACAGAGTGAGGTCATGAGTTCGTCCATAGCGGTCACGCCTCGCACCCATTGGGTGAACGGGTGGTTTCTGAGGTTGTTCGCTCACCCGATCGTTCGCCTGGACGGTATCGACCACGAGGCAAAATGGGGCCGACCGCTCCAGATTGATACCACTGGGGGTGCGCACGAAATCGCCATCGGTGCTCGCTATCGCGTCGCAGGCAGTGTTCTCGGAGTTGCGGGGGCGCGGGTCGACGTGCCGGACGGACAGCACGTTGAGGTCGTGGCGAGGAACGGGTTCTTCAATCATCAGCCCTTCACAGTGCAGACACTGGGGCCATCCCCTCATTCAGCTGCTTAAGCTGGCGAATCATGGCATAAAGGTTGACTCCGACGTATGGCCTGGGTGCGACCGATCGGCGGATCACGTGTTCCGACCGCACCATGAAGGAGGCCCAGCAGATGCGAATGGTCAAGCCCGAGCCGCGCTACGTGCAGCTCATGTTCCGCGAAGTCCCGTCCGACGACAGCCCGACGACGTTCGGTCCGTACCGGCCGCTCGTTGGTGTCTTCGAGGACGAGGCCGACGCGATCAGAGCCGAATTGCGCAACCCCGGCATCGGGGTTCATTGGATCGAGTTCGAGGTCATCGGACCTCGCGCTCGCGCGTCGCGGGAGTTCGTCTGGGTCGCCGTCGAGACGGACAGGCCGCTCGCGCCGGAGGTCGACACCAATCCCCGCGCAGTCTTCGGCACGCTCGAACACGCACGATTTTGGGTGAAGGAGCACGCCCGGCGCGGTGAGCACCTCCTGCTGTGGCGACTTCCGCTGAACCGGATCGATCCCACGAACCGCTCGGTCTTCGAGCCGGTCGAACTGGGCTGAGCTCGCCGCGGCCGGGCGCGTCCCGGGGAGAGTTCGTGCGCGTGGTTTCCTCGCGCTCAGCTCCGGGCATCCGCTCCGTGAGCGCCGCCCAAACGTCGCACCCACCCGCTACGGTCATCCCCATGACGATGTGGCGACCGAAGCACGTTTCCGAGAAGTTCGGACTGAAGACGAACGAGGACGTGCGCCGCGCGTTGCGCGCTAAGTATCCCGAGCACCCTGCTCACAAGCCATGGCAGCTCACCCGCGAGATGATCGAAGTCGTCGGCGAGTGGAACCTGTCCCGGGGGAACGTCACCTCACAGCAGATCGAGGAGGTGCTCGCGGAGTTCGACGCAGCTCAGCCCGAACCTGCTGACGGATCCGCCGAGACGATCCAGGGAGAGCCGCCCGCGTGCAGCCTCATCGACTTCGACGGGCCGGTCAGTAGAGAGGCAGAGCGGCTGCTGGATTGTGCGCGCAGCGGCGGGTCCGTGCTCACCGACCACGACGTGTGGACCGACGAGAACATCGAGAACCTCATCGAGCGTTTCGTGAAGCGTCCGGACGTCTCCGGCAAGGACTTCTTTACCAAGCTGGAGCTGCAGCTGGACGGGGCCTCGGACGACGTCCGCGTGCTGTTCGCAGAGATCTTCCTGTTGCAGATACTGCCGCTCGCACAGTTCCTTCCCGCGACCAAGGTGGGCTACATCGAGCGGGTGCTGGAAGACGCCACTGGCAAGTACGAGATCCCCGCTCCGATCATCGAGGCGCTCGAGTCCCCCGTTTTCGGGGGAGGCGTCGCGTTCAGCACCCGTCGTTTCCAGCAGCTGTCGATGCTGATCGAGTTCGTGCGTTACCTGCGCACACTCACCACGGAGGAACTCGACCACGGGTCGGAGGAGCCCCTCGCTTGGCGCGAGATCGTGAGGAATTCTCCAGGGTCCCCGGAACTGTCTCTGCGAGGCTCGCTCACCTACCTGGGGCATCCCGACTACTTCTTCCCGATCGTCGCAGACATCGATAAGAAGCGCATCGTCACCACGTTCTTCCCTGACCAGACGGGGCGTCCTGCAAGTGGTGATCTCGACGTCGATCTCGCTGCCCTGCGGGAGTGGATGTCCCCGTCCCCGGGTCCGCTGCCGAACTTCTACGAGTCTCCACTGTTCGAACGCTGGATCGGCCGCGACCAGGCGACGGCAGTGGAGGACGTGGAAGAACTGGACAGTGCGCCCTACACCGTGGAGTCGATCATCGAAGACGGGGCCTTCCATCCTCCGCACGAGCTGCGCCGGATCATCGACCGTTGGCAGTCGACGAAGAACATCGTCCTGCAAGGTGCACCGGGCACCGGCAAGACCTGGCTCGCCCGCCGACTCGCCTACGCGCTGATCGGTTTCGAGGATGAGCCGAGCGTCCGCGCCGTGCAGTTCCACCCCGGAACCTCCTACGAGGACTTCGTTCGCGGGTGGCGACCCAGTGGCGACGGCCGCCTCGAACTCGTCGACGGGCCACTCCTGCAGCACGCAGAACTCGCGCGACAGGACCCCGACATCCCGCACGTGATGATCATCGAGGAGTTCAACCGCGGGAACCCCGCCCAGGCCCTCGGCGAGATGCTCACTCTGCTCGAGCACACCAAGCGCTCGGAGCGCGAGGCACTCGAGTTGACCTACACCCGGGAAGATGAGGACCGGTTCCACCTGCCCGAGAACCTCTACGTCATCGGCACGATGAACACCGCTGATCGGTCTCTTGCCCTGGTCGACTTCGCCCTCCGTCGACGATTCGCGTTCTTCGAGCTCGAGCCGCAGCTCAACGATGCCTGGAAGGCCCATCTGAGGGACCGGTTCCGCACGGCCCCGTCGGCTCACATCGAGGAGATCGCGCGCCGCGTCATCGCGATGAACGACCAGATCGCCGAGGATCCGAACCTCGGGAAGTCATTCCGGATCGGGCACTCGTACTTCACCCCGGAGGGCGAGGCCAGTGAGCTTTGGCCGTGGTTCGAGGCTGTCGTGCAGACGTCGGTCGCACCGCAGCTGAGCGAGTACTGGCATGACGACCCTGCGGCCGTTGAGCGCATGGTCCAGCAACTGCTCGCGAAGGTCTGAGGTGTTCGTCGCCGGCGCGGGGTCAACCCGTATAGACGTGCGCAGCGTCTGGTTCCTGCTGCTGTACGCGTCGGACCTGCTCGAGAAGCTCAACGGCGAGGACCGGGAGCGTCTGCTGCGCGGGGAACGCGACAACGACCTGCTGGATGCCTTGGCCGAAGTGCTCGCGGCACGCGTGGAGAGGCGGGTCCGAACGATGCTCGCGCGAGGGTACCGCCGCCGTGTCGAACCGCTGACGCGAGTTCGCGGGCGCATCGACCACCTGGCCACTGCTCGCGGTCAGCTCATGCAGTCCGGACGGGTGCTGTGCCGCTACGACGAGCAGACGGTCGATCTGCCGCGCTATAGGTCGATGCTCGTCACGTTGCGCCAGGCATCACGCCGCGCCCTCTCCGCGGAGGTTCGTCAGCACTGCCTGACGACCGCGCAGACGCTCGAACGCTCGGGCGTGAGCCCGGCAGATCCGACTCCGGCTGAGCTCTCCAAAGAGCAGTTCGGACACTTCGACGCCGAGGACCGCACCTTGCTCGCGCTCGGCGCGCTGGTGCGTGCCATGTGCGCCCCCGAGCACAGCCCAGGAGAGTCCGAGCTGCCGACGATCCTGCGGGACGAGGGCGCGCTGCGGCGACTCTTCGAACAGGCAGTGCGCGGGTTCTACCGCCACCACCTCGTACCACGTGGGTACTCCGTCGCCGCCGAACGACGTCCCTGGCCGGCCACCGGGGCCCCAGGAGATCTCGCGTTCCTGCCGAACCTCAACGCCGACGTCGTGATCCGGGGGCACCGCCAGCAGGTGATCGTGGAGTGCAAGTTCGCTCCGATCTTCACGCAGCATCAGGGCAAGACGATGATCAAGCCGGGCTACGTCCGCCAGCTCGTCTCTTACGCCTCCGTCTTCCGCGGTGAGTTCGTGGGGGAGACACGAGCAGTTCTGCTGGGCGCACTGGTGGACGGATCCGCGGGTCGTGACCTGGACGTTGAGATCGACGGACTTCCGGTCGGTGTGCGACAGGTCGACCTTGCCGCGGGCCCAGCTGAGATCCGAACGGCACTCGCGGCGGCCTGGAGTCCGCGACAAAACTCGTGACGCACCGTTCGGGCAGGGGGTCGAGCTTCGTTATGGTCTCGCGATGTGCTGCGCGATGAGCGCCGCCATGCGCGGTCGCTCCACATGGCTCGGCACGGGCATCATGCTGGTCCTCTTCGTGAGCTTGCCTGCGAGCTCATGCAGCAGACGCGCACCGTCGAGGCGATAGCCGTGCAACGGGGCTTCATCGAGCCTCCACGGAGCTTCAGGATGTTCTTGCCGAACCTCCATCAGAGAGTGGAGGTCGGCGAGGTCCTTGGGGTCCGAGAGACCCCGTGCTTTCCAGCTATGCGCCTTCAGCACGGCAGCGACCTCGAGGCGCGGAACGCGCGTGCGGAACTCGATGCTCGAGCCGTCCAGCAGATCCGCGGTCACGTCCACGGCGAGCCCCGGCCCCGACAGTGCGAAGGTGAGCTCGGGCAGGGTGTCCACCTGGCCGAGCCCGGGGACGTTCTTCGGTCGGATGCCGCGTGAGCTGTCGGAGCGTGGCATCAGCACGTTGATCTCGATCTCCTGCTCGTCGGCGGTCTGCTTCGTGAAGAGGTTGCCGCCCTTCTTCTCGAAGTGCTGCATCTGCAGGCGCTGCGCGATGGGGCCGATGACCTCGACGCTCTCGACGGCGGCGTCGGCATCTCGCGTCGAACGGAGTACAGCGCGGGGCGTCGGGTAGACGAGCTGGAGCATGCGCACCATGTAGCCGCCGATGATGCAGTACCTCGCATCCCCCGCGGCTTCGGCGACGGCGGCCAGTGCGAGCAGGCCGAGCGAATCTGCGTTGCTGGTCGCGCGAGTGTGGGCCTCGAACGTCTCGTCGGGGGTCATCTCTCGCCCACGATCGCATCAGCGAGCTTCTGCGCGGCGGCGTCGCTGTCCAAGTCGGTGCTGGCCAGGAGATCCCAGAGCACGATCAGCGGGTCCGCGAGGGGAAGGCCGTCCGGTGCGCTCACGGCCTGGCTCATCGAGGTCAGCCGCCAGATGGTCGGGTCCCTCGGCACGCAGGTGACGAGCGTGGCCTCCTCAAGCGGCGCATGCACGAAGCCGTCGCCTGCCAAGTCGACGGGCTCGCGCACGTAGATGCGCGCGTTCGTGGGTAGCTTCCACGGTGCGATCGCGTCGGCGGCGACGTCGCCCCCGACGCGGGGCTCCAGCTCGAGCGACGTTGCAACCGCGCAGGCTGTCCTCGCCTGGTCTCGGACGTCGGCGAGCCCGTACCAGCCGAACTCCTGCCCGCCGGGTCCCGGGTACTCGTCGATCCAATGCTCGAGCAGCGCGCGCCGATCTCGCGCGAACACGCCCTTCCGAGAGTCGACGGCGAAGTCCCCGAGGCGACGCACTGCCCTCGAGACGGCTTGTTGGTTCGTTCCCAATTCACCGGCGATCGCCGGCTGACGCGCCGGTTCCATCGCGAGCAGCAGATAGCGCTCAAGTGCCCAGCGGATCCATGCCGGTCGGCCGCGCGGCATGGAACGGGGGGAGTGGGCTGGCTCCTCCGGCGTAGCTGCCTCGTAGATGTGGCCCGCATGAATCAAGCGGATCGGGCGCGCGGTGAGGATGTCGATGTCGCCGGCCTCGGCGCGAGCGATCGTTCCAGGCGTCGCCGACTCTCCCACGAGGAGTGCCGCGCTCCGATGGGCCAAGGTGTTGTTGACGTGACGTGCGTCGAGCCGCTTCACAGGCGGGGCGGGTGAGACCTCGAAGCGGCTGCCATCCGCCGCTCGAAGCAGCCATGCGTCTTCGGTGGAACCACCAGTCACGGAGAGGTCGAGCTCCCGCAGAACTGTCGCGACATCGACCACCACGAGCACCTCCAGCAAAGATATGTACGTCAAACGTGTATTTCCGTGTTGGACACGAGTGTCTCACATGTGCTAGCAGGGGCTCCGTAGCGAGTAGTGGTCAGAGCCCCAGCTCAGCCATCAGGTCACGGTGGCTGATCGAACCATCTTCTTTGCGAGCCTCCGCTGCCGATTCGACGTCGATCTGGTCCTCGAGCGCCTCGCAATTGTTCGGGTGACCCTCAGGGCTGACCATGGGCTCAGGATTCATACACCCATGGTGCATCGTGTGCAGTGCGACTACCAGGTGGTGCCGACGGTCCACATCGCGACGGAGGAGGGTGACGATGCGCGGACGCCTCACCGAGGAGCAGCGCGAGCAGATCGCGCGCGCCGCCCACGAGCGTTACGAGGCGGGGGAGTCGTGGCAGCGGATCGCCACCGACCTCGACCTGCACTCCGAGACCGTGCGCCGGCTCGTGCAGGCGCGCCATCCCGTCACGTACCGCCGCTGGGGGCAGAAGCCCATCGCAGATCCCTCGGAAGTAATCCGCCGGCGCGCCGCGGGGGAGACGCTCACGCAGATCGCCGAGGCGCTCGGCTGCTCGCGGACGGCCGTACGCACCGCGCTCGAGACCGCCGGAGGGCCGCCGACGACGCGGTACCCGAAGCTCGCGGAGCGCCGGAACCCCACCGACGCCGAGCTCGCGCAGCTGCGCGCACTCGTGGACGCCTGCCCTCCGGCACCGCGGTCGCAGCCTGGCTTCCGCGACATGACCGCCCCTGAGGGGCGTGAGGTCGCGGAGGTATGCGCCAGGATCGTGGGCGACGGCGTGCCCATGCAGGCGCTCTCGACCGCTCTCGGGCATGGCCCGACCTGGGTGCACTGGCTGCTCGGCAAGCACGATCTCCGGCCTGAGCCGCGATCAGCGCGCAGCACGAGCCGCAGGACGCGCACAATCGACACGACCTCGCATGCCGAGCCGCAGGAGGGACCAAGATGACCCGCATCGCTCACGAGCCGATCCACCCCGGTGAGATCCTGCTCGACGACTTCCTGACGCCGATGGGCATCAGCCAGTCCAGGCTCGCCCGTGCCATGCACGTCCCACGTCGGCGCATCAACGAGATCGTGCACGGCACCCGCCGCATCACCCCTGCGACGGGTCTGCGACTCTCGAAGGCGTTCGGTGTGAGCGAGAGTTTCTGGATCGAGCTGCAGGCGGACTACGACATCGCCGTGGTGAAGACCCAGCGATCGGACGCCCTCGCCGAGGTCGAACACCTCGGGGCCTGAGTACGCTGGAAGTTCTTCAGATCCCGCCTCCAGTTGTCGTTTCCGTCCAGTATCTTTCGACCATGACAGACGAACTCCTGCCCCGCGTCCTCGACGCCGTGCGCACCGAGCTCGGCGACCCCAGCACCTGGGGTGCTCCCGTCCAGATGCGCGACTCCCTGGCGCTGTGCGCCCTGAACGCCGTCCACACGTTGCAGGCCGGCACGCCGTCCGTGCGCAGGGTGCTGCAGCGATACCGCGATCATCGAATCGCTGCCGGCGCGGATCCCGAGGCCGACTCCGGGCCGGACCTGCTGGCTGTCATCGATGCCGCCGGCGGCCCCGAGGGATTCTCGCGCGACGTGATCGCGAACCAATCGAAGCTCCCCGGCACGATGCGGCTGCGCGCCGAAGGGATCTACGAGGGGCTGCGGAACCTCGAGGGGCTCGGGATCACCACCGCCGAGCATCTCCGCGAGCATGCTCACGATCCCGAAGCCAAGCGCGCGTGGACCCGCGTGAAGGGACTCGGCTCCCAATCCTGGGATTACGTGCGCATGAACGCCGGCGTCGAGGACGTCACCAAGCCCGACGAGATGGTCCGGCGGTTCCTCTACCGCGCCGTCGCGGCCGACGTCTCGCCGACGCGTGCCCGCCAGCTCGTCATTGCGGCCGCCGCCGAGCTGGGCGTCTCCGCTCGGGCGCTTGATCGCGCGATGTGGCTGCGCGAGTCGCCCTCCGGTGATGGCGAGCGATCCTGCGCGGGCGCAGAAGAGGAGTCATGATCCAGGCCGGCGACATCAACGCACTGCGCCTGGCGAGCAGCGTGCGCTTCGAGCACCAGGGGAAGACCTACGAGGGGAGCGTCACCTGGGCTGAGGACAACGACTCTCCGCTTTCGCACGAGCACAACCACCCGGGCTGCATCAGTCTGGTGCTCCACACCGGGCAGTCGCTGAACGATCTGCCGCGGGACACCCTCGTCGAGACCAGCTGACAGCTCACAGAGAGGGAGCTACGTCAGACTCAGACCCTGCTGGTGACCCCTCGGTAACGAATTGGTCTCAGCATCAGTGGTGCTGCATGCATTCCTGCCCTCGGAATGTCGTGCTTCCATATTCTGAGTAGATGAAGCTCCGTTTCCCTCTCCTTCTCGCTGCCAGCGCCGTCGTCGCGCTCAGCGCATGCTCCACTTCCAGCGACGCCGCAGACGAGGAGGCCCCGCCCGCCGCTGCCTCTGATGCCGGTGGGACCGAGGCGTCCGACGCCGGCGGAGGGTCCGCTAAGCCGAGCGAGTCCCCGAGCACCGAACCAGAGGACGAGGGGGTCGCGATGGGCAAGACGGCGACCTACGAGTCCAGCACCCTCAGCCTGAAGGTGAAGGTCGCTGATGCGAAGTGCGGGCTCTCCGAGGTCGACAACGCCCAGTTCGACGACGACTGGGACGGCATGGACGACGCCGAGATGAACAAGCCCTACGAGGCCCCGAAGGGCAAGGAGCTCTGCGCCATCACCCTCACGATCAAGAACGTCGCCGACGACCCTGCGGAGCCGCCCTACCCAGCGGGCGACCTCACGCTCGAGGACGGCACGACCCACTCCCGCAGCGTCGAGGACGAGATCGCGAGCGACACCGCGACCGACTCCCTCACCGAGGATGCCTACGACGGCCCCTCTTACGATCCGCTGAACCCGGGCGACACCCGCGACTACATGTACGTCGTCTCCGTACCGAAGGGTGCGAAGGCCGTGTCGCTGAGCTACCCCGACGAGAACCACGTCCTGAAGGTCACGCAGGATCCGCTCGAGCTTCTGCTGTCCTGAGCCGGTGAATGGGACCCGCCTAGATGTTGCGGGTCATGACGTTGTGGTCACCGGGACGGGGATAGAAGGAACGGGCCCCTGACCGGCACGATGGGTGGTGTCTAAGCAACCGTCGTCCG
>NZ_JBHTSV010000052.1:0-18296 GCF_042794925.1 Brachybacterium sp. NPDC056505
CCTCTCGCGAGAGGCGGCGGGCCCAGCGCCGTCCGAACTGTCCCGCTCCGCCCCGTCCCCGAGCCTGAGGTGCTGCCGCCATGACCCACGCCCCTGACCCCTCCTTCCCCGCCCTGCACCGCGTGCACCCGACGGGCTGGATCAACGACCCCAACGGGATCGTGCGCACGGACGACCGCTGGCACGTGCACTTCCAGCACAACCCGGCCGCGCCGCGGCACGGGGACATCCGCTGGGGCCACATGTCCTCTCCCGATCTGGTGAGCTGGCGCGCCGAGCCCGACAGCCTCGTCCCGCGCCCAGGAGAGGCCGACGCGGGCGGCTGCTGGAGCGGGGTCGCCCTCCTCGATCCCGCCCGCGACCACGCGCCCGCCCTCGTCTACTCGGGCGTCGACGGCGCCCGGAACGATCTGGCGCGGGTAATGCTCGCACGCACCAGCGAGGACATGACCGAGATCCTCGAACCGGGTCACGTGGTCGCGGACCTCCCCGAGGACCTGCATCTGCTGGGCGTGCGGGACCCCTTCGTGTTCGAGGCCTTCGGGCGGCGTTTCGCGATCCAGGGGGCTGGGATCCTCGACGCCGCGGGGACGAACGGAGACCACGCCGCGCCCGCGATGCCCGCGCTGCTGCTCTATGGCTGCGACGACCTGGAGAGCTGGGAGCTGCTCGGCACCCTGTTGACCGGGGAGCACCCGATCGCCGGCGAGACCGCGCCCGCGGAGATCTGGGAGTGCCCGCAGCTGGTGCAGGTGGACGAGGACTGGGTGCTGCTGCTCTCCCTGTGGGATCGCCGAGGCACGACAGAGGGACGGACCTCCCGCACGGTGCACCTCGTCGGCTCTCTGGAGCAGGACGAGGACGGGGCCCCGCGTTTCGTCGCCCGCGCCGGCGGCCCGATCGACTCCGGCCCTGATCTCTACGCGCCGCAGGCGGTGCAGGACCGCGAGCACGATCGTGTGCTGATGTGGGGCTGGTCCTGGGAGGGGGAGGGACGCACCCAGGAGCAGGCCGACGCCCAGGGCTGGGCCGGATGCCTCACCTTCCCCCGCGAGCTCGCGCTCGAGAACGATCGTCTGCTCGCGCGGGTCCCGCGGGAGATCGACGCGCTGCGCGCACGCGAGGAGCTCGTGATCGGCAACGCCGTCCAGGTCGGGCCGCCGCCGCGCCTCGAGGTGCGCGCACCGCACGGTGCGCGCGTGGAGGTGCTCGCGACGGACGGCGGCGCCCATGAGGTCGTCGCCCTCGACGGCGCCCTGCGGATCTTCGTCGACGGCAGCCTCCTCGAGGCGATCGGGGAGCGCACCCTGCCGCACACGCGCCGCGTGCACCTCGCCGATGGCGAGCGGCTGCGGATCAGCGGGCAGGAGCTGCAGGCCTGGAGCCTGCGCATCCACGAGTCGGAGCCCACCGCGTAGGCGGCACAGCGCCGCGGCTCAGTCCGTGACGGAGTGTCCGGCGGCGCGCGCCACCTGGAGCGCGCCCAGCAGGCCGAGCACGAGGAACACTCCTGCGCCGATCATCGCGCTGCGCGAGCCGTCGGTGAACAGGTCCTCCATCGAGGCGATGAGGTCGCCGGGGGCGCCCTGCGCCCGCAGCCCCTGCAGCGATCCGCCAGCGGACTCCGCGAGGGCCTGCGCGGCCCGGGCCGTCGGCCCCGTCATGTCCTGGGAGGATCGGGTGAGACCCGAGGCGAGCAGGGCGCCGGCGACCGAGGACCCGAGCGCGGTGCCCAGCTGCCGGACGGTGGATTGGGTGGCGGACCCCTGGCCGGACTCGTCGACGGGGACGTCGGCCAGCACGGTGCTGGTGAGCTGCGCGGAGGCGAGACCGAGGCCGATCCCGTAGACGACGAGGATCGCCGTCATCAGCGCGAGGGGCAGCTGCGGACTGAGCAGGAGGACCAGCGCGAGGACGCCGATCACCTCGAGCACCAGCCCGATGGTCACCGTGCGGGGCGCCCCGAACCGTGCCGCGACGTGCCGGGCCATGGCCCCCGAGAGGAAGGCGCCGACGGCGAGCGCCGCCATCACCAGCCCGGCGCCCATCGTGTCGAGCCCCCGCACGTCCACGAGGTACAGCGGCAGCGTGAACAGCAGCGCGAACTCGCCCACGGCGACCGCGGCGGCCGTGAGCGATCCCCAGGCGAAGGTGGGGAGGCGGAACAGTTCGAGGTCCAGCAGCACGTCGCGTCCCCGGCGCAGCAGACGGCGCTCCCGCAGCAGGAAGGCACCGAGCAGCACGACGCCGACCAGCAGCACGGGCGCCACCACCGAGAGGCCCGCGGGGCCGCTGATGCTCGCGCCGAGCACCTTCAGGGGCTTCTCCTGGGTCAGCCAGCCGAGGTCCGGCCCCTCGATGATGCCGAAGACGAGGAGCCCGAGAGCGAGTCCGCTCAGCAGCGCCCCGGACAGATCGGGCACGCCCGCGCGGCGCGGGGAGGCGGGGGCGGTGGTGGTGGCTGACGCGGTCCCGGTCGCGGAGGACGCGGGCACGGGGGAGGAGGCGCGCGTGTTCGCGACCCAGAGGCCGGCGCCGATCAGCACGAGGGCGCCCAGCGGAAGGTTCACGAAGAACACCCAGCGCCAGCTCACCGACGAGGACAGCCATCCGCCCAGCAGCGGGCCGAGCGCCGCGGCGCCGGACATGACAGCTCCCCACACCCCGAACGCCGCCGCGCGCTCCCTGCCGCGGAACGTGGCGTTCACGGTCGAGAGCGTCGAGGGCATGATCATCGCGCCGCCGATGCCCTGGACGAAGCGAGCGGCGATCAGGGCGGCGCCGCTGCCGGCCAGCCCGGCGACGGCCGAGGCGAGCGCGAACACGACCACGCCGACGACCAGCATCGTGCGTCGGCCGAGACGATCCCCGAGCCGGCCCGAGGGCAGCAGGAGCGCGGCGAACACCACGGAGTACAGCGAGTTGACCCACTGCGCATCGCTGATGTCCAGTCCCAGGTCGCCGATGATCGCGGGCAGGGCGATCGTGACGATCGAGCCGTCCAGCACGATCAGCGCGAGCGCGAGGGCCAGCACTCCCAGGGCTCTCCAACGGCGCGGGTCGGGCGAAGGGGCGGGGGTGGAAGGAGCATCGGACGGACTGAACTGACGCTGTGTCATAACAGTGACGGTAGTCGGGTCGCGGGCTCGGTTCAAGAGTGAGGTGACGTGTTGTCAGAAAGGTCCATCGAAAGGTGGAGCGCCGTGCGCTCCGTGCCGCGCCAGGTAGCCTCGCGAGCATGAGGATCGAACTCGTGCTCGGGGCCGGATCGGCCTACGGGCTCGCGCATCTGGGCGTGCTGCGGGCGCTGCGCGAGCGCGGTCACGAGATCGTGCGCCTGCACGGCTGCTCGATGGGGGCGCTCGTCGCGGGTGCGGTCGCGGCCGGGAGCATGCGCACGCTCGAACGGCTCGCGGATCGGGCCGGCCCGCTGGACGCCCTGCGGCTGGTCGATCCGCCTGCTCGCGGCGCAGGGCTCGTCGGCGGACGACGGATAGAGCGGCTGCTCGACGAGCTCTACGACGACCGCCGCATCGAGGACCTCGACCTGCCGCTGCGCGTGGTCGCGACCGACGTGACCACCTGGCTGCCGGTCGCCTTCGAGAGCGGGGAGCTGCGTGCGGCTGTGCGGGCCTCGATCGGCGTGCCCGCCCTGCTGCCGCCCATCGAGATCGACGGCCGCGTGCTCGCCGACGGCACGCTCGTCCAGCCGCTGCCGATCCCCGACCAGCCCGACCCCGAGGCGCAGATGCTGCTCGCCGTGAGCGTGCTTGGCCCGCCGTCCACGCACCCGTGGGCCGCCGGCGTCCCCCGGCGGCGCACGGCCCGCTACGTCATGGACTCCCTGAGCATCGCCCAGCACGGCATCGAGCTCGCGGTGCTCGCCGCCCATCCCGAGGCGGCGCTGCTGCAGCTGCCCGCGGGGGACGGCGCCTCGGCGCTGTCGTTCCATCGGGCGGGACGGATCGCCGCACGCGGTCATCTGATCGCCCGCCAGCAGCTTCCCGCCCTCGGGCTCTGAGGGCCCCGCCTCAGGGGCGGCGGCCCGTGTCCGGCGCCGCCACCACCATCGGACGATGCAGGTGGAGGCGCGGGACGGTGCGGCACAGGCGCTCGCACACGGCGTCGACGGCGGGGACGCCCACCATCCCCACCCAGAGGGCGCGATCGCCCACGGCGGGGTCCTCGGGCACGAGCCATTCGTCGGCGAAGGCGCTCAATGCCGCGGCCGCGCGCTCGCCGCGCGGCAGGGCGGGACCCGGCCGGGGCTGCGACGCCTCGGGAAGGCCCAGGGAACGGGCGGCCGAGGGATGCGCGCCGCGTGCGCCCCACAGCGACTCGGCCGAGAAGGGCACGAGGCGCGGCAGCACCGTGAGCATCATGCGACCGGGCAGATCGAGCGGAGGGCACCGGGCGCGCGAGAGCTCGAGGACCACCGCGCCGCCGACATCGTCGTTCAGATGCTGGCACATCGTGAAGATGAGCCCCAGATCATGCTCGTCGCCGAGGATCAGGCAGCGGTCCGGCAGGTGCTCCACGTCAGTCCTTGCACTGGTGCTCCCCGGTGCCGATGACGGCCCGCCGGGCTGGTGGGCAGGGCGTGCGCCCCGCGGTGACGACACCGTAGACAGGTCTCCTGCAATTTCGCAAAGCCTGACTTGCGGAAATGGACACGTCTCCAAGATGACGGGACGTCGGTCCCGGTCGCGGGTGGGCCCCGCGCGGTAGCGTCGAGGCGTGAACGCCTCCGATCCCGCCACCGATACCGCCTCCGGCTCCTCTCCCGTCACCTCCCTCGAACTCCTCGCGGACGAGCTGCTCGACGCCGCGGCCTCGGCGCACAGCGGCCGCGCCGGCCGCCCCTTCCACGGGATGGATGCGCGGGTCGATGGCGGGCCAGCGCACGGAGCCGGACGCCCGGGCGTGCTCACGCAGATCGTCCTCGCCCTCACCGAGGGCTCGTGGCTGTCGAACCACGAGAACCCCGGGGAGGCGACCCTGCAGACCCTCCGGGGACGGGTGCGGATGCGGGCGGGCGAGCGCACGTTCGACCTCTCGGTCGGGGAGCTGCTGGTGATCCCGCAGGAGCGCCACGATCTCGTGGCCCTCGAGGATGCCGTGGTGATCCTGACGATCGCCCGTCACGCCGAGGCCGGGCAGGAGCGGCGGGCATGAGCGCGCTCGCCGTGGTCCTCGCCCTCACCTTCGTGTGGATCGGGCTGATCGTCGGGCTCTCCTTCATCGAGGCGCCCATGAAGTTCCAGGCACCGGGGATCACCCTCGCCCTGGGCCTCGGGATCGGCCGGCTCGTCTTCCGGGTCCTGCACGCCGTGCAGATCGCGATCGTCGTGGTCGTCGCGGTCTGCCTTGCGGTAGGGGCAGACGCGGGCATCCCGGTGCCCGCCGTGGCGGGACTCGTGCTCGCGATCCTCATGCTCATCGGCCAGCTGGCCCTGGTCCAGCCTCGTCTGACCCGCCGCTCGAACGCCGTGCTCGCGGGCGAGGACGCCCCGCGATCGCGCGCGCATCATGTCTACGTCGCACTCGAGCTCCTGAAGCTCGTGGGGCTCCTGGTCGGCGGCATCACACTGCTCGCGCACCTCGTCGCGCTCGCCTCCTGAAGCGGTCGCCCGGCCCGCGTGACGATCTGAGCGGGCCCTGACGCACGGACGGCCCGGACAGCAGAAGGTGTCCGGGCCGTCCGCATCCGCGGTCGCGGCCGCTCAGGCCGCGAGGGGATCAGGCGTCGATCGCGGAGCGATCACTCCTCGTCGGAGACCGCCGGGGTGCGCGCGCCGAGCTCGGCGTCCAGGCGCAGGATGCCCGAGCCGTCGCCGCCCACGCGCTTCACGCGGCCGATGATCTCGGAGACGGTCGACTCCTCCTCGATCTGCTCGTCGATGAACCACTGCAGCAGCGGCACCGAGTCGAGGTCGCCCTCCTTGTCGGCCGAGCGGTAGAGCTCGCGGATCGACTCGGAGACCTTCTCCTCGTGGGCGAGGGCGGCCTCGAAGATCGCGAGCACCGAGAGGCCCGGAGCGACCTCGGGGGCGGCGATGGTGCCGATCTGGGCGTGGTTGCCGCGGTCGGAGACGTGGGCGATGAACTTGTTGGCGTGGACCAGCTCCTCCTCGGCCTGGGCCTGGAGCCAGGCGGCGATGCCGGGGAGGTCCTGCTCGTCCGCCTCGACGGCGAGCTGACGGTAGGTGGCGAATGCGGCGAGCTCCAGGGTGATCTGGGACTGGAACTTCTTCTCGAGATCAGTGCTCATCTTCATGGAGCTGACACTAGCCGCCCGATCCGTCGTTGTCAGCCATGAGAAGGCTCGGCTTCGTCGCCGAGCAGTATGCCTTGGGCGGGCGCGCCAGCGCCCCTTGCCGGAGTCGTCCGGCCGGGCATCGGTGCAGGTGGGGGAGTGGTCCTGGGGTCCACCGGGCCGCGACGGCGACTCGGGGCCACGGGCCGGAGCGCGCGCGGGCCCTCGACAGGCGGAACGGGTGTGACCAGGACTACTCGCTTGCCGCACGCGGTCCTCGGCAGTCGGTCGCCGGAGGTCCGTCGACGGGCTCGGACACAGCCCCTCAGCCGCCGGACGGACCGCCGTCGGACACCTCGCCGCCGCCGGACGCACCACTGTCGGACACCTCGCCGTCACCGCCGAACAGTGCCTGGCCGAACATGGTCTCGCCCTCGGCGACCCCCGGCAGGATCGCGAACAGGCCGCTCGCGACGTGCTGGAGGTACTCGGTGAGGGCGTCGTGCTTGGTCATCCGTTCCAGGACCGGGTAGAAGCCCGTGCGGGGATCGCGCACGAACGCCTCGAAGAACAGCCCCGCGTTGATGCGGCCCAGCGAGTCGCTGCCCTCGGTGTAGTTAAAGCCGCGGCGCAGCATGCGCGCCCCGTCGTTCTGCTCGGGGGAGACCATGCGGATGTGGGCGTCGGTCGGGATCAGCGGTGAGGCGGAGCCTCCGGCCGTGAGGTCCGGCGCCGTGAACTCCTGCGAGGCCGACGTCGGTTCGGGGACCGACAGCGGCGCGCCGAAGCGCTTGTCGCGGCCGATGATCTCCTCCTGCTCGAGCAGGCGCAGACGGTCCCAGACCTCGAGCTCCATGCGGATCTTGCGGATCATCAGATAGGTGCCGCCGCGCAGCCAGTCCGCGCCGTCGTCGTCCGCTCCCACCCAGAGGTGCTCGGACAGCGCCTCCGCGCCGTCCTCCGCCTTCATGTTCGAGGTGCCGTCCTTGAAGCCGAAGAGGTTGCGGGGCGTCTCCTGCTCGGTGGAGGTCGAGGAGGTGCGGCCGTAGCCGATCTGGGTCCAGCGCAGCGCGGCCGACCCGAAGGCCAGACGGGTGAGGTTGCGGATCGCGTGCATCGCGACCTGTGCGTCGTCCGCGCAGGCCTGCACCACGAGGTCCCCGTCGGACTGGGCCTCGCGCAGGGTCTCGTTGGCGAAGCGCGGCACCCCCTGGGTGAGCACCTCGGTCGCGCGCGAGGCGAGGCCGAAGCGGTCCCGGCCATCCTCGTCGCGGAACAGGGAGGGGCCCGCGCCCACGGTGATCGTGAGCGAGCTGGGCGGATATCCCCAGGCCTCGCCGGTGTCGCGCGGGGCGGCCTGACGGTTCGCGAGCGGCTGCCCGCCCACGAGCTCGCCCGCGCACATCTGCTCGCTCGCCGTGCACCAGGTGCCCATGAGCTCGCGCAGATCGGCCAGGCTCGTCGCGGTGACGTCGTAGGCGGCGGTGAACAGGTAGTCCTGCGCGGGGGTGACGATGCCCTGCTGGTGCTCGCCGCGGAAGGGGTGGGAGGTCTCCAGCGGGTCGGGCGTCGATGCGGGCGGGGGAGCCGCGGCCCGCCCGCCCGTGTAGCCCAGCAGGCCGCCCGCGACCAGTCCCGCCCCGGCCGCCCCGAACAGGCCCCGCCGGCCGACGCCCCCGCGGCCGGTCCCGTCGGCGGCAGAGGCGGCGGGACCGGCGCTCTCAGGATCGCTCGACGCAGGATCGGTCGACGCGGGATCGGCCGACGCAGGAGCGGTCGGCGCGGTGCCTGCGGTCTCGGAAAAGTCGGGGCCTGGGTCGTCGTGGCTGGGCATGAGCCTCTTCGAGGGGTGCGGGAGCGGCGGGGCGGGCCGGTGCGGATCAGTGCAGGATCGTACCGGCGACCTTCGAGAGCTCCTCGGCGAGCGCGTTGATGACGTCGGAGATCGCGCGCTGCTCCTTGGTGTAGTCGTTGTCGCCGGGTGCCTCGCCGGCGTCCTCCTGGACGGCGGCGATCGTCGAGTAGTCCACGTACTTCGGCGAGCCGTCGGGGGTCTTGCCGTCGACGTGCTTGTCGAGCTCCTTCTGAACGGCGTCGAACTTCTCGCCGAGCGAGGTGTCCAGGTCCGCGTCCTTGGCCTTCACGAGGTCCTGGACGTTGCCGTAGGCGACCTTCGCGCCGTCGAGGTTCGCCTGGAAGTCGTCGAGGTCGGTGTGGGAGAAGGTATCCTCCTCGCCGACGATCTTGCTGGTCGCGACCTCCTCCATGAGGCCCTGCGCACCCTGGACGACGTCCTCGAGGGTGACGGCGAAGGTCGCTCCGCCCAGGCCCTTCTCCTTGCCGTAGACCAGGTCGTAGAGGGTCTGGATGTTGGCGGTGAGTTCGTCGGCCGCCTTCTTGCGCTCGGCGTCGGAGGCGAAGGAGAAGGGGGAGCCCTCGTCGGTGAACAGGTCCGCCTCGATGCGGTGCCAGCCGGTCCAGGACTTCAGCACGGAGGGGTCGGTGACCTTCTTGCCTGCGTCGGCCGCGAGGTCCTGGACGCGCACGTCCATGGCGACGTCGAGGTCGCCGGCCTCCTTGATGCCGAAGGCCTCCGCGGTGGGCTCGATGCGCTCGTAGAAGCGGCGGCCCTGCGGGAACAGCGCCTTGGCCTTCTCGGCCTCCCCGGAGGTAAAGGCGTCGGTGAACAGCTTCGCGTTGCTCACGAGCGCGCCCACCTGGTCCTTGATGTAGGCCGTGTAGTCGGTGACGGCCTTCTCCTCGAGCTTCTTCGTGTCCTCGTCGACCTCGACGTCCTCGCCCTTGGTGACGGTGAACTCGGCCGCGCCCACGAGGTCGCCCACCATGTTCGGCTTGCTCGCCGTGAAGTACGTGCCCTCCTTGAGGGCCGTGGTGAGCTCGACGCTCGTGCCGGGGCCGATGTTCTCCTTCTCCGAGACGATGCGCAGCTTGTCCTGGGCGAGGATCTCGAACTCGTTGGGCACGCTGCCGGTGTTCTTCACCGAGAACGTGACCTGGCCCGAGGGGATCGTCGCGGCCGACAGCGTGCACGCGTCGTCCGTGATGGTCACCGTGATCGTGCGCGAGTCGCCGCCGTCGGCGTCCTCGGAGGCCGCGGGGTTGTCGGTGCACGCGGCGAGTCCGAGGCCCAGGGTGGCCAGCGGCGCGAGCCCCAGTAGGGTGCGGCGAGGGAGCGGACGGCGGTCGGCGCGGATCGTGGGAGAGGTCGTGGACATGGGAGCTCCTGGTCGAGGAATGCGGGATCGGGATCTGGTCGGGATGGGTGGGAGCGGGGCGAACGACGGGCGGCCCGGGTCTCAGGCGTGGGCGTCGTGGAGCTCGGCGGCGGCGCGTGCGCGGCGCGGCGAGGCGGTGCGGACGAGGAACAGCGCTGCGACCGGGACGATGTAGACGAACCAGGCGATCACCTGCAGGACCGTGGGGTTCAGGTTGACCTGGAACATGGCGTTGAGCACCACGTACAGCCAGTAGACCGGTGAGCCGGTGTCGGGCAGCAGGGAGGAGAGGTTCCAGGCGCGCGCGGTGATCCCCGGCAGCACGCCGGCCTCCTGCAGGTCGCCGAGGCCGTAGGCGGTGATCCCCGCGGCGACCAGGATCAGGAAGGCGCCGGTCCAGGTGAAGAACTTCCCGAGGTCCAGGTGCACCGCGCCGCGGTAGATCAGGACGCCCAGCGCGATCGCGATCGCGAAGCCGAGCACGATGCCGATGGTCGTCGAGTACACCGAGCTCTCGAGGGAGGACTTCACGGTCGCCCAGAGGATCAGCGCGGTCTCCACGCCCTCGCGGCCCACGGCCAGGGCGGCGATCACGACCACGCCCCAGGCGCCGCCGCGGCGCAGCGCGCGCTCCATCCCGCTCTCGAGGTTGCGCTTCATCGATCGCGCGTTCTTGGACATCCAGAAGATCATCCCGGTGGTCAGCGCGACCGCGACCAGGCTGAGGGAGCCGCCCAGGACCTCCTGCGCCTGGAAGGTGAGGGTCTTGGGGCCCCAGGTGAGCACGGCTCCGACGGCCAGGGGGATCAGCGCCGCGATCACGACGCCGGCCCACAGCTTCGGGAGCACGTCCCGTCGTCCCGACTTCACGAGATAGGCGACGAGGATGCCGACGACCAGCGAGGCCTCGAGGCCCTCGCGCAGCGAGATCAGCAGGTTCGGCAGGAGCATGTGGCCTCCGGGCCCGTCGGCCGCGGTCTCCCGCAGGTGGCCGTGAGGCCGAGCGGGGCGGGCGCGGGAGACGACCACTGGGATAGAAGGGACATCTGTTCCCTCAAGGTAAGCCTTGCCTTCATGCGCGTCCACTGCGGCGGATGGGGCGTGGGTCACGCCTCGTCGGGCGGCGGGTCGCGTCTCGCGCCTATGCGGCTTCGCGGCGCCGCGGGGAGTCCGCGCTGCACAGCCGCGGTGCGAGGCCGAAGGCGACCACGGTGCTCGTGATCGCCGCGGTCGCCATGATCCCCGCGAGCACGACGATCTGGAATCGTCCGGCCTCGAGCGGGGAGATGCCGCCGAAGATCGCGCCGACGAAGGAGCCGGCATGGTGACCAGCCCCGTGGTGCGGGTCTGGTCGGTGGAGGGGATCAGGGCCTCGTGGACCGCGTGGCGCGCGATCGGGGCCGTGGCCTGCCGGGGTGTCGCTCCGAGCCCCAGCCAGCCCTCGATCTGCTCCCAGCGGTCGTCGGCCGCCTGCAGGAGGCGCCTGCCGGCGAGGGTCGCCGTCGACATCGCGCTGCCGATGATGATCCCGCCGATCGCGAGGGCGCAGCGGGCGGAGAGCTCGATCGCACCGGTCGCGAACACGACCACGACGGTCGCGAGGATGCCGGCACCCATCCCGGCAAGCACGAGAGGCAGGTGCGCGCGCAGGTCCCCGAGCCGGTGCGTGCTGGTGAGCACGGCCGCGACGGACCGGTGGGATTCGTCGCCGCATCATGCCGGACGGATCCTCCGACGGACTGAGGCGCGGGGCATCGTCCCGGGCCTACGGCCGGGGACAGCGTATCCGGCGGCGAGGACGCGTCCCGGTCCGTCCGACGGGGCTCGCGGTCAGGTCTTCCGGCCCGCCGTCCGCCCTCCGACGCTCCGACCGGGAAAGCACTGCTCGGCGCAGGCGCCGATCTCCCTCCACGAGTGCGGGCACAATGGGAGCGCCGGTGCAGAGTGCCACGGGCGGGCGGGGGAGACGGGCCATGACGGAGCGGACGGGCGGGAACACCCCGCGCGAGCGGGAGGCGCGGCGCCTGGACCCCTCCCGCGTCCCGGCGACCCAGGTGAGGCTGCGGCCGCTGCGCCTGGACGACGCCGCCGAGCTCGCGCGGCTCGAGCACCGCAACCGCAGGCATCTGCTCAGCGGCGCTCCGCGGCGCGGCGACGACTGGGCGACCCCGCCCGGGCAGCGCGCCGCGATCGCCCGCATGCTCGCGCAGCACGACGCCGGCACCTGCGCACCCTTCGTGATCCTCCTCGACGACGATCCGGACGCCCCGGGCCGGCTCGTCGGCCGCATCACCCTCCAGCAGATCGTGCGCGGCCCCGCCCAGTGCGCGAGCGTCGGCTACTGGATCGACGAGGCCGAGTCAGGCAGAGGAGTGGTCACCCACGCCCTGCGCAAGCTCGTCGCTGTCGCCTTCGAGGGGCTCGGCCTGCACCGGCTCGAGGCGAGCACGGCGGTCGGCAACGAGGCCTCGGTCGCGGTGCTGCGCGCGAGCGGCTTCCAGGAGATCGGCTACGCACCGAGCATGCTGCGCCTCGGGATCGCGGGCGAGGGCTGGGCCGACTGCCGCCTGTTCCAGCTCGTCGACTCCCGGACGGGCGACGGCACGGGAGGGTCGGCCGGTGCGACGAGCATGTCGGACGACGGGACGAGCAGCACGGACGCCGACTGGCCACGGATCCGCGCCGAGGTGCCCGGGCTCGCCGAGGCCCTCGCGCTGTACCGGGCCGTCGGTTGGAACGCCTATACCGAGGACCCGCAGACCCTGGGCCGCGCGCTCGCCGGCAGCACGCGCGTGGTCACCGCGCGAGAGCGGGGGCGCCTGGTGGGCCTCGCGCGCGTGATCAGCGACGGGGCGAGCATCGCCTATCTGCAGGACGTCCTCGTGGACCCGGATTGCCGGCGCGCGGGCATCGGCAGGGAGCTCGTGCGGGAGGCCTTCGCACCCTTCGCCGCGGTGCGCCAGCACGTGCTGCTCACCGACGCCGACCCGGGCCAGCGGGCCTTCTACGAGGCGCTGGGCCTCACCGAGGCGCACGACGTCCGGCCGCCGCTGCACGCCTTCCTGCGCCTGCGGCCCTGAGCGGTTCGATGCCGCGGGCTAGGATCCCCGTGTGAGCCCGGCCGCAGCAGACCCCGAGGACGCCGGCGCATCGCATCCCGCGTCGGCCGATGGTGCCGCGGCGAGCGGCGCCGGTGCCGAGCTGCGTCTGGACGGCGAGGAGGCGATGCTGTTCGATCTCGCCGACGCGATCGTGGGGCTCGCCCGGCGCATCCAGGTCGCCGACGTCCAGACCGCGGGAGTCGCCTCGCTGACCGGCACCGAGATCGCGGTGCTGCGCTGGGTGCATCGCCACCCCGGCACGACCTCCGGCGAGACCGCCCGCGCCACCGGCCTGCACCGCAGCAACATGAGCGCGGCGCTGCGGGGCCTGGTGAGCAAGGGCCTCGTGCTGCGCGAGGGGGACCCCGGGGACTCGCGGCTCGTGCACCTGCGCCTCACCGAGCTCGCCGAGCAGGACAGCCGGCGCATCCGACTGCACTGGGCCGAGGCCCTGCGCGAGAGCCTCCCGACCCTCGGTGCGCAGGACCGCGCGGCGCTCGAGCGCTGCGTCGACCTGCTCACCTCCTGGGAGGGGATCGGGCCGCGCTGATCAGGCCGTGCCGCTCAGCCCTCGCCGAGCGGCAGGGCACGGGAGAGCTCTTGCACCCAGGGAGCGAGGTCCCATCCCTGGTCCGCGACCCAGTCGTCGTCGAAATAGGTGCGCGCGTAGCGCTCCCCGCCGTCGCACAGCAGCGTCACCACGCTGCCGCTCTCGCCGCGCTCGCGCATCCCGGCGATGATCCGGGAGGCGGCCACGAGGTTGGTGCCGGTCGAGGGGCCGATGCGCCGGCCCAGCCGCTCGGAGGCATAGCGGGTCGCGGCGACCGAGGCGGCGTCGGGCACGCGGATCATGCGGTCGACCACCCCGGGCACGAAGCTCGGCTCCATCCGCGGGCGGCCGATGCCCTCGATGCGCGAGCCGCCGCCCTGCGCGCTCGCCGGGTCCCCGCTCTCCCATCCCGTGAAGAACGCCGAGCCCTCCACGTCGGCGACGGCGAGGGAGGTGGGCAGGCGGTGGTAGCGCACGTACCGGCCCAGGGTCGCGCTCGTGCCACCGGTGCCCGCACCCACCACGAGCCAGCGCGGCACCGGGTGCGGCTCCTCGGCGAGCTGCTCGAAGATCGAGCGGGCGATCGAGTTGTGCCCGCGCCAGTCCGTCGCGCGCTCGGCGAAGGTGAACTGGTCCATGAACAGGCCTCCGCACGAGGCGGCGAGGGCGCGGGCGGCGCCGTCCATCTCGCCCGGCCGCTCGACCATGTGGCAGCGCCCGCCCTCCGCCTCGATGAGGGCGATCTTGCGGGCGCTCGTCGCCCGCGGGATCACCGCGACGAAGGGCACGCCGAGCATCCGCGCCACGTGCGCCTCGCTCACGGCGGTCGACCCGGAGGAGGCCTCGATGACGGTCATGCCCGGACGCAGCCACCCGTTGACCAGCGCGTACATGAACAGGGAACGGGCCAGGCGGTGCTTGAGGCTGCCCGTGGGATGGGTGCTCTCGTCCTTGAGATAGAGGTCGATGCCCCAGTCGGCGGGAAGGTCGGGCTTGAGCAGGTGGGTGTCGGCGCTGCGGCGGTCGTCGGCCTCCAGGCGCCGCACCCGTTCGGCGACCCAGTCGCGCAGGTCCGGGTCGGAGCGGTCGACGTCCTCGAGCGCACCCAGCAGGTCGTCCATGGTCACATCGTCCCCTTCGCCGTCGTCGCGTCCGTCCCTGCTGCGTCTGCCCCGCCTGTCGCCGACGATTCCTCCCCGCCTGCGTGGGCACCGGACACGTACGCCGCGAGGGCCTCGCCGGTGAGGGTCGAGGCGTCGGCGACCAGCCGGGCGGGCGTGCCCTCGAAGACGATGCGTCCGCCGTCCTGGCCGGCGCCGGGCCCCAGATCGATGATCCAGTCGGCGCGGGCCATCACCGCCTGGTGGTGCTCGATGACGATCACGGACTTCCCGGAGTCCACGAGGCGGTCGAGCAGCTCGAGCATCTGGGCGACGTCTGCCATGTGCAGGCCCGTCGTCGGCTCGTCGAGGATCAGGATCCCGCCCTTCTCGCCCATGCGGGTGGCGAGCTTGAGGCGCTGGCGCTCGCCGCCGGAGAGGGTCGTGAGGTTCTGCCCGATCGTGAGGTACCCGAGCCCCACCTCCTGCAGGTGCCGCAGGATCTTCGCGGCCGCGGGCACCTTCGCCTCCGCGCCGATGAACAGCTCGAGCGCCTCGTCGACGCTCATCTCGAGGACGTCGGCGATGGACTTCCCGCCCAGGCGGTACTCGAGCACCGAGGCCTGGAAGCGCCGGCCCTCGCACTCCTCGCACACCGATTCGACGGTCTCGAAGAAGCCGAGCTCGGTGAAGACCACGCCGGCGCCCGAGCACACGGGGCAGGCGCCCTCGGAGTTCGCGGAGAACAGGGCGGGCTTCACGCCGTTCTGCTTCGCGAAGGCCTTGCGGATCGGCTCGAGCAGGCCGGTGTAGGTCGCGGGGTTCGAGCGCCGCGAGCCGCGGATCGCCTGCTGGTCCACGACGATCGCCTCGGTGCCGCGGGGGAGGGAGTCGTGGATGAGGGAGCTCTTCCCCGAGCCCGCGACGCCCGTCACCACGGTGAGCACTCCGAGCGGGATGTCGACGTCCACGCCGCGCAGGTTGTGGGTGCTCGCCCCGCGGATCTCGAGCGCGCCCGAGGCCTCGCGCACGTCCTCCTTCAGCGGCGTGCGGGCGGACAGGTGCCTGCCGGTGAGGGTGTCGGAGGTGCGCAGCCCGTCGACGTCGCCCTCATAGGTGATGGTGCCGCCGTCGCGGCCCGCGCCCGGACCCAGGTCGACCACGTGGTCGGCGATCGCGATGGTCTCGGGCTTGTGCTCGACGACCAGCACGGTGTTGCCCTTGTCCCGCAGGGTGCGCAGCAGGTCGTTCATGCGGGAGATGTCATGGGGGTGCAGTCCGATCGTGGGCTCGTCGAACACGTAGGTGATGTCGGTGAGGGAGGAGCCGATGTGCTGGACGAGCTTGGTGCGCTGCGCCTCGCCGCCGGAGAGGGTGCCGGAGGGCCGGTCGAGGGAGAGGTATCCCAGGCCGATGCCGACGAAGGCGTCCAGCAGCGCCTGGAGGGACTCCAGCAGGGGCTCGATGCCCCGGGGGGCCAGGCCGGCGACCCAATCGCGCAGTTCGGTGACGGGCAGGGCGCTCACGTCGCCGATCGAGCGGCCGTCGATGAGCGAGGTGCGGGCGTGCTCCGCGAGCCGGGTGCCCTCGCAGTCGGGGCAGGTGATGAACGTGACCGCGCGATCCACGAAGGCGCGGATGTGCGGCTGCATCTGCTCGCGGTCCTTGGAGAGCATGGACTTGCGGATCTTCGGGATCAGGCCCTCGTAGGTGAGGTTGACGCCCTCGATCTTCACCTTCACCGGGTCCTTGAACAGGAAGTCCTCGCGCTGGCGCTTCGTGAAGTCCTGGATGGGGACGTCGTCGGGGAAGAACCCGGAGCCGCGGATCACGCGCACCGTCCAGCCGTCGCCCGTGTACCCGGGGATCGTGAAGGGATCCTCCGACAGCGACTTGGAGGCGTCGAACAGCTCGGTGAGGTCGAGGTCGCTGATCGACCCCATCCCCTCGCAGCGCGGGCACATGCCTCCCACGCGGGAGAACGTGGTCTTCTCCGCGAGGGTCTTCCCGCCCTTCTGCACCGTCATCGCGCCGGCTGCGCTCACGCTGGGCACGTTGAAGGCGTAGGCGCCGGGGCCGCCCGCATGCGGCTGGGCGCGCTTGGAGAAGAGCGTGCGCAGGTGCGCCGCGGCGTCGGTGATGGTGCCGACGGTCGAACGCGGCCCGCCGCCGAGCCGTTCCTGACCCACGGTGATGGCCGAGGTCAGCCCGTCCAGCACGTCGACGTCGGGCCGGGAGGTCTGGGGCATGAAGCCCTGCACGAAGGCGCTGTAGGTCTCGTCGATCATGCGCCGGGACTCGGCGGCGAGGGTGCCGAAGACGAGCGAGCTCTTGCCCGATCCGGAGACCCCCGTGAACACCGTGAGCCGGCGCTTGGGCAGGGTCACCTCGACGTCGCGCAGGTTGTTCTCCCGCGCGCCGACGATGCGGATCCGGTCGTGGGTGTCGGCGGGGTGCGGGGATGCGCTCATCAGGTCTCCTTCTGCGGGACGCGGCGGGATCGAGTATGCCGTGCCGCAGGCGCTCCCGCGTAGTCTGCGTCGGTGACCCATTACGACATCGCACTCATCGGCTCCGGCTCCGGCAACTCCTTCCCGGGCCCCGAGTTCGCCGGACGCTCCATCGCCTACATCGACAAGGGCGTCGGCCCCGACCAGGTCTTCGGCGGCACCTGCCTCAACGTCGGCTGCATCCCCACCAAGATGTTCGTGCACACCGCCGACCTCGCCGCGACCCCCGCGGAGTCCGGCCGCTTCGGCGTCTCCGAGACCCTGGACGGCGTGGACTGGCCCGCGATCCGCGACCGCATCTTCGGCCGCATCGACCCCATCGTCGAGGGCGGCGAGGCGTACCGCCGCGACCACGAGGACAACGCGAACCTCACCCTGCTGCGCGGGACCGCCCGCTTCACCGGGCCCAAGGCCCTGCACGTGGACCTGCGCGACGGCGGCAGCGAGGAGATCACCGCCGACACGATCGTGCTGGGCGCCGGCTCGCGCCCCACCATCCCCCCGATCGAGGGCCTGGCGGACGCGCGCCCGCAGACCTCCGACACCATCATGCGGATCGACGCGCTGCCCGCCTCGCTCGTGATCCTCGGCTCGGGCGTGATCGCTCTCGAGATGGCGCACATCTTCTCCGGGCTCGGAGTGCGCGTCAGCCTCGTCGCGCGCTCGGGGCGCCTGCTGCGCGCGGCCGACGACGACGTCTCCGCCCGCATCACCGAGCTCGCCCGCGAGCAGTGGGACGTGCATACGGACGTCACCACCACCGCGGTCCGCCGTGAGGGCGACGGCAGCGTGGTCCTGCAGGGGACGGCGACGGGGGACGGCGGAGAGAAGGACGTCGAGATCCGGGCCGACGAGATCCTCGTGGCCGTCGGGCGCCGTCCGAACTCCGACCTGCTCGACGTCGCCGCGGGCGGCATCGCCGCGGCCGACGACGGCTGCGTGCGCGTGGACCCGTACCAGCGCGCCCTCGGCGAGGACGGGAAGGTGCTCGAGGGCGTCTGGGCCTTCGGCGACCTCTCCGATCCCGTGCAGCTCAAGCACGTGGCGAACCATCAGCTGCGCGTGGTGCGCCACAACGTCCTGCACCCTCAGGACCTCGAGCGCTCGGACACGATGCCGGTCCCCGCCGGGGTGTTCACGCATCCGCAGATCGCGATGGTGGGTCTCACCGAGCGCGAGGCCCGGGCTCAGGGGCTCGACGTGCGCGTCGCCGTGCAGGACTACTCCTCGATCGCCTACGGCTGGGCGCTCGAGGACACGACCGGCTTCGCGAAGATCCTCGCCGAGGCGGGCACGGGCAGGATCCTCGGCGCGCACATCATCGGCCCCGAGTCGACGATCCTCATCCAGCTGATCATCCAGGCGATGAGCACCGGGCAGACGGTCTCCGAGCTCGCCCGCACCCAGTACTGGATCCACCCCGCGATGCCCGAGCTCATCGAGAACGCGCTGCTGCAGCTGACCGACTGAGGGCGGGACCTCACCGCTCGACCCGGCCGACGCAGCACATGACGACGGCGCCGCCCCCGGACGGGGACGGCGC
>NZ_JBHTSV010000053.1:0-17588 GCF_042794925.1 Brachybacterium sp. NPDC056505
CTCCCGTGCGCGTCTCCCGCTCGTTCTCATCGGTCATGGTCATGATTGTCTCGGTCCCTTCAGTCAGGACTTACACAGACCATCTGACACGCCCGGGCGATCTGATGACCCCGCTCATCGTCCGCGAGCTCGAGACCGCCTGGAACCAGCACCTCACCACCACCGCACACGCACCCGATCTCGCCGTCGACGCCGACCCGCCCCGACCACCGGCCCCGACCGCGAGAACGACCTGCGACCCGCCCTTCTGACGAGGTCGGCGGACTGGCAGGCCCGCATGACTAGCATGGCGACCATGTCGGACGAGCAGCACACCGCCCCTTACGCGCGGCGCGACCCTCGCCTGGTGACCCTGGAGGAGGACTCCGGATACCAGGTGCACGAACGCATCGGCGCAGGTGGCATGGGCATCGTCTACCGTGCGCACGATGCTGACGGCAACGAGGTCGCCATCAAGCTCCTGCGCCATGACATCGCCGACGACCCCCGCGCCCGCGAGCGCCTCGCCCGCGAGGTCAGCGCCCAGCGCCTCGTCCACAACGACAACATCGTGCGCATCCTCGATGCCGAGCTCGAATCGCCCGACGCATTCGTCGTCACCGAGTTCGTCCCCGGCCCCACCCTCGAGGACGCCGTGCGGAACAACGGCGGCCTCCACCCCGAGCTCGTCCGCGAGCTCGGCATCGTCCTGTCCGAATCCCTCGACGACATCCACGCCTCCGGCGTCGTCCACCGCGACCTCAAGCCCTCCAACGTGCTGCTGCGCGGCGCACGCACCGAGGACCTCCTCGGCTACGACCCCGACGGCTACGGCCTCGACCCCGTCATCATCGACTTCGGCATCGCCGTCGCCGCCGAGGAATCCCGCCTCACTTCGACAGGCCTGGTCATGGGCACAGCTGCGTACCTCGATCCGGAGGTCATGCGCAGCAACCGCACCGGTGAGGCCGGCGACTGGTGGGCACTCGCCGCGATGCTCGCCTTCGCAGCCACCGGCCGCGAGCCCTACGGCAGCGGGCGCGCCGACCTGGTGCTCCTGCGCGCCGAGCGCGGCGAGATCGACGTCGACGGCGTCCCCGTCGAGCTCGCCCAGTGGTTCCGCGATGCCCTCCGCTCCGACCCCGCCGGCCGCCCCAGCCCCCGCGAGCTGCGCGAACGCCTCGACGCCCTCGACCTCGACCGCTATGAGGACGCCGGCGCCACCGAGGCGATCACCGCCGGGGGAGCGACAGGTGCTGTGGCCGCGGGCACGTCGGCGCACGGCGCGGGGGACGACATCGAGGGCGCGTCCGGAGAACCTTCCGACGAACGGGTCGGCGGAGAAGGGGAGCCCGCGACCGAGATGCTGACCGCAGCCTCCCCGTCGGACCCCGATGCGACCGAGGCGTTCGCCGCCGGACCCGCCGGACCCGCCGGATCCGCCGGCTCCCGACCGGCCGGCGACCCGGATCGCACTGAGGCTCTCCCTGCGACCTCGGCCCCGGCCGGGGCCGATCCTGCGACCGAGGTCATCCCCGTCGTCCAGAACCCGACGCGTGCATTCCCCGTCGTGCCCGACGAGGCGCCGGCGAGCCGCGAATCGGCCCAGCCCACCGAGGCCATCTCGGCCGGGAGCGACGCCGGGAGCGAGGCCGGGTACGACAGCGTCCGCGGGCCTGTGCGCCGTGAGCCGCCGACGGAGCGCATGGCGCCCGTGGCTGATCCGCCGCGCCCTGCGCCTCAGCAGCAGGTGCAGCAGCCCGCGATGCAGCCCTGGGAACCCGCCGCCCAGCAGCCGCAGCAACCGCAGCAGGCCCAGCAGTTCCCGCCGCAGCAGATGCAGCAGCAGCCCGGCGACGCCCTCGCCGATCCGTACGGCGCGTGGCAGCAGCCACCGCCCCCGCGGCGCCGCATCATCGTGTGGATCGGGAACCTGATCCTCGTGGCCCTCGCCGCGATCGCGCCCTACGTCTCGCTCGCGCTCCTGCTGCTCTTCGGTGCGCTCGCCCGCACCTGGGAGCAGTCGCACCGCACCGTCCTCTCCCGGCGCTCCCGGGGATCGGCGAGCGGGGCGGCACGGACCGCCGCCGGCTTCGCCGCGCCCTTCCGCTTCGTCCTCGGCCTCGTCGTCACCGCCCTGCAGGCGCTGTTCCCGCTGATCCTGGGGCTCCTCGTCGGCATGGCCGTCGACGCGGGCTTCGTGCTCCTGCGCGGGGTCCAGCCGCCCGACGCGGTCGCCTTCGCCGTCGCCATGGCGATCACGGTGCTGCTGGTCTGGGTCGGGATCGGCGCGCGCACCACCCGCGACGGCGCGCACCGGGTCGTCGAGGCCGCGACGCCCGACACCGTGTGGAGCCTGGTCGTGGGCGTGCTGCTCGTGCTCCTTCTCGGCGCGATCGTCTCCGTGGCCGTCGCACGGGGAGGATCCATCGACTACCTGCCCTTCTACAACCTGCCGACGCTGGATCGGATCGCCTTCTGGCGCTGAGCGCAGCAGCCGGCCGGCGGGCCGACGGTGATCGCCGCCACGACCCTCCAGGCACGATCAGGACCCGTCGGTAGACTGCGCGGCGCGTCCGGGATGAGACCCGGCGCGCACGACCCAGACCCGTCGCCCGCGTGGCGACGAGAAGGATCCGAGGAGGATCATGGCCGCATCGAACGCCCAGGATCGCCGCGAGGCCCAGCGCGAGGCGATCCGCCAGCAGCGCCAGGCGGAGCTCAAGCGTCAGCGCAACGTCCGCACCGCCGTGATCGCCGCGGTCGTCGTGGTCGTGCTCCTCATCGCAGGCGGCGTCGGCTACCTGATCTGGAATGCGAACCGACCCGAGGGCCCCGTCGCGACGCCCCAGGGGATCCCGGAGGGGCAGCCGTACTACTCGCTCGGCGCGCCCGAGGACTCGGGCAAGCCCGTGGTCGAGCTGCACGTGGACTTCATGTGCCCGATCTGCGGCCAGTTCGAGGAGACCAACGGCAAGGACCTGCGCACCATCATCGACAAGAAGGAGGCGACGGTGCACCTCTACACCCGGCGCTTCCTCGACGGGAACTCGACGACGGGTGACTACTCGACGCGCGCCGCGAACGCCGCGGCCTGCGTCTACAACGATGATCCCGACAATTTCATGGACTTCCAGACCGCGCTGTTCGACAACCAGCCCGCCGAGGGCAGCGCCGGACTGAGCAACGACCAGCTCGCGGAGTACGCGAAGAAGGCCGGGGCGAGCGACTCCGTCTCCAGCTGCATCGACAAGAGCACGTACAAGTCGTGGGTGCGGAACGTGGTCGAGCCGGCGGCGAAGAAGGATGCCGACGGCGGCGGCACGCCGTACGTGAAGGTCGACGACACGGTCCTCGACTCCACCAAGTGGAGCCAGGAGGGCGTGTTCCTCAAGACCGTCGAGGACGCGGCCAAGGGCTGAGCGCCCTCGGACCTCGTCGATCGCGCCCGACGCCTGCGGTCCGGTACCCTTTCGGGGTGCCGGACCGCAGTCGTCCGGGCATCCGCTGGAGTGGCGCAACGGTAGCGCACCTGTCTTGTAAACAGGCGGTTGCGAGTTCGAATCTCGTCTCCAGCTCAGCGACACAGCCCCTCGCCGGAGGTGCACCGCACATGGTGCCCAGTGGCGAGGGGCTGTTCTTGCGCGGGCCCGCCGTCGTCGTCTCAGATCCCCGCGACCTGCAGCGAGGATCGACCGGCCTCGCGCACGCGGGCCCGGGCACGGTCGACGGCTCCCCGGGGGATGCTCGGCAGGCGCACGCCGCTCATCGACTCGAGGACCCGCACCACCTGGCGGCAGTAGCCGTGCTCGTTGTCGTACCAGACGTAGAGCACGGCGTCCCCCGTGCCGTCGGCGATGGTCGCGAGGCCGTCGACGATCCCCGCCTTGCGCGAGCCGAGCGCGTCGCTCGAGGCGAACTCGGGCGACTCGATGAAGTCCACCTGCCGGCGCAGCGGCGAGGCGAGCGAGGTCTCGCGCAGGAAGGCGTTGAGGTCCTCGCGCCCGATCCCCGCGGCGCCCTCGCCGAGGCGCAGGTTCAGCACGGCGAGCGACACGTTCGGCACGGGGACCCGGATCGCGCTGCCGGTGAGCCGGCCCTCGAGCGCGGGGTAGGCGGCGCCGACGGCGCGGGCGGCGCCGGTCTCGGCGATGACCATGTTGAGCGTCGCCGCCCGGCCGCGCCGATCGGCGCGGTGGAAGTTGTCGGTGAGGTTCTGGTCGTTCGTGAAGGAGTGCACGGTCTCCACGTGCCCCTTCTCGACGCCGCAGTGCTCGTGGAGCGCCTTCAGCACCGGGGCGACCGCGTTCGTGGTGCAGGAGGCCGCGGCGAGGATGCGGTGATCCCCGATCTGCTCCTCGTTCACGCCGTGCACGATGTTGGGCACGTCGCCCGTGCCCGGCGCGGTGAGCAGCACGCGCTCCGCGCCGGGGGAGCGCAGGTGCTGGGCGAGGCCGTCGCGGTCGCGCCAGCGTCCGGTGGTGTCCACGACGATCGCCTCGTCGATGCCGTGGGCACGATAGTCGACCCGGACCGGGGCGTCCGACTCGATCACCTGGATCTCGACCTCGTTCGCGATCAGCATCCGCCGCTCCTCGTCCACCACGATGGTGCCGTCGAAGGGGCCGTGCACGCTGTCGCGGCGCAGCAGGCTCGCGCGCTTCTGGAGGTCCCCCGGAGCGCCGGGCCGCACCACGACCGCGCGCAGACGCAGCCCGCCCGCTCCCGCGGAGCGCGCGAGCAGGATGCGGGCCAGGAGGCGACCGATGCGCCCGAAGCCGTAGAGCACGACGTCCCGCTGCGGAGGCACCTCGGCAGGGCCGATCCGTGCGACCTCCTCGCGCAGCAGGCCGTCCAGGACCTGGCGCGAACCGTCGCCCTCCTCGCCGGCCAGGCTGAGGAGGGAGGCGAGGTCGACCGCGCAGGGCGGGGGATCCATCGCGGAGAGCAACTGCAGCAGGGGGAAGGTCTGCGCGGGATCGAGCTCGCGGCCGTCGATGTGGCGGGCGAAGCGGTGGGCCTTGAGGATCTGGCGGGCGGAGAGGTCCACGAGCCGCCGCCCGTGGATCGTCACCACCACGTGGCGGCTGCGGTGCAGGGACCCGATGATCGGGATCATCGACTCCGCGAGGGACAGCCGATCCTCGGGGTCGGCGGGGGCGTGATGCACGGGAGGTCCTCCTCGGGACGAGCGGGCGTGGTCCCTCAAGACTGGCTCGCGACCAGGGTCGATGGAGGTCTCCCGGCGCATGAAGATCGGGTCTTCTTGCGCCGCGGGAAAAACCTGCGCCTCAGTCCATCGCGGCGTGGCGCTCGAGGAACTCGAAGACCTCCGTGTCGTCGACGCCGGGGAAGCGGCCCGAGGGCAGGGCGGCGAGCACCTGGGTGTGCATGCGCGCGCTCGGCCAGGCGGCGTCGGCCCAGCGATCGGCGAGGCCGGCCGGGGGCCGGGTACAGCACGACTCGTCGGGGCAGGTGGAGACCTGGCGCTGTCGCGTCGCGCGGCCGCGGAACCACTTGGCGTCGTCGAAGCCCACGCCGAAGGTGATCGAGAAGGCGCCGTGGGGGCCGGAGCCGGTCTGGGTGGACGACCAGAAGGTGCCGCCCACGGTGTCGGTGTACTGGTGGTTCTCGGTGGTGCGGTTCCCGCGGTGCCCCGCGCGGCGCGCGACCCACTTGCGGCACACGATCTGGCCCTCGACCGCGCCGGTGACGTCGGTGGGGATCGGCAGGTCGTCGTTCTCGTAGGCCTTGTGGATCTCGCCGTCGGCCCCGACCCGCAGGAAGTGCACCCGCACCCCGTGATGGGCGGTCAGCAGGTTCGTCATCCGCAGGGCCGCCTGCTCGTGGGTGACGCCGAAGGCGTCGCGGAAGTCCTCGACGGCGAGGTCGCGGCGCTGCTTCGCGTCGCTGAGGAAGTCCGTCGCCTGCCGCTCGGGCATGAGGCAGCAGGCGGCGAAGTAGGCGATCTCCAGGCGCTGGCGCAGGAACTCCTCGTAGGACGAGGGCGGGGTGTGGTCGAGCACGCGGTGCGCCATGGCCTGCAGCGCCATCGAGCGCAGGCCGTTGCCGCCGGGGATGGAGGACGGCGGCAGGTAGATGCGCCCCTGCTCGAGGTCGGTGATGGTGCGGGTGGAGCGCGGCAGATCGTCCACGTGCAGCAGGCGGAATCCCAGGTGCTCGGCCATCAGCGCGACCTCGCGGTGGGTGAGCGCCCCGACCTCGTGGCCCGCGACGGCGACGATCTCCTCGGCCGCCGCCTCGATCGCGGGCAGATGGTTGTCCTGCTCGCGCATCCAGCGCCGCAGCTCGGTGTTCGCGCGGCGCGCCTCCTCGGGCGTGGCCGTGGCCTCGAGGGCCTTGCGGTCCAGCTCCTGCAGGGTCCTCACGAGCGCCGCGAGGGCGTCGTGGGGGAGCGTGCGCGAGATCCTCACCGGCGGCACGCCGAGCGCGGCGAACTGGGGTCCGGCCTGCAGGCGCGCGAGCTCGAGCTCGAGAGCGGAGCGGGCATCCGGCGGCTCCTCGGAGAGCAGGTCCACGACGTCGACGCCGAGGGCCGCGGCGATCCCTGGCATCTCCGGCGCGCGCACCGCGCGCTTGCCGTTCTCGACGAGGGACAGGGTGCTCGCGGTGGTGCCCAGCTGCCCGGCGAGGTCCGCGAGGGTGAGGCCCGCTCGGGAGCGGAAATGCCGGATGCGGGCGCCCATCACCCGCGTGCGGTCGTCGTCGACTCTCATGTTTTGAGCATACGTGAAGAATCGCCGATCTTCGATCGAATCTCTCGTGTTCTGCGGCCGAGGGGGACCTCAGAGTGGTTCCACGGCCGACGGACGCCCCGTCGACCCGGCCGGGAGATCCTCCCGGTCCGCCCCACGAAAGGCACGATGATGACGCAGCTGACGACGCGCCCCGCCCCTGCCACCGCTTCCGCCCTCGGGAGCAATGACCCGGGAGACCTGGTGCTCCCGCTCGAATCGGTGGGCCTGGACGACCTCGCCCGCGTGGGCGGCAAGAACGCCTCGCTCGGCGAGATGCTCGGCGCTCTTGCGGACCTGGGGGTGCGGGTGCCCGGCGGCATCGCGACGACCGCCGACGCCTTCCGCCTGCACATGGCCGCCACCGGCCTCACCGACGAGATCAGCGCGCAGCTGGCGCAGCTCGACGTCGAGGACACCACCGCCCTCGCCCGCGTCGGCGCCCGCATCCGCGAGCGCGTCGAGAACGCGCCGCTCGCGCCCGAGCTCGAGGAGGCCGTGCGCAAGGCCTTCGCCCGCCTCGAGCAGGACGGGCCCGCGGGGGCGGACGCCACCTCCTTCGCGGTGCGGTCGAGCGCGACCGCCGAGGACCTCCCCGACGCCTCCTTCGCCGGGCAGCAGGACACCTACCTCAACGTGCGCGGGATCGACGCCGTGCTCGACGCGGTGAGGAAGGTCTTCGCCTCCCTGTTCACCGACCGCGCGATCGCCTACCGCGTCCACCACGGCTTCCTCCACGACGAGGTCGCGATCTCCGTGGGCATCCAGCGCATGGTGCGCTCCGATCTCGCCTCCGCCGGCGTCATGTTCACCCTGGACACCGAGTCCGGCTTCGAGGACGCCGTGTTCATCACGAGCGCCCACGGCCTCGGGGAGGGCGTGGTCCAGGGCGCCGTCGACCCCGACGAGTTCACCGTCCACAAGCCCGGCCTGCGCGCGGGGCGCCCGGCGATCGTGCGCCGCCACCTGGGCGGCAAGGACCGGAAGATGGTGTTCACGGACGATGCGCGCGTCGGCCGCACCACGGCCTTCGAGCCCACCGAGCCCGAGGAGCGCGGACGCTTCTCGCTGAGCGACCGGGAGGTCGCCGAGCTCGCCCGCATCGCCCTGGTCATCGAGGAGCACTACGGGCGTCCGATGGACATCGAATGGGGCAAGGACGGCGCCGACGGCACCCTGCACATCCTCCAGGCCCGTCCCGAGACCGTGGTCTCGCGCCGCGCCGCCGGCACCATCGAGCGCCACCGCCGGGTGGGCGAGGCGCCCGTGCTCGTCGAGGGCCGCGCGATCGGCCAGAGGATCGGCAAGGGCGCCGTGCGGCGCCTCGAGGACCCCAGCCGGATGCACGACTTCCGCCCCGGGGACGTGCTCGTGGCCTCGATGACCGACCCCGACTGGGAGCCGATCATGAAGCGAGCGGCCGCGATCGTCACGGACCGCGGCGGCCGCACCTGCCACGCGGCGATCATCGCCCGCGAGCTCGGCATCCCCGCCGTGGTCGGGACGGGCGACGCGACGCGCCTGCTGGAGGACGGCCGGGAGGTCACCGTCTCCTGCGCCGACGGCGAGACCGGACTCGTGCTCGAGGGGCTGCTGGAGACCGACGTCGAGACGATCGAGGTGGGGGAGCTGCCCGAGATCGACGTGGACCTCATGCTGAACCTCGCCAACCCCGATCTCGCGCTCTCCGCGGCGGCCCTGGCGAGCGCCGGCGTGGGCCTCGCGCGGATGGAGTTCGTCATCAACCGCCAGATCGGCATCCACCCGCTCGCCCTCCTGGACCCCGAGCACCAGGGCGCCGGGGTGCAGGAGCAGATCGAGCGCGCGACCAGCGCCGACGCCTCCCCGCGGGAGTTCTTCGTGCGGCGCCTCGCGGAGGGCGTCGCGACCATCGCCGCGGCCTTCGCGCCGCGCCCGGTGATCGTGCGCCTGAGCGACTTCAAGTCCAACGAGTACGCCGGGCTGGTGGGCGGCGAGGCCTTCGAGCCCGACGAGGAGAACCCGATGATCGGGTTCCGCGGCGCCTCCCGCTACCTCTCCGAGCAGTTCGCCGAGGCCTTCGCCCTCGAGTGCGAGGCGCTGCGGCGGGTGCGCGAGGACATGGGCCTGGAGAACCTGCGGATCATGATCCCGTTCGTGCGCACGCCCGACGAGGCCCGGGGCGTCGTCGAGCGCCTGGCCTCCCACGGACTCGAGCGCGGGAAGGACGGGCTGCAGATCGTGATGATGTGCGAGATCCCCGCGAACGCGCTGAACGCCCCGGCGTTCCTCGAGCACGTGGACGGCTTCTCCATCGGCTCGAACGACCTCACCCAGCTGACCCTGGGCATCGATCGCGATTCAGCGCTCGTCGCGGACTCCTTCGACGAGCGCGACCCCGCGGTGCTGCAGCTCATCGACCTCGCGATCCGCGCGTGCCGCGAGCGCGGGAAGTACGTCGGGATCTGCGGTCAGGCCCCGAGCGACCATCCCGAGCTCGCCGAGCGCCTGCGGCGCGCCGGCATCGGCTCGATCTCGCTGAACCCCGACACCGTCGTGGACACCTGGATGCGGATCGCGGGTCAGAAGGTCTCGTAACCCGACTTCGCGACGGTGAACCCGTGGCCTGTCTTCACGTTCCAGCAGGTCATGCCGTCCGACTCGCTGCGGCAGGCGGTGTCGCCCTGAGCGGCGCTCTCGTCGTAGGCGAGGGTCGTCGGGGAGTCCCCGCCGAAGGTCGTGCCGCACTGCAGGTCCGCCTTCTCGTCGGCGACGCCGATCGAGAACGGGCCCGAGGAGCAGTCCTCGCTGTCGCCGCCGAAGGAGCGGTCGTCCAGCGAGCAGCCCACCGAGTCGTCGTCCAGGCTGCAGGTGATGTTGCCGGTGGGGGAGACCACGCGGTTGAGGTCCTTCGCATCGTCGGGCGCAGGGGACTTGTCCTCGGCCTCGGTCGACGTCTCGGTCTTCGACTCGCTGGGCTTCTCCGAGGGCTCCTTCGATGCCGACGAGCTCGCGCTGGTCTGCTGCGCGGACTCGTCGTCCCCGCCGGAGAAGAAGGAGCGCAGGCCGAAGATCGCCACCAGCGCGACGATCAGGGCGAGCAGCAGGCAGCCGCCGCACGCCCACCAGGTGGCGCGGCTGCGGCCCGAGTCCTCGTCCCCGCCGTCGTCGTGCCCGTCCTGCTCGTCGTACTCGTCATGTCCGGCGTAGGCGGCTCCGGCCTGCACGGGCTCCTCGAAGTTCGCGGTCGGGGCCGGAGCCGGGTAGCCGTAGCCCTGGTCCGATGCGGGGGCCGACTGCGAGGGCGAAGGCATCGACGGGGCCGAGGCGGCGGGCCCGAGCGGGACGACCCCGCCGTCGGGCTTCACGTGGCGCACAGTGCCGCTCGAGGCGGCGGGCTCTGCCACCGGGTGCTCCTGCGGCGGCTTGATCGGCGGCAGGGCGGGGGCCGACGCCGGGGCGTCCGCGACCGGCGGCAGGCCCCATGCCGACTGCGCGTCGGGATCTCCACCAGGCGCGGTCGGCGGTTCCTGGCCCGACGCACCCTCCGCGGCGGGCCGGGCCGGCTCGCGGCGCAGGGGAGTGGGGGCGTCGGAGGGCGCCATGGCCTGGGTGGGCGGGCCGTCGTCGCCCTCGGGGGCCGCGGGGGCGGGGTCCGTGGAGTCGGTGCGCTGGATCTGCCGGGTGGCGAGCACGTCGCCGGTGTCCGCGAGATCGCCGTCCGGATCAGGAGCTGCCTGCTGCGCCTGGTCGGGCTCCGCCGCGTCGGTCTGCTGCGCCTGCTGCTTCGCGCGCACGCGCGCGTTGGTCGCGAGGATCCACTGCCGCGCCACGTCCGGGCAGGAGGGGTTCTCGACCAGGAGTCCGTGCAGCTGGGGGTGCCGCTCGGTGAGCTCCATCAGCCTCTCGGGCGAGGTGCTCGGATCCTGGGCCTCCTCGGCGGGTGACCGGGGGGTCTCGTTCACATCGTTCTCCTGTCGGTGGGCGCCGTGCGCGCGGCGAGGGCGGCGCTGTGCGCAGTCACCGAGGATGCCACACGCCCCGGTCGACCGGTCGAGCCGGATGTGACCTGGCGGACCCTCCGCCGGCCTTCAGTGAGGGCAGCCTTGCCTGGCACAATGGTCGGACGCGCTGCTGTTCCGCCCCGCAGCCCCGCGCTGCCCGCCCGCACGTCCGAAGGAGCCGCTGTGCCGCGTCCGTCCACCACCGCCCATCTCGCCGAGGTCCTCCGCGTCGAGGATCTGACCCCCGCCTTCCGCCGCGTGGTGCTGGGCGGTGAGGGCATGGCGGAGTTCGGCATCGACCACCATCCGCTCGATCAGCGCTTCAAGCTCATCATCCCGCCCGGCGGGGGCGATCCCGCCTTCGATCTCGTGGACTTCCTCGAGACCCACCAGAGCGACGACCTCTCCTGGTACCAGGCCTGGTTGCAGGTCGACGAGGACGTGCGCGGCGCCATGCGCACCTACACGATCCGCGACTGGGACGAGGCCGCCCGCGAGCTCGTCGTCGACATGGTCCTGCACACCGACGAGCACGGCGTCGGCGGCCCCGCCGGCAGCTGGGCGCAGGCCGTGCGCCCCGGAGGGCGCCTGCACCTCATCGGCCCCAGCCGCGGAGGGGAGCAGTCCCGCGGCGGCATCGAGTTCGAGCCCGGCGGCGCGAAGGACCTGCTCCTCGTCGGCGACGAGACCGCGGTGCCGGCGATCGCCTCCATCCTCGACTCCCTGCGCGGGTCCGACGTGCGCGGCAGGGCCCTCCTCGAGGTGCCGACGGCCGCCGACCGCCTGGATCTCGAGGGGCCGACGGGCGTAGAGGTCGTGTGGCTCGCCCGCGACGGCGCCGAGCACGGCACCCTGCTCGAGCCCGCCGTGCGCGAAGCCGTCGCGGCCGACGCGGACCTCCCCTCTGACCCTGCGGCCGGCGATCGCGTCGAGCTCGAGGACGTCGACATCGACTCCACGATCCTCTGGGAGGTCCCCCAGCAGCTCACCCAGGCCGCCCACGGCAGCAGCTCCGAGGTCCACCCCGACGATCGTCCGTTCTACGCGTGGATCGCGGGCGAGGCGGGCGTGGTCAAGCGCCTGCGCCGCTACCTCGTGCGCGAGATCGGCGTGGACCGCAAGCAGGTCGCCTTCATGGGGTACTGGCGGATCGGCAAGGCCGAGGGCTGAGCACAGGGCCGACCGCCGGGCCGGTCACTGCGGGTCGATCACCGGGATCGCCGTGGTCCGGGTGATCGGCTCGCCCTGCTCGCCGAGGGGGCGCACCTTCAGCCAGTAGAAGCCGTGGCCGGAGAGCATGACGTCCAGGGTGCCGTCCTCGCCGAGCGAGGGGAACTCGGCGCCGCCGAAGAGGTCGCGCACGGTCCGTCGGCCCGGGCCCTCGAGCCCGACGCGCGCGGTCACCGGCTGCGGGGAGAGGTTGAAGACGCACAGCAGGGTCTCGGCGTGCTGGTCGGCCTCCTCCCCGTGGTCCGCGCCGTCGTAGGTGCGGGTGAAGGCGAGCACGCGCTCGTTGTCGGCCTCGACGTGCCGGTAGGCGCCCATGCCGAAGGCGTCATGCTCGCGGCGCACCGCGAGCATCCAGCGCACGAAGTGCAGCAGCGAACCCGAATGCGCCATCTGCGCCTCGACGTTCGTGGTCGCGTAGTGGTAGACGAGCGACTGGATGACCGGCAGGTACAGCTTGCCGGGGTCGGTGATGTCGCTGAAGCCCGCGTTGCGGTCCGGCGTCCACTGCATCGGGGTGCGCACCGCGTCGCGGTCGGTCAGCCAGATGTTGTCGCCCATGCCGATCTCATCCCCGTAGTAGAGGAACGGAGAGCCCGGCAGCGAGAGCAGCAGGGCATGGATCAGCTCGATCTCCGAGCGGGAGTTGTCCAGCAGCGGCGCCAGGCGCCGCCGGATGCCGACGTTCGCACGCATGCGAGCGTCCGGCGCGTACCAGCCGAGCATCGCCGAGCGGTCCTGGCCGGTGACCATCTCCAGGGTGAGCTCGTCGTGGTTGCGCAGGAAGGTGCCCCACTGAGCGCCCTGCGGGATCTCCGGGGTCTGCGCCATGATCTCGACGATCTGGCGGGCACTGCCCTCCCGCAGCGCGTAGAACAGGCGCGGCATCACGGGGAAGTGGAAGCACATGTGGCATTCGGGATCCTCGGGGGTGCCGAAGTACTCCACGACGTCCTCGGGCCACTGGTTGGCCTCGGCGATGATCACGCGGCCCGGCCAGCTCTCGTCCACGAAGCGGCGCAGATCGGCGAGGAAGGCGTGGGTCGCCGGAAGGTTCTCGCCGTCGGTCCCCTCCTCCTCGAAGAGGTAGGGGATGGCGTCGGCCCGGAAGCCGTCCACGCCCTTGTCCAGCCAGAAGCGCACTACGTCGAGCATCGCCTCGCGCACCGCGGGGTTCTCGAAGTTCAGGTCCGGCTGGTGGGAGAAGAAGCGGTGCCAGAAGAACTGGCGGCGGACCGGGTCGAACGACCAGTTCGACTCCTCCGTGTCCACGAAGATGATGCGCGCCTCGCGGTACTTCTCGTCCGTGTCCGACCAGACGTAGAAGTCGCCGTACGGCCCCTCCGGGTCCGCGCGGGACTCGAGGAACCACGGATGCTTGTCCGAGGTGTGGTTCATCGGCAGGTCGATGATCACGCGGATCCCCCGGCGGTGGGCCTCGGAGACCAGGCGCTCGAAGTCGGTGATGGAGCCGAAGTCCGGCAGCACCGCGCCGTAGTCGGAGATGTCGTACCCGCCGTCCCGCAGAGGGGAGGCGAAGAAGGGCGGCAGCCACAGGCAGTCGATGCCCAGCCACTGCAGGTAGTCCAGGCGCTCGATGAGCCCCGTGAAGTCGCCCGTGCCGTCGCCGTTGCCGTCGGCGAAGCCGCGCACCAGCACCTCGTAGAACACGGCCTTGCGGTACCAGTGGGGGTCGTAGTCGACCCCGGGGCCCTGCGGTGTGAACTGGGCGGGGTTCAGTGCCATCGCGCGATCCTCCGGAGTGACGCCGATCGGGTCGTCCCACAGTAGGCGGGACGGTGCCGCGGCGCCATGCCTCCGGTGGCGTCAGTCCCGCACGACCCGCCAGTCGATCGGCTCCGCCCCCTGCTGCTCCAGCAGGGCGTTCGCGCGGGAGAAGGGACGGGACCCGAAGAACCCGCGCGAGGCCGAGAGCGGGCTCGGGTGCGGGGACGTGATGCAGGGCGTCGGCGACAGCATCGGCTGCAGGCTCTGCGCGTCGCGACCCCACAGGATCGCCACCAGCGGTCCGCCGCGGGCAGCCAGGGCGCGGATCGCCGCCTCCGTGACCGCCTCCCAGCCCTTCCCCCGATGCGAGGCGGGGGAGCCCGGCTGCACCGTGAGCACCCTGTTCAGCAGGAGCGCGCCCTGGTCCTGCCAGGCGCTGAGGTCGCCGTGCGGCGCGGGGACGATCCCCAGGTCCTCCTGCATCTCCTTGAAGATGTTCTGCAGGCTGCGGGGGAGCGGCCGCACGTGCTCCTCGACCGCGAAGGACAGCCCGATCGGGTGGCCGGGCGTGGGGTACGGGTCCTGGCCCACGATGAGCACGCGCACGTCGGCGAGCGGCCGGGTGAAGGCGCGCAGCACGTTCTGGCCCGTCGGCAGGTATCCGCGCCCGGACTCCGTCTCGGCGCGCAGGAAGTCGCCCATTTGATGGATCGCCGGTTCGACGGGGGAGAGGGCCTCGGCCCAGTCGGGGGCGATGGTCTCGGCGAGGGGGCGCGGCATGGGGCAAGTCTGGCATGCGGAGCGAGGGAGCCAGGGCGGGCCGACGGGTCCGCGGCGCGCCGGGACGGACGGCCCGTCGGCCGGCCGTAGGGTGGGTCCATGCCCGCCTCCGCCGACGTCCCCGCCGAGAACTCCGCCGAGCTCACCGAGCTCGACGAGAGCGCGGAGCTCACGGCGCAGGAGCGCGCGATCCTCGCGATGGAGGAGCGGACCTTCCGGTACGTCGGCGCGAAGGAGCGTCGGATCCGTGAGGAGCTCGCTCTCACCCCGACCGCCTATTTCGTGCGGCTGAACGCGCTGCTCGACCGCCCCGAGGCGCTGCGCGCCGCGCCCGCCCTGGTGCACCGGCTTCGCGCCCGGCGCGTGAGCGCGAGCGACGCCGGCCACGCCGCCTGAGCCGGGACGCCGCCCGCGCACCGCGCGTGGCTCCCCGCTCCGTCGGCCCGGAGCTGGTTCAATGGGTCCGTGGCAGATTCCGAGTACCCCTATCCTCCGGACCAGTTCGACGAGGAGGCGACCGAGGTCGCCTACCACGGCGCGCATCGCGCCGAGGAGTCGTTCTGGCGCCAGAACCTCGTCTACCTGATCATCATCGCCGTCGCGGTGGTGGTCCTGCTCGTGCTGCTGTTCACCATCGGCGGGCTCGGGAAGTCGGGGGACGACCGCGCCGAGTCACCCACCACGGCCGCGAGCTCGCAGGAGGACTCGTCGAAGAGCGATGACGCCTCCGACGGCGGCGGCGAGGAGCAGGCCGAGCCCGACAAGTCGACCCCCGTGCTGGTGATGAACGCCGGCGGGATCTCCGGCATGGCCGGCGCCTGGGAGAAGTCCCTGACGGACGCCGGCTGGACGAAGGTCGGCATCGGCACCGCGGACAACGTCCAGCAGGAGAGCGTCGTCTTCTACCGCGACGACGAGGACAAGGCCTCTGCGCAGGCCCTGGCCGACGAGGTCGGCGCGGGCGACGCCCGCCAGAGCGACGAGTACGACAACCGCATCACCTTCGTCGCCGTCGAGCAGCCCGAGGGCTGAGGACTCCGAGGAGTCTCGCCGGGCGCTGCCGACGAGCGCGCCGAACGGACGATGCAAGCAGGCACCGCATGAGGGGCCGGTCACCGGGGTACGGTGGCCGGCCCCTCGTGCGTGCCAGGGGCTCGCAGGTGCGAGGGATGCGCCGACGGCGGAATCCGTGGGAGGGGTTAGCACTCCGAGGGGGAGAGTGCTTATGATGATCTGGCACTCGACGCCGACGAGTGACAGCGTCCGGAAGGGCGCGATCGTCGGCGGAGAGCCAGGAGCATTCCGGCCCCGTGAGGGACCCGGCGCCGCGTGACGTGAACACGGCGCCTGGTGCCGTCCGTCGCGGGCACAGGGTCGGGTGGACACCACGGATACGGGAGAGATTCCACAATGGCCAAGCTCATCGCATACGACGAGGAGGCCCGGCGCGGTCTCGAGCGCGGGATGAACCAGCTCGCCGACGCCGTCAAGGTCACCCTCGGCCCCAAGGGTCGCAACGTCGTCCTCGAGAAGTCGTGGGGCGCACCGACCATCACCAACGACGGCGTCTCCATCGCCAAGGAGATCGAGCTCGACGACCCGTACGAGAAGATCGGCGCGGAGCTCGTCAAGGAGGTCGCCAAGAAGACCGACGACATCGCGGGCGACGGCACCACCACCGCCACCGTCCTCGCCCAGGCCCTCGTAAAGGAGGGCCTGCGCAACGTCGCCGCGGGCGCCAACCCCATCGCTCTCAAGCGCGGCATCGACAAGGCCGTCGCCGCGGTCTCCGAGACCCTGCTCTCGCAGGCCAAGGAGATCGAGACCAAGGAGCAGATCGCCCACACCGCCGGCATCTCGGCGGCCGACCCGGCCATCGGCGAGCTCATCGCCGAGGCCCTCGACAAGGTCGGCAAGGAGGGCGTGATCACGGTCGAGGAGTCCAACACCATGGGCCTCGAGCTGGAGCTCACCGAGGGCATGCGCTTCGACAAGGGCTACCTCTCGCCCTACTTCGTCACCGACGCCGAGCGCCAGGAGGCGGTCCTCGAGGACCCGTACATCCTCCTGATGAACTCGAAGATCTCGAACGTCAAGGACCTGCTGCCGCTGCTGGAGAAGGTCATCCAGGCCGGCAAGCCGCTCGCGATCCTCTCCGAGGACGTCGAGGGCGAGGCCCTCGCGGTCCTCGTCGTCAACAAGCTCAAGGGCTCCTTCAAGTCCGTCGCCGTCAAGGCCCCCGGCTTCGGCGACCGCCGCAAGGCGATGCTCGAGGACATGGCGATCCTCACCGGCGGCCAGGTCATCTCCGAGGAGGTCGGCCTCAAGCTCGAGACCGCGGGCCTCGAGCTGCTCGGCCAGGCGCGCAAGGTCGTCGTCACCAAGGACGAGACCACCATCGTCGAGGGCGCGGGCGAGGCCGACCGGATTGCCGGTCGCGTCAAGCAGATCCGCACCGAGATCGAGAACTCCGACTCGGACTACGACCGCGAGAAGCTCCAGGAGCGCCTCGCGAAGCTGGCCGGCGGCGTGGCCGTCATCAAGGCCGGCGCCGCGACCGAGGTCGAGCTCAAGGAGCGCAAGCACCGCATCGAGGACGCCGTGCGCAACGCGAAGGCGGCCGTCGAGGAGGGCGTCGTCGCCGGTGGCGGCGTCGCGCTGCTGCAGGCGGGCAAGGACACCTTCGCCAAGCTCGCGCTCGAGGGCGACGAGGCGACGGGTGCGGGCATCGTGTCCGTCGGCATCGAGGCCCCGCTCAAGCAGATCGCCGTGAACGCCGGTCTCGAGGGCGGCGTCGTCGCGGAGAAGGTCAAGAACCTGCCGATCGGCCAGGGCCTGAACGCCGCCTCCGGCGAGTACGAGGACCTGCTGACCGCGGGCATCATCGACCCGGTCAAGGTCACCCGCTCTGCGCTGCAGAACGCGGCCTCGATCGCCGGTCTGTTCCTCACCACCGAGGCCGTCGTGGCCGACAAGCCGGAGCCCGAGGCCCCGGCTGCCGGCGGCGGCGACATGGGCGGCATGGGAGGCATGGGCGGCATGATGTGATCCGCCGCCGGGCAGCTGCCCGGCGGTGATCGCTTCAGCGATCGCGAACGCTTCATCGCACGGCGCGGCCGCGTGACCTTCATGGTCA
>NZ_JBHTSV010000054.1:0-17302 GCF_042794925.1 Brachybacterium sp. NPDC056505
CACCAGCGGCCGGGGCCCTGCATTTCCTTCCTTTGCCTCTACTCCTGGAACGCCTCGCCCACCGGCTCCGGGTCCGGCTTGGTGTTCTGGCACAGCTTGCGCATCTGCGCCTTCACGTCGTCGACGCCGTCGGCGGTGGCCTTCTCCGCCTCCACGTCGCCGCCGCCCTGCAGCGTCGCGGTCGAGCCGGAGACCTCGAGGTCGGAGGTGCCGTACTGGCCGCCCCAGGGGTCCACGCCGCCCTTCCAGACGACCTGGCCGCCCTTGATCGTGCCGGTGGCCTTGACCTTGGTCGGGGCGCGGCCGATGCAGACCACGTTCTCGTAGCTGAACTCGTCGCCGTCGATCACGTACCTCGTCAGCCACGGCCCACCCACGTCGATCGGGTTGATCTGGTTGCCGTCGTTGGCCTTCAGGTACGTCGTGCCGGAGTCCGCCACGAGGTCCTCGCTCGTCAGGCGCGGGCCGGAGTTGTTGGCCCAGTAGTCCGACTTGACCGGCCCCGTGGCCTTCTTGGTGGGCGTGGAGCCGTCCTCCTTCGGGCCCTTCTGTGTGGTCGGGCCCGCGTCGGCCTGGCCCTTCGACTGGGCCGTCACGGTCACCCTCGGGCCCTCGCTCGGGGCGTGGCTCTCGATCACGCAGCCGCTGAGCGCGAGCCCCGCCAGGGCCAGCCCGGCCGTCGTGGTCGCGATCCGCTTCGTGTTCATCACTCTTCCCCCTCGGTGGTATCGGCCTGCTCGGCTGGCTCGGTCTTCTTCTCGGTGATCCCGCGCAGCTTGGCCCACACGCCGCGCTGGAACTTCTCCAGCGCCTTCGGCGGGACGAACAGGGCCGCGATCCCGGCGGCGATCAGGGTCAAGAGCCAGACGACGGTCATGCCGACTCACCGCCCTCGGCGGCCTCGGGGCCGGAGCCGGCGTCCTGCTTGGTCTTGACCGAGGTCTTCATCTTGTTGAAGAGGCCGGAGAAGAGCTGGGGCGAGATGATCAGCGCGGCCACCAGGGCGGCCCCCGCGCCGGCGATCCAGATGTTGTTGAAGATCCCCAGCGCCGCGCTCATCGCCCAGCGGAAGAGCAGGTAGCCGATCGTGAAGACGAGGGCCAGCAGGGCCATGCGCCAGATCGGGGAGCGGCCCTGGAACTCCTGGAACTCGCGCCAGAGGGTCTTCAGGATGCCGCGGGACTCCTTGAAGCTCTGCTCGGCACCGGGTCCCTTCTCCGGGATGACGATCAGCCCGGCTTTGAACATCATGCTCAGCAGCTGCATGAAGAAGAAGGAGAGACCCGTCGCCGCCAGGTCCAGCGCCCCGGCGGCCGAGATCGCCCAGGCGAGCATCCCCACCGCGCCGCACGCGAGCAGCGTGCCCAGGATGGTGAAGATGCGGTTGGACCCGCTCTCGACGGTGGTGTGGACGTGGATGTTCTGCGGCGACCCCTGCGACGCCGCGTCGTTCGTGCTCATTTCCTTGCTCCTTCTTCTTCCGCGGGGGCCGCGTCGGCCTCCCACTCGATTTCCTCTTCGTCGTCCCAGAGCGGCTCGGGCTCGGGGGCGCTCGGCTCCGGGATCGCCGGGGCCTTGACCTTGGGCTTGGGCGGCCGGTCGGCTGACTCGCCGCTGCCGGTGCCCTGGACGCCGTCCCCGCTCTTCGCCGTCGGGATCGCCGGGGCCTTCGCGGCCTTCGGCACCGCCGGGGCCGGCATGGACGGCGTCTTCTTCGCCTTCGCCGCCCTGACGCCGTTCCAGCCCCCTTGGCGCACCCTCACGCCAGCCAGGACGAGCCCGAGGACGGTCTGCGCCCATGCGTAGACCGCTGCCGTCATCGGCACGTACAGCTCGAGGTGCCGCGGCCACAGGAGGATGACCGAGAACGGCGCGATCCTCACCAGCAGCCATCCGACGGCCCCGGCGGCGACGGCGGCCAGGTAGAAGGGCCAGCCGCGCAGGACCCGGCCCTTGCTCGGCACCCACCACCAGGCCAGCCCGTACAGGGCCCCGGCCAGCGCCAGCGCCGGCCCCGCGACGAGGGCCGTCAGCGGGATCAGGACGAAGAACAGGGTCAGCGACCTGAACCCCTTCTCCTTGGAGTCCTCGCCGTGGGAGATGAACCTCGACCCGACCCAGGGGATCCGGCCCTCGTGGAACGAGGACTCCGCAGCGCCGGACTCCGCCCGATCCAGCCGCGCCGCCCGGCGCTTGAGGTCGTTGGCCCGACGCCGGTCGGACAGGCTGTGCGTCGACTCGTGCGCGAGGATCCAGTTGGCCCTTTCGCGCTCGTGGCGGTCGACCTTCCCGCTCACTGCCCGTCTCCCGTCGCCGACGGCGAGACCGTCTGCTCGACCTGCTGGCCGTCGTGACCGTCGCCCCCGTCCTTGACCGAGCCGACCCCGCAGGCGTAGCCGAACAGCCAGATCGCGCCGATGACGACCACGATCCCGATGAGCTTCCAAAGGAACCCGTGCATCCCTCTGCCCTCCCTAGATGATATTGATTACCGTTCCCACTCTACGATACCCTAACGGGGTAGGGGTATCTACCCCGAGCCGCAGGTCAGACCAGGAAAAGGAGATGCCTATGACGGGGGTACCGGACAAGAAGCAGACGATCGCCATCGCCGAGGCGGACCGCCAGGCGCTGAGGGGCGAGGCCGCCGAGCGCGGCGTCGGCACGGGGCTGTTCGCCCGCGCAGGCCTCATCTACGCGCTGGAGCGGGCCGACGACCCGGCGCTCCAGCTCGTCGTCGAGCAGGAGGCAGAGGCCGAGAAGGCCAGGATCACCGCCGCGGCCCGCGCGGCGGTCAAGGAGAGGTGGAAGAAGTGAACAAGTTGAAGAAGAAGGAGAAGCCCGTGAAGACCGAGAAGGAGTCCAGCTTCGAGGAGCAGCAGACGCCGTACGCCGGGTGCGTCGACGGGGTGCCGGTAGAGAGCGCGCCGCACGTCTTGGTGTCGGGGCCCACGGGCCGTGGCAAGTCCCTGCGGGCCCTGGTCCCCGGCGCGCTGCTCTGGCGCGGCCCGCGGGTGATCGTCTCGTCCAAGACCGATTTCTGCCGCGAGGTCGTCCAGCGCGGCATGGCCGAGCGCGGGCCCGTGTACATCATGGACCTGGCCGGCGAGCTCGACCCGAGTTTCGACTGGCTGCAGGGACTCGACTACACCAGCGTGGTCTCCGACCCCACCGCACTGATCGAGGGCGACGACGACGCCATGGCCATGGCCTCGCTGCTGATGAAGGTCGGCAAGCTCGGTGCCGGCGACGGCGCTGGGGGAGGAGGGGGCAACGACGCCTTCTGGGAGACCTTGGCGGCGCAGCCGTTGGCGGCCCTGCTGCTGGCTGGAAAGGCCTCCGGCGAGGGCATCTCGTACACCGTGCGGGCCTGCTCGAAGATCGAGAAGGCGGGGGCGGATGACGCATCGCCCTCGTGGTCCAACGCCTACGAGCTGATCGAGCACACCAGCTTCCACGCCCAGGAGCTGATGGACTCGAGCCAGATGGAGGCCAAGCTCAAGGACTCGCTGAAGGCGACGATGAAGTCGGGCCTGAAGCCCTGGGTCCTGACCACTGTCCGCGGTGAAGGCGGGGCGGTCCCGTTCAGCCCGTCGATGCTGGAGGGGCCGGGGGAGCCCACCCTGGCCATCGTGGCACCTTCCGACGGCGTGGCAGCGGGTGCCGCCGTTGGGGCCATCGAGACGATCATCCGGCACTGGCGCAGGGGGGTGGAGCGCGGCCTGGACCGTGTGCTGCTCAGCATCGACGAGGCCTGCAACACCGCGCCCCTGCCGAAGCTCCCGACCTACATCACCGAGGCCCGCGGCCTCGGCGTCGCGGTGGTCGCCGCGGTGCAGTCCACGACGCAGATGGAGCTGGTCTGGGGCGAGACGGGGGCCAAGGTGCTGCGGGAGGTCTTCCCGTGCATCCTGGTCCTGGAGGGCGCTCCGGAGTTCGACGCCCTCGAGCTGGCCTCGAAGTGGTCTGGAGAGGAGGACGTCCTGCGGGAGACCATCAACGCCGACGGGAGCCGGTCGAAGACTGCCGAGAAGGCCCCGCGCCGGACCGTCTCGGAGCTGCTCCCCGACAGCGTCGAGGAGGGCCGCTTGCTCAAGTACGGCAAGGAGGGGCTGCGGGTCGACCTCCCGGGGGTCTGGGACTTCGCCTGAGCCGAGGGGCGAACGCCAAGAGGGCCGTGGACATCGCGTCCACGGCCCTCTTGGCGTTCCGGCGGGGGATCAGCGGCTCATGCCGCGGTCCTGCGCGTCCCGTTCGCGGGCGGCCCGGGCGTTGGCCGAGAACCGGTCCGAGGCGCTCATCTCGCGCTGCTGGGGCTCCTGCTTCTCGACCTCGGCCTCGGTCTCGTCCCGGTGATCCTCCTCCCGCTCCTGCTCCTGGGCCTGCGCGGCCTTCTCCCGGTTCGAATCGTGCTCGTCGTCCTCGCGCCCGGCGGAGCCGGACTCCTGCCCCGGGCCGTCCTGATCGCGCCCGTCCTGCTCCTGGGGCTCCTGCTCCTTCTCCTGCTCCTGCTGCTGGGTCTCCTTCTCCTGGACCTCCTGCTCCTGCTGCTCGGCGGCCCGCTGGCGCTGGGCCTCGGCCTCCTGCTGGGCCTGGATCTCCGCCTGCCGCTGCGCCTCCTGCTCGGCCTGGGCCTGGGCGGCGGCCTCCTGGTCCTGCTGCGCCTGGTCGAGGTCCTGCCCCGACTGGTCGTCCGGCTGGTCGACGCCGGCCCTGGCGGCCTCATTGGCCTCGCGCTCGTCGGCGGCCCGCTCGTACATCCTGCGGCGGTCGGCCTGGACCTTGCGCTGGCGCTGCTGGGCCTCCTGGTACTCGGGCGAGTTCAGCGCCTCCTCGCCGTAGCGCTGCCGGACGACGTCCTCGTTCCGGGCGTCCAGCATCTGGCGCATGCTCTCCACGCGCTCCTGGTCGATCCTCTGCTCCTGGGTGTCCTGTTCCATCGTTCTTCTCCTTGTTCGCTCTGTTGGTTGTTCTCGTGCTGTCGCCCGTTCAGGCGCTCCGCGCGCGCAGCCGGGCGGCCTTCTCGCGCAACTCCCGGGCCTCGGCCCGGTACTTCTCCGCGGTGTCGAAGGCCGACATGTAGCGCGCCGTGCCGAACCCGTGGTTCAGCGGTGCCGCGTCCTCGTGCTCGTCGGCCTGGCGCTCGCGAACCGTCGCCCGGCGCTCCAGGCCCTCGATCTCGATCCTCGTCCTGATGTCCATCGCTCTCCCTCCCTCCTTCTGTCGTCGTGGTCGTTGTATGAGCCGTGCATCGACGGCTTCGGGTCTTCAGCGGCCCAGGCCGTGGTCCTGGGTCTCGCGCGCGGCCTTGGCTTTGGCCGAGAACCGGTCCGAGGCGCTGACCTTCTTCGACTGCGCCTGGACCCGCTCGGCCTTCTCCTGCTCCCGCTCCTTCACGGGGCGCATGTACTCGCCGTTGGCGACGTCCTGGCGCAGGCGCTCGGACCTCCGGCCGGCGGCGTTGGCGGCCCTGCCGTGCTTGGCGAGCTCTTCGCGGGCGCGCCCGGCGGTCTTCCCCTCCTGGAACGCGGCGTACTCGAGCTTCTGCTCGTCGTACGCCTCCCGTGCCTTCTCCATCCACTCGGCACGCTCCTCGAGCCGCTCGCGCATCGCGGGCTGGATCTGGAACCCGTAGTCCTCCAGGAACTGCTGCCTGACCCCGCCGATGCCCTTGATCCGCTGCTCGAACTCCTGGCGCTCCTCGAGGGTGGACGGCATCCGGCCGTGGTAGTCCTCCTCGATCTGCGCCAGGCCCTCGATGCGCGCCCGCACCTTCGGGACGTCCTTGCCGTAGGCCTCGCTCAGGGGCGCGGCGTCGCGCAGGTCGGAGCGCCAGACGACCCCCGGTCCAGAGGCCGTCTCCGGCGTCGTGGGGGCCTCCTGGGCGCTCGGCGCGCCCTGGTCCTCCGCGGGCCTCCCGGGCCCCGGGACGGCCGCACGGCGGCGCTGACGGTCCTCCTCGGAGAGGGGCCGGAGCTCGACCCCGTCGGAGAGCCGGGTGACCTCCTCGCGGTCGTGTTCAGCCTCGGCGCGGAACTCCCTCCGTCGCTTCGGCTCGGGCTGCGGCTCGTCGACTGGCTGCTGCTCGACCTCCTCCGCCGGGGCGTACTTGGCCGAGCGGTCGGCGCGCCCGTCCTCCATCTCGCGCACCGCCGCGTCGAGGGCGTCCTCGGCCTCGGCCTCCTGCGCTGCGCGGCGGGCGTGCATGCTGTCGATGTCGAGCGCGGGGGCGTCGACGCGGACCGTGGCGCGGGGGAGTCCCGCCTGCTCCCGGGACGGGACCGTCGCGGGGTCGAGCCCCTGCTGCCGGGCCTCTTCCTCCGCCGCCAGGGCGGCGACGCCCGAGCGCAGGGCCTCCAGCTCGTCGCGCTCCGCCGAGGTCAGCGGCTTCGCCTCGAACGGCAGGCGCTTTGCAGCGCCGGCGCTCTGCTTCCCCTCGATCCGGGCGGCACGGCCCTGGGCCTTCGCCTCGAGGTGCTCGCCGACCGCGCCGTAGGCGTAGTCGGGCCCGAGCGTCGAGCCGCGCACCCCCTGCTTCGCCCCTTCCACCCTGTAGAGGTAGTCGTGGTTCTTCGTGGGCGCTCCGCGGCGCAGGCCGGTCTCGGTGACCTCGATGCCGCGCCTTCCCAGCGCGGCCACGTACTCGTCGCGGTCACCGACCCCGTACGGGCCGAGCGCCAGCTCCGCCTCGCGCCGGATGCGGTCCTGGTTCGACTCCCGGCCCCGCTTCTTCTCCCAGTACGACTTCTGCCCGTCGCGGACCTGGGCGCGCTCGTACTCCTCGGAGCCGACCCGGGCCAGCGACTGCTCGAGCCCGTGCTCGGGGTGGCGGTCCAGGAACTGCTCGAAGCCGGCGCGGGCGTCGTGCACGCGCGTGAGCGCCCCGGCCATCTTCTGGCCCGCCCGGTACTGGACCCCGTCGCGCTCGAAGTCTTCGTACACCGTGGCATTGGAGGCGATGTGGACGTGGGCGAGCCCGGAGTCGCCGTTGCGCTCGAGCCACATCGACTCCTGCAGCCCGGGGTAGTCCTCTCGACGCCACGCCACCACCGCGTCCATGAACCGCTCGAGGTCCTCGGGGTTCTCCGGGTTCACCAGGTCGTCACCGGCGGCGACGATGGTGTGCACCGCCTCGGACTCCTTGACCGTGAGCGCGCCGGGCTCGATGCGCAGGTGCGTCGGCGTCTCTCCCGCCCGCACCGGGCGCTTGCGGTTGCGCTTGCCGTCGAAGTACTCCACGTGCGTGCCGCGCTGCCCGCTGGCGTGCAGGCCCGTCTCGGGGTCCACCTTCTCGTACGTCGCCTTGGCCGTGCGCTTGGCACCGTCGGTTCCGTATCGGACCCTCGTCTCCTCGAACTCGCGGATCTCCTCGTGCACGGGGAACGAGCAGTGCTGCTGGGCGGCGATGAGGTAGCCCTCCGACTGCTTCTCCGCCACCTCGTCGCGGTAGCGCAGGAGGTCGGGGGCGCTGCGTCCGGTGAGGACCTTGACGGTCACGCCGCCGCGCTGGGGGGCGCTCACGCCAGCAGCTCCTGGACCTTGTGGAGCGCCTCGCGCGTGCGGGCCCGGAGCTCGTCGTCGTCCAGCTCCGCCTCCTGCTGGGCGTCCAGTGCCCGCTCCACGCCGCGCACGGCCAGCCCCAGCACGGCGATCTCCTCGTCGCAGACGGAGCCGCCCTGGCGCACGGTGACGCCGTGGACGTTGGCCAGCTTGGCGATCTGGTTACTGTGCACGCCGATGGACTGGCGCTGGCGCGCCCGCGCGGACCACGCGTCGTCCAGGCCCTTCAGTGCGGAGGCGAGGTCGTGGACCCGGTCGGCGAGGCCACGGGCCTGCTCCGCTACCGCTCCGCCGGCCTCAGCGCGCTGCTGCGTCCTCTCCAGCCCCTCGGTGCGGAACTCGTCGTAGATCCTCGCCATCGCCGCGCCGCGGGAGAGGCCAAGGACCTGCCGGTCGGCGTCGACCAGCGCGAGCCGCTCGCGCGTCATCGGCACGAACACGCCCTTGGAATCGGGCGAGGGCGCGCGTCGGGCGCTCGGTGCCTTCTCCGCTTCGCTCATCGTCCCGCCCTCCTACGCCGAAACGGCCCTCATCGGCCGTGGAATCTTCTGCGATCCAGCAGCGATAACGATAACCGTTACCATCCGCTGCACAATGGCCAGCATACGGGGTGCACAGGGGCTGGGCAAGCAGTCTGACCCCATATGAACGCTTCGCGCCCCGCTTCGCGGGAGGGTCAGTCTGCTTGCCTCGAACCTCGCTGCGCTCGGTTCTCGGACAAGGGGGGGGGGCCCCCCCCGCGGCGGTCACGCGTTCACGCGGTCGGTCGGGCTCACTCGGAGTCGGACGCCTTCTCGCCGCCCTCGTCGGACCCCGTCTCCTCGGCGTCGTCCTCGGCGATCGCGAGGCTGATCTTGCCGCGCGCGTCGATCTCGCGGATCTCGACCTCGATCTTCTGGCCGACCTTCGCGACGTCCTCGACGTTGTCCACGCGCTTGCCGTCGTTCAGCTTGCGCAGCTGGGTGACGTGCAGCAGACCGTCCTTGCCGGGGGTCAGCGAGACGAAGGCGCCGAAGTCGACCACGCGCACCACGGTGCCGAGGTAGCGCTCGCCGACCTCGGGGACCATCGGGTTGGCGATCGCGTTGATCGTCGCCCGGGCGGCCTCGGCCGACGGGCCGTCGGTCGCGCCGATGTAGACGGTGCCGTCGTCCTCGATGGTGATGTCGGCGCCGGTGTCGTCCTGGATCTGGTTGATCATCTGGCCCTTGGGGCCGATGACCGCGCCGATCTTGTCGACGGGGATGGTCACCGCGAGCACGCGCGGGGCGTTCGGGCTCATCTCGTCCGGCACGTCGATGGCCTCGTTGAGGACGCCCAGGATGTGCAGACGGGCCTCGCGGGCCTGGGACAGCGCGGCGGCGAGCACGGAGGCCGGGATGCCGTCGAGCTTGGTGTCGAGCTGGATCGCGGTGACGAACTCGTGGGTGCCGGCGACCTTGAAGTCCATGTCGCCGAAGGCGTCCTCCGCACCGAGGATGTCGGTGAGGGCCGCGTACTTGGTCTCGCCTCCCACGGTGTCGGAGACGAGGCCCATGGCGATGCCCGCGACGGGCGCCTTGAGCGGCACGCCGGCATTGAGCATCGACAGGGTCGAGGCGCACACGGAGCCCATCGAGGTCGAGCCGTTGGAGCCCAGCGCCTCGGAGACCTGGCGGATCGCGTAGGGGAACTCCTCGCGGCCCGGGAGGACCGGGACCAGGGCGCGCTCGGCGAGCATGCCATGGCCGATCTCGCGGCGCTTCGGGGAGCCCACGCGGCCGGTCTCGCCGGTCGAGAAGGGCGGGAAGTTGTAGTGGTGGACGTAGCGCTTGCGATGCACCGGCGAGAGCGAGTCGATCTGCTGCTCCATCTTGAGCATGTTCAGCGTGGTCACGCCCATGATCTGGGTCTCGCCGCGCTGGAACAGGGCGGAGCCGTGCACGCGCGGGAGCACCTCGACCTCGGCCGAGAGCTGGCGGATGTCACGCAGACCACGGCCGTCGATGCGCACGCCCTCGGTGAGGATCTTCTGGCGCACGACCTTCTTGGTGAGCGCGCGGAAGGCGCCGGAGATCTCCTTCTCGCGGCCCTCGAGCGCTGCGCCCTCGGCGCCGAGCTCCGAGACGACCTCGGCGGCGAGCGCGTCGGTCGACTCCTCGCGCTCCTGCTTGCCGGCGATGCTCATGACCTCGCGCAGGCGGTCGGAGGCGGCCTTCTCGACGAGCTCGTAGGCGTCGTCCTGGTAGTCCAGGAAGAGCGGGAACTCGCGCACCGGCTTCGCGGCGGTGTCGGCCAGCTCCTGCTGGGCCTCGCAGAGCGTGCGGATGAAGACCTTGGAGGCCTCGAGGCCCTCGGCCACGACCTCCTCGGTGGGGGCGATCGCGCCCTGGTCCTTGATCATGGACCAGGCGTTGTCGGTGGCCTCGGCCTCGACCATCATGATCGCGACGTCGTCGCCGACGATGCGACCGGCGACGACCATGGAGAACACGGCCTCCTCGAGCTGGCTGAAGGTCGGGAACGCGACCCACTGGCCGCCCTCGGCGCTGGGCATGAGGGCCACGCGCACGCCGCCGATCGGGCCGTTGAAGGGCAGGCCCGAGATCTGGGTGGAGGCGGAGGCGCCGTTGATGCCGACCACGTCGTACGCGTCGTCGGGGTTGACGGCCATGACGGTGAGGACGACCTGGACCTCGTTGCGCAGGCCCTTGACGAAGGCCGGGCGCAGCGGGCGGTCGGTGAGGCGGCAGGCGAGGATCGCGTCGGTGCCCGGGCGGCCCTCGCGGCGGAAGAACGAGCCGGGGATGCGGCCCGCGGCGTACATCCGCTCCTCGACGTCGACCGTGAGCGGGAAGAAGTCGAAGTTGTCCTTCGGCTTGTTGGAGACGGCGGTGGCCGAGAGCACCATCGTGTCGTCGTCGAGGTACACCGAGACGGCACCGGCGGCCTGCTGGGCCAGCCGTCCGGTCTCGAAGCGCACCTCGCGGGTGCCGTAGCTGCCGTTGTCGATGACGGCGGTGGTCGCCGTGATGTCGGGGCCTTCCATGGCCATGGGGATCTCCTTCGATGGGATCGGTGCCCCTCGCCGGACGCGGCCATCGTCAGGGGCCCGCGGGGAGCCTCCAGATCCGGGTGGATCGGGGTTCCCGAAGGTCTCTGCCGAGGACCGTGCCCACGGTCGAGGGGCTGGTGGGTCGTGCGGGCCGGCGCTCCGGGCGCGGCCTCGCGGGTCGTGCCCCGCGCACGTGTCGCGGGGCCGGATGCGAACCGCCGCCCGCCCCGTGGGGACGAGCGGCGGCGGGTGTCACCGGCGGATGCCGAGGCGCTGGATCAGCGCACGGTAACGCTCGATGTCGACGTTCTGCAGGTACTTGAGCAGACGGCGGCGCTGGCCGACCAGGAGCATCAGACCACGACGGGTGTGGTGGTCGTGCTTGTGCTCCTTGAGGTGCTCGGTCAGGTAGGTGATGCGGTGGGTCAGGAGCGCGATCTGGACCTCGGGCGAACCGGTGTCGCCCTCAGCGGTCGCGTATTCCTTGATGATCTCCTGCTTGGTGGCGGAGTCGAAGGCCATGTCGGCTTCTCCCTCGGTCGTTGCGCGGCGCACCGGGGCCTGTTCTCCCGGGCTCTGTGTGTCGGACCCTGCTGCGCTCCGGGCACGTCCCCGGCTTCACGAGCCTGGACGTGCCGTGCGGGCGCGCGGAGTCCTCCGCGGCCGATATGACGGCAGTGAGAGTTTATCAGCGGCGGTGGAGGACGTCGGGCTGCACTCCGTCCAGAGTGCGGCGAGTCACGTCCTTGTCGATCTCCATCTGGGCCACGAGCGCGTCGACCGAGGAGAAGCGCAGGGTGGGCCGCTGGCGCTCGACGAACTCGAGGCGCACGGTGTCCCCGTACAGGTCGAGGGTGTCGTCGCCGTGGACGTACGCCTCCACCATCCGCGGGGAGTCGTCGCTGCCCTCGTGGAAGGTCGGGTTGGTGCCGATGGAGATCGTCGTGACCGCGCCGACGAGGGGCTCGATACCACGGTGCTCGCTCGCCTGCTCGACCACGGTGAGGAAGCCCGCGTAGACCCCGTCCTGCGGCACGAGGCCGTGGGGGCGCGGCCCGAGGTTCGCGGTGGGGAACCCCAGCTCGCGACCGCGCTTGAAGCCGTGGTGGACGGTGTCGGACACCGTGTGGAAGCGGCCCAGCATGGCGGTCGCCTCGGGCATGTCCCCGCCCAGCAGCGCCGCCCGGATCGCCGAGGAGGAGATCCGCTCCCCGTCGAACGGCAGATCGGGCAGCACGACGACCTCGAAGCCGTGCTTCTCCCCCAGTGCGCGCAGGGTCTCGACGTCGCCGGTGTTCCCGCGGCCGAAGCGGGTGTCCGCACCCGTGACGATGCAGCGCATGCCGAGGCCCTCGACGAGGAAGACGCGCACGAAGTCCTCGGCGCTGTACTGGGCGAAGTCCCAGGTGAACTCGAGGTCGAGGACGCCGCTCATGCCGGCCAGGAGCAGCAGGCGATCGCGGTCCTCGTGCGCGGTGACGAGGGCGGGGTCGCCCGGGGTGTGCATGACGTGGCGCGGATGCGGCCAGAAGGTCAGCGCGACCGGCTCCAGGGAACGGGCCGCGGCGTTCTCCCTCAGCGCGTCGAGCACGTAGCGGTGCCCCAGGTGGACGCCGTCGAAGTTCCCGATGGTCACCGCGCTCGCGCCGAGGTCGGCGGGCACTTCCTCGAGGGAGTGCCAGATCTGCGCACGGGTCACGGTGAGGATCCTTCCGACGGGGCCCGGTCCCGCGCCGGAGCCGGTGTCCGGGGGCGCGGGCGGGAGGACGGGGAACACTGTAACGCCGTATGGGCGTCCCGGAACGACGGCCCGGCCGGCCGTCGCGGGGAACGCACGCGCTGGGGCGGGCAGGCGCGGGCAGGAACAGGAGGGTCGTCGCGCGCCCCGGCCGACTGTGACGCGTCTGTGACTCCCGTCCCCTCGGCTCGACCGCGGAGTCTGACGTATGGTGAAGGGTACGAATGCGGACCCGTGGACCTTCTGCGGGCGGTCCCGTGACGAGGGGGAACCGGAACCGCAGCGAAGAGATGAGCGAGACCATATGTCGCACCTCACCGACACCACCGATGTGGGCCGGTCCGGCGGCGGACGCCGACGTGTCCTGCTGATCGTGATCGCGATCCTGGCCGTGCTGGCCGTCGTCCTCACGGGCGGCGCGTTCGCGTACGCCAAGAACTTCGAGGGCAAGGCCCTCCCGGGCACGACCGTGCTGGGACAGGACGTGTCCGGCAAGAGCGCCGAGGAGATCTCCGCGCTCGTCCAGAAGAAGGCCGAGGACACGGAGGTCACCGTCGACACCGACGGCAAGACCACCACGGCGTCCCTGGCCGACCTCGGCGTCGACGTCGACGCGAAGAAGACCGGGCAGGAGGCAGTCGCCCACGACGGTTCCATCGGCGAGGTCGTCTCCTCGACGCTCTCCGGTTCCCGCGGCGTCGATCCGGTGGTGTCCGTCGACGAGAAGGCTGCCGCCGACTTCGCCACGAAGCAGATCCCGAAGGACCGCACCGCTGCCGTGGACGCGAAGGTGTCCTACGACGAGGACGCCGGGACCTGGAACGTCGCCAAGGCGAAGAACGGCCAGGGCGTGGAGACCGACGCGTTCGTCTCCGCCCTCACGAAGGACGCCTCGAAGCTCGAGAGCTTCACCCTCACCCAGAAGGTCACGGAGACCGCCCCGAAGATCTCGACGGAGAAGGCCGACAAGGTCAAGGACCAGATCACGAAGATGCTGGACCAGCCGATGTCGATCACGGGCCCCGACGGGGCGACCCACTCGGTCTCCAAGGACCGCCGCTCCGGCTGGCTCTCCGTCACGACCGACGACAAGGGCAAGGACCTGAAGATCGGGGTCGACGAGGACGCCGTGCGCGAATGGGTCTCCGCACGCGCCGACGAGGACAGCGTCGAGAAGAAGGACGGCATCGAGCAGGTCGACACCGACGGCAAAGTCGTCAAGACCATCGCCGAGAAGACCGACGGCGTGAAGATCACCAACACCGATGCCATCACCGAGAAGCTCGTCGCCGCGATGACGGGGACGAGCCCGCTCGAGGCGTCCTTCGAGACCAAGAAGGTCGAGGCCGAGATGACCAAGGCCAAGGCCCCCGAGTCGAAGGACGACGAGAACTCGGACTCGAAGGACGACGACAAGTCCAAGGACGACGAGAAGTCGAAGGACGATGACAAGTCCAAGGACGACGATGACGCCGCCGCCGACAAGCCGACCGGCGAGAAGTGGATCGACGTCAACCTCTCGGACAAGACCGTGACCGCGTACCAGGGCGACACCCCCGTGTGGGGCCCGCGCTCGATCGTCGACGGCGACGGGGCCAACGGCCACGGGACGGTCACCGGCTCGTACAAGATCTACCTGCGCTACGACAAGCAGGACATGACCAACGGCGCCTACAAGGACCAGCAGGACCCCGAGTACTACAACACCAAGGACGTCCCCTGGGTGCAGTACTGGTACCGCGGATACGCCTTCCACGGCGCGCCGTGGCGCTCGTCCTTCGGGTATTCCGGCTCGCACGGCTGCATCAACATGCGCGTCTCGGACGCCAAGTGGCTGTACGACTGGGCGTCGATCGGCACCCGGGTCGAGGTGCACCGCTGATCCGGAGACCCTGACCCGGTCCCCTCATCGAGGCACCGGCGGCGCATCGGACCGATGCCCGCCGAGACGACAGAAGGGCCCCGCCGACAGGCGGGGCCCTTCTGCTGTGCTGGTGGACGCACGGCCGGCGCTGGGAGCAGTGTCCGGCCCGGGTGAGTGCGCTCGATGACACTCTCCCGCTAGCTCCGCGCCTCCGGGGGGACGACCAGAACGGGACGCAGGTGCTCGCCCTCGGTCTCGACGACGGCGACCAGGCGGCCCTGTGGGTCGAGCGCCGCGAGCACTCCCCCCTCCGGCCCGTCCGAGCGCATCGTCGCGCTCACGCGCTTGCCCTGGCCGAGAGCCGTCGCGCTCTCTTCGACCAGTCCGACGGTGGGCATCACGCGCGCGGCGGTCTCGCCGAGGCTCCGCAGAGGCAGCTCGACGTCGTCGCCCTCGCCGCGGGCGGGAACGTGCACCGCGTCCTGGACGGCGAAAGGTCCCACGCGAGTGCGCCGCAGTGCGGTGAGGTGCCCGCCCACGCCCAGCGCGGCGCCGAGGTCCCGGGCGAGCGCCCGCACGTAGGTGCCGGAGCTGCAGGTCACGGTCACGTCGAGATCGAGGAAGGGATCCGCCTCGCGCAGGGCGAGCACGGTGAAATCGCTGATCGTCACGGGACGCGCGGAGAGCGTCACGTCCTCCCCCGCGCGAGCGCGGGCGTAGGCGCGCTTGCCGTCGACCTTGATGGCGCTGACGGTCGAGGGCACCTGCTGGATCTCCCCTCGCAGGGCGTCCAGGCTGCCCTCGATCCGGTCCGGTGCGAGGCCTGCGGCGGGGACGAGCTCGCCGATCTCCTCGCCCTCGCGGTCGTCGGTCGTGGTCGCGCGGCCCAGGCGGATCGTCGCCGTGTATGTCTTGTCGAGCCCCACGAGGTGGGTGAGCAGACGTGTCCCCTGGCCGACGCCCAGGATCAGCAGCCCGGTGGCCATCGGGTCGAGGGTGCCGGCGTGACCGACCTTCTTCGTGCCCAGCAGCCAGCGCACGCGCGCGACCACGTCATGGCTCGTGCGCTCGGGCGCCTTGTCCACGAGCAGCACGCCGTGGGGAAGGGCCGCGAGGTCCTGCGGGCCGCGCGCCATCACGCGCGCGCGTCGCCCGCGGCGTCCTCGTCCGCGGAGTCCTCCGCGGCGCCGTCCTCGAGGTCCGCGGCGTCCTCGTCCTCATCGCGGGGCTTGCGGTAGGGGTCCTCCTCGCCCGCGAAGGACGCGCCCTCCTGCTGGCGGGCGAGATCGGCGTCGCGGGACCTCGCCTGGACCAGGAGGTCCTCGATCGTGCGGGCGTTCTCGGGGAGCGCGTCCTCGACGAACTCGAGGGTCGGCGTCAGGCGCACGCCGGTCTGGCGGCCGACCTCGCGGCGCAGCATCCCGGTGGCGCTCTGGAGGGCGGCGGCGGTGCCGACGCGCTCCTCGTCGTCCCCGAAGACGGTGTAGAAGATCGTGGCGTGCTGGAGGTCGCCGGTCACCCGCACCTCGGTGATCGTGATGAAGCCCAGGCGGGGGTCCTTCACGCGGGTGTCGAGCATGGTCGCGACGATCTGCTGGATGCGGTCGGCGAGGCGCCGGGCGCGGGGGCTGTTCTCACTCATGGCGGGTCCTTTCGCGAGGCTCGTGCGCCTCGGCACGGGCGGGCGGGTCTGTCGTGGTGGCTTCGGGGTCTGTGGCCGCCGCGGCCGATACGGAGGTGGGCTCATCGGCGGAGGCGGCGAGGGCGCGCAGGAGGTCCAGCTGGGGATGGTCGTCGGGGACGGCGAGGACCACGTCGCGGTCGATGGCCTGGTCGACGCGATGGCGGAACGCGCCGTCGCCGCTGAGCACGGTGAGCCCGTGGGATCCGAGGATCTCATGCACGCGCTCGTAGGGGGCCGTGCGGCGGTTCAGCGCGAGTGCCATGCCGCCGCCGGTGCGCAGCAGCGCGCGCCATGCGGGGATCGCCTGCTCGAGCAGGTCCAGCGGGGAGCGCTGCCAGCCCTCGGTGCGGGCGCCGTGCTGGACGCCGTAGGGCAGGTCCGCCACGAGGGCGTCGACGGAACGATCCGGGAGCACCTCGCCGAGCCGTGTGGTGTCGCAGGTCAGCAGGTGGAGCTTCTGGACCTCGCCCGCGCGCTGCGCCCGTCGGTCCGCGGCGAGCTCGAGATCCCAGCGCGAGCCCGCGCCGCGGCCGCCGGCCGGGGAGCGGAGCCCGAGGCGGCCCGAGCTCTGGGTGTGCGGGAGGTGCTGCTGCTTCGCCCATGTGGTGAGGAAGGTGCGGTAGGCGTCGATGTCCTTGGCGTCGATGTCGGCACCGGTGGGGCTGAGGCCGAGACGCAGGGCGCGGCTGAGCGTCGTGCCACGGCCGCACGTCGGGTCCAGCAGCGCGAGATCTCCGCGCAGCACTCCCCCGCGGCGGCTCGACAGGGCGGCGGCGAGGTTCAGCAGCAGCGCGGTGAACTGCTCGTTCGTCTTCCCCGGGTACCGCAGGGTGGTCTCGAGCTCGCTGCCGTGGCGCATGACGTCGGGCAGGGGCGTCGGGCGCAGCAGCGGGAGAGCTGAGCCGACCGGCTCCGCGGCTGCCGACGCCGCTGCAGCGTCGGGCTGCGACGCCTCGAAGGCCGCGAAGGTCGAGGAGAGCTGCGCGACGAGCGTACGCAGGAAGCCGTCCGCGACCGAGCCCGAGGGCTGCTCCTGGGCGACCATCCGGATCTCGAGGTAGTCGACGCCCGCGATCTCGCGCTCGCGCACGTCCACCGGCGTGCCGAGATGGGCGCCGAGCACCCAGCGGGCCTCGCGCACGGCGAGTGGGCCGGCCGACGCGGTGAACACGCGGTTCGCCGAGGGGGCGCGCAGCACGAGCAGGCTCTCGGTCATGGCCTCGATTCCCTCCCTGTCGGCCTGCGGGGCCCCGGCCGAGCAGGCACCGCCGGAGCGGGCCGTGCGCCGCCGGGATGCAGGGACGCGTCGGGCGGGCCGGGGGGGCCCGGGGGGGCCGGGGGGCGCGGGGGGGCGCCCCCCCGCGGGGGCCCCCCCCGGCGGGCCCCCCGCCCCCCTCCGACCGCTGGTTCGCGGGCGATTTC
>NZ_JBHTSV010000055.1:0-17201 GCF_042794925.1 Brachybacterium sp. NPDC056505
GGCGGCACCCCTCGACGGGGTGCCGCCCGCGCTCGCTCTCCATCCCCTCGCACCCGACCCTGGGAGGACCCTCCGGTGCCGATCGACCTGACCACTGACGCCGCCGTGCGCGACCAGCTCCTCGAACCCGGGGGAGACGGTCCGCTCGTGCGGCGCACGATCCTCCCCGGCGGCGTCCGCCTGCTCACGGAGACCGACCGCTCGGTGCGCAGCGCGACGCTCGGACTCTGGCTGCCCGTGGGCTCGCGCGACGAGACCCCCGCCCACGCCGGCTCCACCCACGCCCTCGAGCACCTCCTGTTCAAGGGCACCGCCAGGCGCAGCGCCCTGGACATCGCGACGGCCTTCGACGAGGTCGGCGGCGAGTCCAACGCGGTCACCGCGAAGGAGCACACCGTGTACCACGGGCGCGTGCGCAGCGCGGACCTGCCGCTCGCCCTGGACGTCCTCACCGACATGGTCACCTCCTCGCAGCTCGCGCCCGAGGCCCTCGAGACCGAGCGCGAGGTGATCCTCGAGGAGCTCGCGATGGCGCAGGACGACCCCACCGACTCCGGGTACGAGGAGTTCCTCGCCCAGGTGCTCGGGCCCGACACCCCGATGGGACGCCCCGTCGGGGGCACCCTCGAGACCGTCAGCGCCCTCACCGACGCCGACGTGCGCGCGCACTTCGCCGCCCATTACAGGCCTCAGAACCTCGTGGTCACCGCCGTCGGCGACCTCGACCACGACGAGCTCGCGGAGCGCCTCACCGCCAGCCTGTCCGCGGGCGGCTGGGGCCTCCAGGAGGGCGCCGCGCCGTCGGAGCGCCGACCCGCCCTCGAGCGCTCGCTGCCCGCCGACGGCGCGGTGCCCGGCCCGGCGTCGGCCGTGGTCCCGCACCGCATCGTCCGGCCCCTCGAGCAGACCCACATCTACCTGGGCGGGCCGTCGATCTGCGCGAGCAGCGAGGACCGCCACACGATGAACGTCCTGATGGCGATCCTCGGCGGCGGCATGTCCTCGCGGCTGTTCCAGCACATCCGCGAGGAGCGCGGCCTGGTCTACACCGTCTACTCCTTCAGCGCCGCCTACCGCGACGCGGGCCTGTTCGGCATGTACGCCGCCTGCCGGCCTGCGCGCGCCGAGCAGGTCGTCGAGCTGATGGGGGCCGAGATCGAGCAGATGCGCGACCACGGCGTCACCGACGAGGAGATGCGCCGCGCGCTCGGACAGATCACGGGCGCTCTCGCCCTCGGTCTCGAGGACACCGCGTCGCGGATGGGGCGCCTGGGCAGCCTCGAGCTCGTCCAGGGCCGCTACTCGACCGTCGACCAGGCCCTCGAGAAGATGGCCGGCGTGACCGCCCAGGACGTGCGGGACCTCGCCGCACGCCTCGCCGGGTCCTTCACCACCCGCGTCGACGTCGGCCCCGAGGCCGGCTGAGCCGCCGGCTCGGCCCCGCACACCGCATCCCCACCGCCCTCCCGGAAGGAACCCACCATGTCGCAGAGCATCCGCGTCGCCGTCCTCGGCGCCCAGGGTCGCATGGGCAGCGCCGCCTGCACGGCGATCGAGGAGGCCGACGGCCTCGAGCTCGTCGCCCGCATCGGCAGCTCCGACCCGCTCGACGCCGCGGCCGATGCCGGCGCGCAGGTCGTCGTCGACCTCACCGTCCCCGCCGTCACCAAGCGCAACGTGCTCTGGGCGATCGAGCACGGGATCCACGCCGTGGTGGGCGCGACCGGCTGGGACGAGGGGTCCCTCGCCGAGGTCCGCGCCGCGCTCGGCGAGCAGCCGAGCACCGGCGTGCTCATCGCCCCGAACTTCGCGATCGGCGCCGTCCTGGTGATGCGCTTCGCCGAGGCCGCGGCCCGCTACTACGAGAGCGCCGAGGTCATCGAGATGCATCACCCCGAGAAGCTCGACGCCCCCTCGGGCACCGCCCGCCACACCGCCGCCGCGATCGCCCGCGGCCGCGAGGCCGGAGGACTGGGGGACGTGCCCGATGCGACGCAGAAGGACGAGCTCGGTGCGCGGGGCGCCGTCGTCGACGGCATCCACGTGCACGCCGTCCGCCAGCGCGGCCTCGTCGCCCACGAGGTCGTCCAGTTCGGCGGCGTCGGCGAGCAGCTCGAGCTGCGCCACGACTCCTTCGACCGCGTGTCCTTCATGCCCGGCGTGCTGCTGGGCGTGCGCGAGATCGGCTCCCGCCCCGGGCTCACCGTGGGCCTCGACGGCTACATGGACCTCGGCTGAGCATGCGCGCGAAGATCGGTGTCGCTCTGCTGCTGCTGGTCACGGCGGCATACTGCTGGGGCCTGCTCTGGATCGCGACCGGCTTCGCGCGCGCAGGCGGCGTGATCGGCTGGGGGCTGGCGGCGGGCCTCGTGGTGCTGCTCGTGCTCACCGTGTGGGTGACCTGGCGCGAGGTCCTGTTCGGCCTGCGCGCGGGACGGCTCGCCCGTCTCTACGGCGCGGCGCGCTTCGAGACCCAGATCGGCGCCGGGACAGACGGCGCCGGGGCAGACGGCTTCGGGGCCGACAGCGCCGGGACAGACGTCGTCGGGGCCGACGGCGCCCAGGCCCGCGCCGAGCAGGACCCCGTCGCCCAGCGCGATGCGCGCAGGGCCGCGGCCCGTGCCGAGTTCGAGGCGGCGCGCGACGCCGTCCAGGCCGGTGGCGAGGACGACTGGCGGGCCTGGTACCGCCTGGGCCTGGCCTACTCCGCGAACCGGGACACCCGGGACGCCCGCGCCGCCGTGCGTCGGGCGATCGCCGTGGAGGCCGGGCGCGGGGTCTGATCAGCCCCAGCCGAGCGCCCGGCAGAGCGCCGCGACCACGGCGGCCGCGATCACGACCACCAGGAAGGGCGCGCGCAGGGCGAGCAGCAGCGCGGCGACCGCGAGCGCGGACAGTCGGGCGTCGGCCATCAGCTGCTGGCCGTCGGCCGCCGCCTGGGTCGCGACCAGCGCGCCGAGCAGCGCGACGGGCAGCAGGGAGGTGACCCGCGCGATGCGCGGCTCCTCGAGGACCCCCGGCGGCACCTGGTAGCCGATCCACTTCTGCGCGAACGACAGCACCGCCGCCGCGATCACGCCCGCCCACAGCCAGCTCATGCGCGCTCACCGTCCTCGTCCGATGCGTCGGCCGGAGAGTTCTCGGCCGTGCTTCCGGCGCTCCGGTCGCCGTCGGCCCGATCCCCGCCGTCCCCCGAGCGGCGCGGCAGCAGCCCGGCGACCACGGCGACCAGCGCCGCGGCGAGCACCGGCAGGCCGGCGGGCAGGACGGGCGTCGCGATCAGCGCGATGAAGGCCGCGGCGACTGCGACGGCCACCACGTCCTTCGAGACCAGGCGCGGCCACAGCAGCCCCAGGAACGCCGCGGCGGCCGCGGCATCCAGGCCCCACGCGCCCGGATCGCCCACGCTCTGCCCGATCAAGGCCCCCACCAGGGAGAACAGGTTCCAGAACACGTAGACCGCGATCCCTGTCGCCCAGAACCCGGCGCGCTTGGCGGCCGGGGGGCCGGCGGTCGCGGCCACGGCTGCGGACTCGTCGATCGTGAGCAGGGAGCGCGCGGCACCCTTCGCCCCGCCGCGCGGCAGCGTCGGCGCGAGCACGAGGCCGTAGAGGGTGTTGCGGATGCCCAGCAGCACGGCGGCCAGCGCCGCGCCCAGGGCGCTCCCGCCCCCTCCGATCACGCCCACGAAGGCGAACTGGCTGCCGCCGGTGAACATGATCGCCGAGAGCACCATCGCCTGCCACACGTCGAGTCCCGAGGCGGTCGCGAGCGCCCCGAAGGAGATCCCGTACAGGCCGGTCGCGACCCCCGCCGACAGGCCCTTGCGACGGGCGGCCGAGACGGCGAGGGACACCGACGCGGCATCCGGTGACGGAGCGTGGCCGGCGCTCTGCGCGGCGGGGGAGCGGTCGCTCGGATCGTGCATGCTCATGACCCGTCCACAGTAACCGGGGAGTTTCCCGCATGCGCAGGTCGCGCGGGGTATGAGACCGTGGGAGGCATGAACGAAGCCTCCGCCGCGGGCGCCCCCGGGAAGGGCGCTCAGGCCCCTCAGGACCCCTTCCCCCTGGATGTCGACGCCCTCCTGCTCGACATGGACGGGACCCTCGTCGATTCGGGCCCCTCGGTGGAGCGCGCGTGGACGAAGCTGTTCGAGGAGCACGGCTCGAACCGGACCTTCGACCACACCCTCCACGGCATGCCCGCCCGCGGGGTGCTCGCCGACGTCTTCCCCGACATGCCGGCCGACGAGATCGAGGCGGCCCATGCGCGCGTCGAGGACCTGGAGGTCGAGGACGCCAAGCGGATCTCGATCCTCCCTGGCACGGCCCGGCTGATCGGCGAGCTGCAGTCCGCCGCCGAGCAGCTCGGCCGGCCCACCTGGACGATCGTGACCTCCTGCACGCGGCGGCTGTTCGAGGCCCGCTGGGCGATCACCGACCTGCCCTACCCAGAGGAGACCCTCGTCACCGCCGACCAGGTGAGCCGCGGCAAGCCGGACCCGGAGCCCTATGTCCTCGGCGCCGAGCGCCTGGGCGTGGATCCCTCCCGGGCGCTCGTGATCGAGGACTCCCTGGGAGGCCTCGCCTCCGCCCGCGCCGCGGGGAGCCCGGCGATCGCGGTGACCACGACCACCCTCGCGCACGAGCTCGCGCCCCATGCCCAGGCGCTGCTGACCTCCCTGGACGACGTCGCCGTCGAGGTGCACGAGGGGCACCTGCGCGTCGTCCGCCGCTGAGGGCGTCCCCGCCTGCCGGCTCCAGTACGATGCCGAGCATGCGTTCCGCTCTCACCGTGGCCGCCGGCCGTGCCGCGCGCCGCCTGGCCAGACTCCGCGGCGGGGGCCGCGGCGGCAGTGCCTTCCCCGGTCTCGTGGTCGAGAGGATCGACCCCGGCTTCCTCGCGCGCACCCTCGAGGGGCTGCCGCTCGGCGTGGTCGTCGTCTCGGGCACCAATGGGAAGACGACCACCACGAAGATCCTCGTGGAGCTGCTGCGCTCCCAGGGCCTGCGGGTGTTCACCAACCCCACCGGCTCGAACTTCGTCCGCGGCGTGGCGGCGGCCCTGCTCACCGAGGTCGACGCCCGCGGCCGCCTCGCCGCCGACATCGCCGTGCTCGAGCTCGACGAGGCCCACGCCGTGCACTTCGTGCGCCAGGTGCGTCCGCGCGCGAGCCTGCTGCTGAACGTCATGCGCGACCAGCTCGACCGCTTCGGGGAGATCGACCACACCGCCGACCTCCTGCACACCGTCGCGAAGGCCAGCACGGAGCTCGTCGTCCTCAACGGCGACGACCCGCGCCTGTCCGCGCCGCGCTTCACCGACGACCTCGGCGCTCGCGTCGAGCGCTTCGGCATCGGGGAGGGGCTGCGCCGCGTCTTCCTCTCCGACGACGACCTGCGCCGCGAGGACGCCGGCGGCGCGATGCTCGAGGACGCGGGCCTCGGCGCCGGCCCCGCCGACGGCGCGCGGACACCCGCCACGCGGCTCGAGGCCATCGACGGGCGCCGCGCCCGCATCCTCGTCGACGGCGAGGAGCACGAGGTCGAGTTCGTGCTGCCCGGCGTGCACAACATGCTCAACGCCACCGGCGCCCTGGCGCTCGCCTCCTCCCTGCTCGGGGCCGACGCGGACCTCCCGGCCCTGCTGCGGGCCCTCGCGCACGTTCGCGCCGCCTTCGGTCGCGGCGAGATGCTCGAGGTCGACGGCGTCCCCCTCGAGCTGGCCCTCGTGAAGAACCCCGCCGGCTTCCGGATGAGCCTGCTCAGCGCCGGCACGGACCCGGCGGAGACCATGATCGCGATCAACGACGAGTACGCCGACGGCCGCGACATGTCCTGGCTCTGGGACGTCGACTTCAGCGCCCTGCGCGCGAGCGGCGTGCACGTGGTCAGCGGCGTGCGCGCCTACGACATGGCCCTGCGCCTGCGCTACGACGAGGTGCTCGTGGACGGCGTCGAGACTGACCTCGGCCCGGCCCTGCGGTCGCTGATCGACGCCGCCCGCGCGAGCGGCCGGCCGATGCGCATCTTCTGCACCTACACCGCGATGCTCGCCGTGCGCGCGCAGCTCTCGCGGATCACCCACGTGGAGACGGTCCTGTGAGCACGAACGAGCACCCCGCCCCGTCGGCCCCGCGCAGCGCGGGGACCGGCGCGGACCTCACCCCCGTCCCGACGCCGCGCCGGCAGGCCGCGCGCGAGGACGCCCCGGCGCTGCGGATCCTGCAGCTCTACCCCTCCGAGATGAACATCTACGGCGACTGGGGGAACACGCTCACGCTGATCCGGCGGGCCCAGTGGAGCGGCTTCGAGGTCGAGCTGCTGGCCCACGAGGTCGGCGATCGGCTCCCCGCGGACGTGGACCTCGTGGTCGCGGGCGGCGGCCAGGACTCCGGCCAGGTGCGCATCGCCGCCGACCTCCTCTCCCACGGCCCCGCGATCCGCGAGTGGGCCGAGCAGGACGTCCCCATGCTCGCCGTCTGCGGCTCCTACCAGCTGTTCGGGCACGTGTTCGTGCCCGCGACCGGGGACACTGCCGACGAGCCGCTGACCGGCATCTCCCTGCTGGACGTCGAGACCCGCGGCAGCAGCACCCGCCTGATCGGCAACCTCACCATCGAGACCGAGCGCTTCGGACCCGTGGTCGGCTACGAGAACCACTCCGGGCTGACCACTCTCGGGGCGGACTGCACGGCGCTGGGCTCCGTGCGCGCCTTCGGCCAGGAGGGCTCGCGCGCCGGCGGGAACAACGGGGCCGACGGCACCGAGGGCGCCGTGCACCGCGAGGTCGTCGGCACCTACCTGCACGGCTCCGTGCTCCCCAAGAACCCGGCGCTCGCCGACCACCTGCTCGCCGCGGCCCTGCGCCACCGGGTGGGGGAGGACGCGTACACCGCGCCCGACCTGGAGGGGATCGTCACCCAGCGCGCCCGCGACATCGCCATGTCCCGGCCTCGCTGAGGCCTCCGGCTCGACTACCCTGGGGAACCATGAGCGACAGCGAGAGCGACATCGTCTTCCGGTCCGACATGACCGTCCAGCTGGTGCGGTCGGCGGCGCAGGACGGCGACGTCGTCTTCGCGGCCCGCGTCTCGACCCAGGGGGAGAAGACCCTGGCCACCGCGGGCGAGGACGCGAGCGAGCGCGACAAGGGCCTGATCCGGTTCCTCATGCGCGACCGCCACGGCAGCCCCTTCGAGCACAACAGCTTCACCTTCTACGTCGAGGCGCCGATCTTCGTCTTCCGCGAGTTCATGCGCCACCGCATGGCCTCCTACAACGAGGAGTCCGGTCGCTACCGGAAGATGCGACCGGTGTTCTACGTGCCCGGCCCCGAGCGCAACCTCCAGCAGGTCGGCAAGCCCGGCGCCTACACCTTCGAGCCCGGCACCCCCGAGCAGCACGCGCTCGTCACCGAGACCGTGCGCGCGCAGTCGACCTCCGCCTACGAGGGCTACCGCAGGATGCTCGAGGCGGGCGTGGCCCGCGAGGTCGCCCGCACCGTGCTCCCGCTGAACCTGTACTCCTCGATGTACGTCACCGTGAACGCGCGCAGCATGATGAACTTCCTGAGCCTGCGCACCCAGCGCCCCGATTCGGCGTTCCCCTCCTTCCCGCAGCGCGAGATCGAGATGGTCGCCGAGCTCATGGAGCAGCACTTCGCCGAGAAGATGCCGCTCACCCACGCCGCCTTCGAGGCGGGCGGCCGCGTCGCCCCCTGACGCGCCCGCCCGACGACCCGCATCCCCATCAGGCAGTCCCACCAGGAGGACAGATGACCGTCCAGCCCGCACCGGCAGCACGGCCCTTCGGCACCGTCGGCACCGCGATGGTCACCCCCTTCAGCGAGGACGGTGAGAAGCTCGACCTGGAGGCGGCGCAGGCCGTCGCCGCGCACCTCGTCGCGCACGGCAACGACTGCCTCGTGCTCAACGGGACGACGGGCGAATCGCCCACCACGAGCGACGCCGAGAAGGTCGCCCTGGTGAAGGCCGTGCGCGAGGCCGTCGGCCCCGGGATCACGCTGCTCGCGGGCGTCGGCAGCAACGACACCCGCCACAGCATCGAGCTCGCCCGCGCCCACGCGGACCTCGACCTGCAGGGGCTGCTCGTCGTCACGCCCTACTACTCCAAGCCCTCCCAGGACGGGATCATCGCGCACACCGAGCAGGTCGCCGACGCGACCGAGCTGCCGGTGCTGCTCTACGACATCCCCGGCCGCAGCGGCGTCCCGCTCGCGCACGAGACGCTCCTGCGCCTCGCCCAGCACGAGCGGATCCTCGCGGTCAAGGACGCCAAGGGCGACCTCCAGCAGGCCGCTCTGATCACCGCCCAGTCCGACCTCGTGTACTACTCGGGGGAGGACGCCCTGAACCTCGCCTGGCTCGCCGTCGGAGCGGCCGGCATCGTCTCGGTCGTCGGCCACGTCGCCGGTGATCTCGAGGCGCAGATGGTCGCCGCCGTCCAGGCCGGCGACCTCCCCGCTGCCCAGCAGCTCAACCGCCGCCTGGCCCCCGTGGTCGAGGCGGTCATGACCCGCATGCCCGGCGCGGTCGCCGCGAAGACGGCCCTGGTGCTCCAGGGCGTCCTCCCGCACGCGACCGTCCGCGGCCCCCTCGCCCCTGCGAGCGCACCCCAGATGGCCGAGCTCAGAGAATCGCTCGCCGCCGTCGAGGGAATCCCGCCGCTCGTCTGAACACCGGAAGGACCCATGACACTCACCACTCCCTTCAGCGAGCGGCTCCAGCAGCCCCGCAAGCCCTCCAAGGACACCCTGCGGATCATCCCGCTGGGCGGCCTCGGCGACGTGGGCCGCAACATGACCGTCTTCGACTACAACGGGCGTCTGCTCGTCGTCGACTGCGGCGTGCTGTTCCCCGAGGAGTCCCAGCCCGGCGTGGACCTGATCCTGCCGGACTTCCAGTACCTCGAGGACCGCCTCGACGACATCGCGGCGATCGTCCTCACCCACGGCCACGAGGACCACATCGGCGCCGTCCCCTACCTGCTGCGCCTGAAGCCCGACATCCCGGTCGTCGGCAGCCAGCTCACCCTCGCGTTCATCGAGGCCAAGCTGCGCGAGCACCGCATCAAGCCGTACACCCTCGCCGTCAAGGAGGGGGACAGCGAGAGCTTCGGCCCCTTCGACTGCGAGTTCGTCGCCGTCAACCACTCGATCCCCGACGCGCTCGCCGTGTACATCCAGACGCCCGCCGGGACCGTCCTGCACACCGGCGACTTCAAGATGGACCAGCTGCCGCTCGACGGCCGCATCACCGACCTGCGCGCCTTCGCGCGCCTGGGCGAGAAGGGCGTCGACCTGTTCATGGTCGACTCCACGAACGCCGAGGTCCCGGGCTTCACGACCGCCGAGCGGGAGATCGGCCCGGTCATCGACTCGATCTTCGCGCGTTCGCGCCAGAAGATCGTCGTGGCCTCGTTCTCGAGCCACGTCCACCGCGTCCAGCAGGTCCTCGACGCCGCCGCGAAGCATGGCCGCAAGGTCGCCTTCGTCGGCCGCTCGATGGTGCGCAACATGGGCATCGCCTCGGACATGGGCTACCTCGACGTGCCGCCGAGCACCCTCGTGGACGTCAAGAAGATCGACTCCCTGCCCGACGAGAAGGTCGTGCTCATGTGCACCGGCAGCCAGGGCGAGCCGATGGCGGCGCTGGGCCGGATCGCGAACAGCGACCACCGCGTCTCGGTGGGCCCCGGGGACGTCGTGATCCTCGCGAGCTCGCTGATCCCCGGCAACGAGAACGCCGTCTTCCGGATCGTCAACGGCCTGATGGCCCTCGGCGCCGAGGTGGTCCACCAGGGCAGCGCCCGCGTGCACGTCTCCGGGCACGCGAGCTCCGGCGAGCTCCTGTACTGCTACAACATCGTGCGTCCGAAGAACGTGATGCCCGTGCACGGCGAGGTCCGCCACCTCATCGCCAACGGTCGCATCGCCGAGTCCTCGGGCGTGCCCGCCGACCACGTGGTCCTCGCGCACGACGGCTCCGTGGTCGACCTCAAGGACGGGCACGCGAAGGTCGTGGGTGAGATCCCCAACGGCTACGTGTACGTGGACGGATCCAGCATCGGCGAGATCTCCGAGGCGGACCTCAAGGATCGCCGCATCCTCGCCGATGAGGGCTTCATCTCCCTGTTCACCGTGGTCAGCTCCGAGACCGGCGAGATCCTCGCGGGCCCGGAGATCCACGCCCGCGGCGTCGCGGAGGACACGGCCGTCTTCGAGAAGATCCGGCCCGACATCATCAAGGCCCTCGAGAAGGCCCTCGCCGAGCAGCCCGGGAAGCGCGACACGCACCAGCTGCAGCAGGTCATGCGGCGCGTCGTGGGCCGTTACGTGGGCCAGCGCCTGCGCCGCCGCCCGATGATCATCCCGGTGGTCGTCGAGGCCTGATCAGGCCGGCGCACTCCGTGCACGACGTCCCGGATCCCGCTCGCCCTGAGCGGGATCCGGGACGTCTCCGTGTCGCCGCACCCGGGTCCGACGGGGGTGAGAGGGTAGATTGGCCCCATGGCGACACGTACGTCTTCCCCCGCACGTGCGTCGAAGGGCTCGTCCCGGACCTCGTCCTCCCGCTCCTCGCAAGGAGCCGGCGCGGCCGCCCACGATCCGTCGACGCTCCCGCTCCCGGTGCGCGCAGTCCGCGCCGGGTATCTCGGCATCGCCCGTGCGATCGGCGGATTCATCCGCGCGATCGGCGTGGCCCGCTGGGAGGTCCCCTTCGACCAGCGCCGTGACGGCTATGCCCTGTTCCTCCTGCTCATCGCGGCCCTCGTGGCGACCCGCGAGTGGTTCCGCGCGCCCGGCGCGCTGTTCGACGGCGTGCACGCGGTGGTCGGCGGGACCTTCGGCATCGCCTCCGTCGCGGTCCCGCTGCTCGCGATCGGCTGGGCGCTGCGCATGTTCCGGCGCCCCGACTTCGTGCGCGCGAACACGCGCATCGCCCTGGGCGTCGCCCTGCTGATGGTCTCATTCTCCGCGATCGCCTCGATCCACGCGCGCATGCCCGCCCCGTCCGACGGGATCGACGCGCTGGCCTCCGGCGGCGGAGTCCTCGGCTACCTGGGCGCCGCGCCCCTCGAGGCGCTCGTGCCGGCCCCCGTGGTGATCGTCGTCTACGTCCTCGTGGCACTGTTCGCGGTGCTCGTGCTCACGGCCACGCCCCTCGAGGCGCTGCCCTCGCGGGTGCGCGGCGTCTACGCGACCCTCGTCGGCCACAGCGAGGAGGAGGACGCTGAGCGCGAGAGCTTCGGACTGCGCCCCCGCCGCTCCGCCGCGGCGCCCGCGGCGACCGAGGAGCAGGCGGAGGCCGCGCCCAAGCCCCGTCGACGCCGCACCAAGAAGGAGATCGCCGAGGACGCCGAGCGCGACCACGACGAGTTCGGCTACGCGGGCGACGAAGCCTTCTCCGGCGCCGTGCAGGGAGACGAGGACGCCGCCGGCGGCCGACGCTCCCGCGGTGCCCGCACCCGCAAGGGCTCCCGCGCCGCGGGCGGCGCCGAGAGCACCGACAGCACCGAGGTCTTCGACGTCGTCGCCGACGAGAACGCCCGCGCCAAGGGGTTCCCCGGGAGGACCGCGGCCCTCCCGGCCGGCGGCGCCGGGGCCGACGGGCGCACCGCGCCGATGCCGGCCTCCGGGGCGCGCGGCCAGAAGGGCGCACGCGGCCAGAACGCCCAGGTCGCGCAGGACGCCCAGGTCCCGCAGAGCCGTCCGGCCCCCGCGGCGTCCGCAGCCTCGAAGGAGGCGCAGGAGGAGCGTCCCGAGATCATCCTCCCGCCGAGCGGCGACCTTCCGCGCGCAGGGGAGCAGCTCGAGCTCGCGGGCGACGTCGTCTACACCCTCCCGGACTCGTCCTTCCTGCTCGAGGGCCCGCCCGCGAAGTCCCGCTCCGAGGCCAACGACCGCGTGGTCGAGGCCCTCGGCGAGGTCTTCGCCCAGTTCAACGTCAACGCGGAGGTCGTCGGCTTCTCCCGCGGCCCGACGGTCACCCGCTACGAGGTCGAGCTCGCGCCCGGCACGAAGGTCGAGAAGGTCACCGCTCTCGACAAGAACATCTCCTATGCGGTCGCGAGCTCGGACGTGCGGATCCTCTCGCCCATCCCGGGCAAGAAGGCCATCGGCATCGAGATCCCGAACACCGACCGCGAGACCGTCGCCCTCGGCGACGTGCTGCGCAGCCCCGTCGCGACGCGCAACGAGCACCCGATGGTGATGGGCGTGGGCAAGGACGTCGAGGGCGGCTACGTCGTCGCGAACCTCGCGAAGATGCCGCACATGCTGGTCGCGGGCGCGACCGGCTCCGGCAAGTCGAGCCTCGTCAACGCGATGATCACCTCGATCCTCATGCGCGCCACCCCGGAGGAGGTGCGCATGGTGCTCGTGGACCCCAAGCGCGTGGAGCTCACGATCTACGAGGGCATCCCGCACCTCATCACGCCGATCATCACCAACCCGAAGAAGGCCGCCGAGGCCCTCGAGTGGGTCGTCAAGGAGATGGACGCCCGCTACGACGACCTCGCGACCTTCGGCTTCAAGCACATCGACGACTTCAACAAGGCCGTGCGCGCCGGGGAGGTCGAGGTGCCCGCGGGCAGCGAGCGACGCCTCGCCCCGTACCCGTACCTGCTGGTCGTCGTCGACGAGCTCGCGGACCTGATGATGGTCGCCCCGCGCGACGTCGAGGCGTCGATCCAGCGCATCACCCAGCTCGCGCGCGCCGCCGGCATCCACCTGGTGCTCGCGACCCAGCGCCCGAGCGTCGACGTGGTCACCGGCATCATCAAGGCGAACGTGCCCAGCCGCCTGGCCTTCTCCACGTCCTCCCTGCAGGACTCCCGCGTGATCCTGGATTCGCCCGGGGCCGAGAAGCTCATCGGCCAGGGCGACGCCCTGTTCCACCCGATGGGCAAGGCCAAGGCCATGCGCGCCCAGGTCGCCTGGGTCAACGAGTCGGAGATCCACAAGGTCGTCGACCACGTCAAGAAGCAGATGAAGCCCCACTACCGCGAGGACGTCACCGTCGCCGCGGCCAAGAAGCAGATCGACGACGACATCGGCGACGATCTCGAGGTGCTGCTGCAGGCCGCCGAGCTCGTGGTGACCACGCAGTTCGGCTCGACCTCGATGCTGCAGCGCAAGCTGCGCGTCGGCTTCGCCAAGGCCGGCCGCCTCATGGACCTGCTCGAGTCCCGCGAGATCGTCGGCCCGTCGATCGGCTCGAAGTCCCGCGATGTGCTCGTCGGCCCCGACGACCTCGCCGGCGCGATCGCGCGCATCAAGGGCGAGGACGACACCGGGTCCGCGGGCCGCGCCCCCTCGGACTCCGACGCCCCCTTCGACTCCAGCACCGACGTGGGCGACGAGGCCGGGTACTCCGGCGATGAGTACGACGGCGCCGGCTACGGCGGGGCCGACGAGGGTGACGACGGCTTCGGGGACGCTCCCGCGGGCCCCGGCGGGCCCGCCCCCGCCGGCTCGGCGCAGGGCGGCGCCCCTGACCGCTACGGCCAGGACCCGCTCGCCCACGACGCGGGCGACGTCGCGACCGACTACTACGACGACTACGACTCCGCGGAGGGAGAGAGCGAGGACGCCTGGCAGCTCACCGGCAGGTGAGCCGTCGGCGCCCGAGCGATCGACACCGCGAGTCCCGACCGGGCGTCACCGACGCCGACCGAGGAGCAGGCATGAACGCCCCGCAGACCCACCCGGACGCCCCGCCCGTCCCGCTGTGGAACATCGCGAACATCCTCACGATGATCCGCTGCGTGATGGTGCCGGTGTTCATCGTCGTCGCCGCCTTCTACCCGGACGTCATCTCCGGACGCCTCGTGATCACGGCGATCTTCGTGGTCGCGATGATCACGGACTTCCTCGACGGGCACCTCGCCCGCAGCCGGAACCTCATCACCGACTTCGGGAAGATCGTCGACCCGATCGCGGACAAGGCCATGACCGGCGCCGCGTTCGTCATGCTCTCGGTCTGGGAGTACATCCCCTGGTGGATGACGATCCTGATCCTGCTGCGCGAGTTCGGCATCACGATCATGCGCTTCACGATCCTGAAGTACGGGGCGCTGCCGGCGAACCTCGCGGGCAAGACCAAGACGATGATGCAGACGATCGCGATCACCTTCTGCCTGCTGCCCTTCGAGCTCTGGTGGGGGCCGGCTCGCTGGATCGGCCTCGTCCTCGTGGTCATCGCGCTCGTGCTCACCGTCTACTCGGGCCTGGTGAACCTCAAGGACGGCCTGCGGCTGCGCCGCGAGGCCCTCTCTTCGACCTCCCGCCGATGAGCGGATCCCCGGACACCGCCCGGGCCGTGATCGCTCTCGCGACCGAGGCCGGGCTGCAGCTCGCGACCGCGGAGTCGCTCACCGCCGGGGCGGTCGTCGCGCGCCTCGTGGACGTGCCCGGCGCGAGCTCGTGCGTCGCCGGGGGAGCGGCCTGCTACAGCTATGGGGCCAAGCACCGCGTGCTGGGCGTCGACGACGCCGAGCTCGAGCGCACGGGTGCCGTCACGGCGGAGGTCGCCCGGGCCATGGCGCGCGGCGCGCTCTCCCTCTACGACGCCGATCTCGCCGTGTCGACCACAGGGGTCGCCGGTCCGGGGGCCGACGACCGCGGCGTCCCCGCGGGGACCGTCCACCTCGCCGTCGCGGTCCGCCACGGCGCGGAGCGCGGCGCCCGGGAGCCCCGGATCGCCCTCGAGCGTGAGCTGCATCTCGCCGGATCCCGCGCCGGGATCCGCGAGGAGAGCGTCGCCGTCGCGCTCGACCTGCTGCGCACCGAACTCGAGCGGATGGCGCAGGCCCCCTTCTGACCTCCGGCGATGCGCCGCCGGTACGCCCGGACCGCAGTCGTCGGCCCGTCCGCACAGCGTCATGAGGGGCAACGCACTGGGTTCTCCGAGGGAGCCGACCGTAGGATCGGGAACACCCGGAGCGGTCGGGACGTTGCACTCACTGTGATGAGCACGATGAATCCCACCCGCGCACGGCGCCCCGGACACCCGGCGCCCGCTCGCGCGACCACCCGTCCCGGGACCCTGCGCGCGGGAGCGCAGCTCCCCGCCGGGGCGCTCCGCACCCCCCGTGGGGACACGCACGCACACGCGGAGGCGGCCACCGCCGCTCCCGCGCACACGAAGGGAGGCCGACCCGTGATCCTCTTCCGCCAGGAGCTCGGCGACGTCCTGCGCGAGACCCGGCGCTCCCAGGGTCGAACCCTCCGGCAGGTCTCCTCGGACGCCCGCGTCTCGCTGGGCTACCTCAGCGAGATCGAGCGCGGCCAGAAGGAGGCCTCGAGCGAGCTGCTCTCCTCGGTCACCGAGGCGCTCGGAATGCCCCTCTCCTTCGTCCTGCGCGAGGTCTCCGACCGCATCGCAGTGGCCGAGGGCATGAGCATCCCCGACACCATCCCCGAGGGTCTGGCCGACGGCACCGAGAGCCTCGTCGGCGCCGCCTGACGTGCGCCGCAGCGAGTACACGCAGCTGGCGGACCACGTCTTCGGCCGCACTCTCGCGACGACGTACACGCAGGAGATCGCCCTCGCGCGGCTCGGTCACCGCACCCCCGCCCAGGCGATCGCCCAGGGCGAGGACGTGCGCGCGGTCTGGACCGCCCTGTGCGACGAGATGGACGTCCCGGAGTCGCGGCGCTGGGAGATCCCTCCCGAGCTGCGGCATCGCTGAGGGGCCGGGCGGCACCTGAGCAGCATGCGAGCACCACTCCCACGCGGCGCGCCGGATCACCGGCGCGCCGCGTGTCGCATGCGTGCGTTCGAACATCTGTTCGGGTATCGTGGCGCCCGACGACCGGTTCCGCACAGGACCGATCCGCCCTCCCTCACGGGTCCTCCCCAGGGGCCCTCCATCCACAGGCGGGGCGGGATCCTCCCGGATGTCCGACCGTCGACCTAGTGTGGCCGCACGGCACGCATCCGCCGGTCGCACCGGCTCCCCGGAAGGAACAGAACATGCCCGCAGCGAAGTCCAGCTCCACACCCAAGGACCGCGCGTCCAAGGACCGAGCGTCCTCCCTCGACAACGCCCTCGCCCAGATCGACCGCCAGTTCGGCAAGGGGTCGATCATGCGGCTGGGCGATGACACCCGCCCTCCGGTCGAGGTCATCCCCACCGGCTCGGTCGCCCTCGACGCCGCGCTCGGCATCGGCGGCCTGCCCCGCGGGCGCATCGTGGAGATCTACGGCCCGGAGTCCTCGGGCAAGACCACGGTCGCGCTGCACGCGGTCGCCAACGCCCAGCGCAACGGTGGCATCGCCGCCTTCATCGACGCAGAGCACGCCCTGGATCCCGAGTACGCGAAGAAGCTCGGCGTGGACACCGACGCCCTGCTGGTCTCCCAGCCGGACACCGGCGAGCAGGCCCTCGAGATCGCCGACATGCTGATCCGCTCCGGCGCCCTGGACGTGGTGGTCGTCGACTCCGTCGCCGCGCTCGTGCCCAAGGCGGAGATCGAGGGCGAGATGGGCGACTCCCACGTCGGCCTGCAGGCGCGCCTCATGTCCCAGGCGCTGCGCAAGCTCACCGGTGCGCTGTCCTCCTCGGGCACCACCGCGATCTTCATCAACCAGCTGCGCGAGAAGATCGGCGTGTTCTTCGGCAGCCCGGAGACCACCACGGGCGGCAAGGCCCTGAAGTTCTACGCCTCCGTGCGCATGGACATCCGCCGCATCGAGACCCTCAAGACCGGTCAGGACTCCGTGGGCAACCGCACCCGCGTCAAGGTCGTGAAGAACAAGATGGCCCCGCCCTTCAAGCAGGCCGAGTTCGACATCCTCTACGGCGAGGGCATCTCCCGCGAGGGCGGTCTCATCGACATGGGCGTGGAGAACGGCATCGTGCGCAAGTCCGGTGCCTGGTTCACCTACGAGGGCGACCAGCTGGGCCAGGGCAAGGAGAACGCCCGGCAGTTCCTCAAGGACAACCCGGACCTCGCCGCCGAGATCGAGCAGAAGATCCTGCAGACCCTCGGTGTGGGCGAGTACGCCGTGAAGGAGGAGGCTCCGGCCGAGGCCGCGAGCGAGTCCTTCGACGCCGGCGAGTTCCTCGACGAGGACGTCCCGGCGACCATCTGATCCGGTCCTCCGGATCGGTCGCTCATGATCGGAACGGAATCCGACCCAGCGCGCGGCGGCATGCACCCCATGCCGC
>NZ_JBHTSV010000056.1:0-16902 GCF_042794925.1 Brachybacterium sp. NPDC056505
CCGATTGACCCCCATCGAATACGAGACCATCATGAAACCGGCCGTGAGCCTCGCGGCCTGACACCACAACTGTCACCTGATCATGCGGCAGTCCCCCGCTGACGCCCTTGGATCCGAAAAGCCCGCCGATGAAGCCGCCGACGAGCGCGCCCACGACACCGAGAACGATGGTCGTGCCAATGCCCATGGCCTGCTTGCCGGGCATGACCGCGCGGGCGATCAGACCGATGATCGCGCCGATGACCAGCCACCAGATGAGAGCTCCGATGAAGCCCATGATGCACACTCCAATGCACTAGGGACAGGGACGGGCCGACAATGCGACCCCTACGAGGACGCACCAGCGCGCACTTCCGTCACACCCCGAGTGATCGAAAGCACACATAGAAGGCCCCTTTGAATCGGAGGCAATCGCCCGCTCCGCGCGCAAGCCGGAAACGAGGGCGGGCCCTGTCGCCGAAGCGAAAGGGCCCGCCCATGAGTGAGACCGGTCAGGTGGTGGTGGATTCGATCTGCTGAGGTGTGTTCTCTGTCGAGATCTCGATCTTGCGAGGCTTGGCCTTCTCGCTGATCGGGATCATCACGCTGAGAACGCCGTTGTTGTAGGTCGCAGAGATCTTCTCCGTATCCAGTCCCTGTCCCAGGCTGAGCTGACGCAAGAAGCTCCCGCTGGTGCGCTCTCTGGTGATCCACTGCGCATCCTCGTCCGTGGTGAGGGTGCGCTCGGCGCGGATCGTCAGCAGCTGCCCGTCGATGTCGACGTCGACGGATCCGGGATCGATGCCAGGCAGATCTGCCGAGAGGATGTAGTGATCACCCTTGCGGTACAGATCCATCGGCATCTGCCGCGGGCCGCGGCGGCCGGACTCGAGGACGGTGGAGGCAAAGCGCTCCAGGTCTCGGAGCGGATCATAGGTGGCCATGTCAGTCTCCTTCCTGTCGGAGGCCGCTCCCATAGCGGCCTGCGCGTCTTGAGCGTCCCCCGCTCAAGTGCGGCCAGATTAGCACTCTCCTCCCGAGAGTGCTAGACCTCTTCCTCATCGATCGGAACCTCTTCGCGTTGCTCGAGGACGTCGACCGGGTCGGCGTCGTGGGAACCGACCGGCCCCTGCAAAGTTTGGTCCTCGTCCAGCGCAGACACCGCCTGTTCCTGCGCATCCTCGAGAGGCACATCAAGGCGGGTTTCACGCGGTTCGCCGTTCATATCGCCCCCTCCTTCCCTACATCCAACTGCGGCCGGATGACGAGGGTAGAGCGAAACACGGGCATCGGGAAAGCATGCGACCGAACCAATCCGGTGGTCGCTGGTGGAGCTATACCGCACCGGCGGGCGAGGCCGCTCAGGTGGACGGGCGATCGTGGCTGCCCGAGCTCTCGACAGAACGCGAGTCGCGCTCTTTCTCCTCGGTATATCGGCGCTGGCGCTCGCGCTGCCCGTGCGTGAGGGTGCGGAGGTTGGTCTCATGGTCGAAGCTCGAGCCGAGTGCACCAGCGACGACCCCCATTGCCGCACTGAGCCACGCGATGTCCAGATAGTTCCCGAACGTAGGTGACTCCCGGATGATCGTGGCCATGTAATCCGGCGAGATGGAGATCAGCCCGCCAGCCAGGATCAGGAGAACGAGAGCCAGGTAGAGCGCTACCACGCAGAGCAGCAGCGTCCCGACCGTGGAGAGGTTGTACAGCAGGACAACCCGAGCCAAACCGCTTCGTCTCGGCGAATCCCACAAGCCATTGCTGACGATCAACCACAGCACCATCGCACCTATTGCCAAGGCTCCGATGCCGACCAGGCGCGGCATCGAGAGATACGTAGACATGGCCCAGATCGAGCTGTAGAAGATCCCGAACGCCCCGGTCGCCGAGGCCGCTGCCAGCGCACTCGAGAGCCGTGGAGCGGTCTTCCGTGGCTCATTGCCGGCGACCATCCCCAGAACGGTCCGCACCCCACCGACCGCCGGGCTGGCATGGAGAGTCGAGTGGGCCCCCGCTTCTCCAGCGTCACTCCAGTGAAGCCAGGATCGGCCGAACTGCGACGTTCCGCTCCCCTCGTTCACGGGCTTCATCTTCAGAATGCAGTCCATGAGGGTGTCCAGAATGCGCTGCCGGCTGGCGAACGCTCCGAGGGTCGGGCACGAGATCACCGCCACCTGCTCGTCGGGGAAGATCTCCGCGATCAGGGGCCTCCCGTCAGTGAGGCGAGGAATCTCCGTCAACAGCAGTACCACGTCCGGGCGCTCGTACTCCTCCGCAAGCTGCACTGCATCGCTGAGGTCGAGAGAGTTATCCGGCCGTAGGCGAAGCATCGACGTGCGCGTATGCAACTCCACCGGCGGACTGAACACCTCATTCAAATGCTCCTGAAGCTCATCCTCGATGGACCGTGCGCGCCGAGTCGGAAGCCCCGGATCCGACACCAAAAGCACTCGCACACCACGGGTCAAGCCGTCTGTCATCGTGTACCTCCAACTCCCTCAAACGGTCGCCCCCAGTCTCTCAGCTACTACGTCGCCCCCAACCGCCCAGATCCTGCGACTCCTCGCCACGCTGCGCCCACTCGTCGTCGGCCGTCGGGACGGGCGGCTCGAAGAACGGGTGCACCCGCTGCTCGATCCTGACCCGCACCTCGTGCGCCCACTCCGCGTCCCGCTCACGCATGCTCGTCATGGGTAAAGTCTGGCCCCGGGGTGGGACACGCGGAGTCTGTTCTGCGCGAAACAGCAGAATGCCGATGTGTGACCCCTGGGCTACACCTGAGCTAGGACTGGACCACGCTCGGGTATTCTGGCTACACCATCGGCTACACCATCGCCACATGTGGAGCACTACATACCGGGGCTGAACTGGTGGGCCCGGAGGGGATCGAACCCTCGACCCGCGGATTAAAGGTCCGCCAGAGCATCGGCCGCAGAGCGTGTACAAGCAGGTCAGAGGGCTCCTACTGCTACCCGAAGCGCGACGGACACCATCGCGTTGCTGTCAGCGTTGCTGTCAAGAGGTGTTCGAGAGGAGTCGGCATCTGTTCCTTGGGGATGGTGTCTCCAGAAGCCCTAGCCACACGTGCTCTCGGCTTTCCTCAACCTTGGACTGGAATGTCGAGTGGCTCACGGGGCAGCAAGCTGCCGATGAGCTCCTCGATGCGGGTGCGGATCTCATCGCGCACCGGGCGGACTTCCGCGACGCCCTTGCCGGCTGGGTCCTCGAGCTTCCAGTCCTCGTACCGCTTGCCGGGGTAGTAGGGGCAGGCGTCGCCGCACCCCATGGTGATGACCACATCGGAGGCCTGGACGGATTGGGGGGCGAGGATCTTCGGCTTCTGGTGGGAGTTCTCGATGCCGACCTCCGCCATGGCCTCCACCGCTGCGGGGTTGATCGAGTCGGCGGGCGCAGACCCTGCGGAGCGGACCTCGATGCGGTCCCCGGCGAGCTCCCTCAGCCACCCGGCTGCCATCTGGGATCGACCGGCGTTGTGGACACAGACGAACAAGACGCTGGGGCGAGCGGTCATGGGAGCCTCCCGACCGGGGGTGAGGTTCAGGCGATGTCGAGGAACGCGCGGAGTTCGGCAAAGGCTGACGGGACGACGGAGTAGTGCGCCCAACGACCCTTCTGCTCGCGTGTGAGCAGGCCGGCGTCGACGAGCTTCTTCATGTGGTGGCTGACGGTGGGCTGACTGATGCCGAGCGGCTCGGTGAGATCGCACGCGCAGACCGACTCGCAGCCCTGGGCGGCGACGTGGGAGAGAAGCCGGAGGCGCGTGGGGTCGGACAGCGCCTTGAGCAGGGACGCGATCCGCTCGGCGTCGACGGTCTCGACCGGACCTGCGGACAGCGAGCAGCACTCCTCAGAGCCGGTCCTCGCCGCGAATCCGGTGGTTGTGGCGTCGGTCGTCGTGGTCATGCCCTCACCTTACATTGACAGTCATCGATGCGGAACATAGCGTACTCATCGATAACCGTCGATGGAAGGTGCCGAGGTCTGATGAGTACGACCACCAAGGATGTAGAGCAGCCGCGCGTGATGAAGGGAATGCCCTTCCTCGATCGTTGGCTCCCGGTATGGATCCTGGCCGCCATGGCCGTGGGGCTCCTGCTGGGGCGGTTCGTCTCCGGCCTGAACACCGCGCTGGAGGCGGTGAAGATCGGGTCTGTGTCCCTGCCCATCGCGATCGGGCTGTTGGTGATGATGTATCCGGTCCTGGCGAAGGTCCGCTACGACGAGACCCGGAGAATCGGAGCTGACCGACGCCTGCTGGTGACTTCGTTGGTGCTGAACTGGCTCGTCGGACCGGCACTCATGTTCGGCCTCGCGTGGATCTTCCTTGCCGACCTGCCGGAGTACCGGACCGGCCTGATCATCGTGGGCCTCGCGCGCTGCATCGCGATGGTGCTCATCTGGAACGATCTCGCCTGCGGTGACCGAGAGGCGGCCGCCGTGCTGGTCGCGATCAACTCCGTCTTCCAGGTGATCGCCTTCGGAGCCCTGGGCTGGTTCTACCTCCAGGCGCTGCCGTCGTGGCTGGGGCTGCCGACCACGTCGGCCGAATTCTCGATCGGCGCGATCGTCCTCAGCGTGCTGATCTTCCTCGGGATCCCTCTGGTCGCCGGGTTCCTGACCCGCGTCCTCGGGGAGAAGGCGAAGGGTCGGGCCTGGTACGAGGAGCGGTTCCTCCCGAGGATCGGCCCGTGGGCGCTGTACGGGCTGCTGTTCACCATCGTGCTGCTGTTCGCTCTCCAGGGCGACGCGATCCTCTCCGCCCCGGGCGACGTGGCCCGCATCGCCCTGCCGCTGCTGGTCTACTTCGTGGTCATGTTCCTGGGATCCTTCCTGCTCGGACGGGCGATCGGCCTGAATTACGCCAAGTCCACGACCGTCGCGTTCACCGCCTCGGGCAACAACTTCGAGCTCGCCATCGCCGTCGCCATCGGCACATTCGGCGTCACCTCCGGCCAGGCCCTCGCCGGTGTCGTCGGCCCCCTGATCGAGGTCCCGGTCCTCGTCGCCCTCGTCTACGTCGCTCTCGCCATGGGCCGCCGGCTCTTCCCCGGCGACGAGACCGTTCCCACCCGATGAACCAGCAGAGAGATCGAGCCACCATGACCGCGAAACGCCCCGCAGTCCTGTTCGTGTGCGTGAAGAACGGCGGCAAGTCCCAGATGGCGGCCGCCCTCATGCGCCATCACGCCGGAGATGCCGTCGAGGTGCACTCCGCCGGCACCCACCCCGGCACCGCCATCAATGCCCAGTCCGCGGAGGCGATCGCCGAGGTCGGCGCGGACATGTCCTCCGCCGTCCCGCAGCCAGTCACCCCCGAGCTGCTGCGCAGCGTCGACCACGTGATCGTCATCGGCGGCGAAGCCGTCATCGAACCCGTTGAGGGAATGACCGCGCCGGTCACCACCTGGCACACCGATGAGCCCTCCCAGCGGGGCATCGAAGGGATGGAGCGCATGCGCCTGGTGCGCGACGACATCGACGCCCACGTCCGTGCACTCCTGAACGACCTCACCCCTACCGCGAACTGACCGCGCCCGCAGCAAGGAGACCCATCATGCTCACCACCGCAACGAGCTCGCATCCCGTCGTCGTCATTGGCGCTGGCCCCATCGGCCTGGCCGCCGCCGCCCACCTCTCCGAGCGCGGCCTGCCGTTCCTCGTCCTCGAGGCCGGGACCGCAGCAGGAGCGGCGATCGCCGACTGGGGGCACACCCGGCTCTTCTCCCCGTGGCAGTACAACCTCGATGCCGCCGCGCAGCGACTCCTCGAGGCCGACGGCTGGACCGCTCCCGACGTTGACGCCCTGCCGACCGGTCACGACCTGCGCGAGCAGTACCTCGAGCCCCTCGCCCAGCTTCCCCAGCTCGCCGAGTCGATCCGCTACGACGCACGCGTCACCGCTGTCTCCCGCGCCGGCATGGACAGGACCCGCACCGCACGCCGAGAGGAGACCCCGTTCCTCGTCCGGATCGAGACCGCTGACAGACACAGCGAAGACGTCTTTGCCTCCGCCGTCATCGATGCCTCCGGTTCCTGGTCCACCCCCAACCCGCTGGGCCAGGCCGGTCTCCTCGCCCCCGGTGAACGACAGGCCCTCGCTGCGGGCCGCATCACACCGCCGCTGCCCGATGTGCTGGGCCGTGATCGCGATCGCGTCGCCGGCAAGAGCGTCATGGTCACCGGCGCTGGCCACTCGGCCGCGAACACCCTCCTGGACCTCGCAAGAATGGATGATGGCACCACGATCACCTGGGCCGTCCGCACCGCGGACCTCACCCGCGTCTACGGGGGCGGCGAGCAGGACGAGCTCGCGGCCCGAGGAGCGCTCGGCTCCCGGCTGCGCCAGCTGGTCGACTCCGGACGCATCAAGGTCCTCACCTCCTTCACCATCACCCGCTTCACTGGCGAGGACGCACTGACCGTTCACGCTGTGACCCCGGACGGAGAGCGCGAGGTCACTGTGGACATACTGGTGCCTGCGACCGGGTTCCGGCCTGACCTGGAGATGCTCTCCGAGCTCCGACTGAACCTGGACCCGGCGGTCGAAGCACCCGCACAGCTGGGACCGCTCATCGACCCCGAGTTCCACTCCTGCGGCTCCGTCGAACCCCACGGGGAGCGAGTCCTCGCCCACCCCGAGAAGAACTTCTACATCGTCGGCATGAAGAGCTACGGACGCGCCCCCACGTTCCTCACGGTGAACGGCTATGAGCAGGTCCGCTCCATCGCAGCGTCTCTCGCCGGCGACCGCGAAGCAGCAGACGCGGTCCACCTCGAACTGCCCGAGACCGGCGTTTGCACCACCGACCTCGGCGGCAGTTGCGATGCGCCCACGAAGGCCACCGACGTCTGCGGAGCGTCCGCACCCAGCTAGGAATCGTGCTGCACCGGACCACAACCCAGCGCGATTGCCAGCGGTCTGCAAAAACCCAACAGGTAACCAGATTCCGAGCGCGCGCCCAAACTTCGCCGTAGAGCAACTGACGGATGCCCCACAGAGAAAATTCGATCCCGAAGATTGCCGTGCGGTGGAATCAGTCCCGACCCCGGACTGCCGTTCCCGCGAGACTCTCATCGCGGATATTGCTCTCGTCCCGCGAACGCGGCCGGCAGGCGTGCTCCCCCGTCAAGCGAGCCGGAATCGCTACCACGTTGCTGTCAAACCACTCCGCAGGACACGATGGTGTCGCCGAAAATGAGCTCTGACCAGTGGGCCCGGAGGGGATCGAACCCTCGACCCGCGGATTGAAAGTCCGTCAAGACATGCGCGAACGATCACGTTTTAGCAGGTCAACACGCCTATGCGACCCGAGCAAACCGACCGGACGCCATCGTGTTGCTGTCAGCATTGCTGCCAGATCCGCAGCCGCCTCAGATCCGCCCCGGCGGAAAACTTATGCAAACCTCTTTGCTGGCCATCCCGGCTAAGCCCTGCTCAAGGGACACCGCAGCACCACGGCCCTCGGGTGGGCAACGCCATGGCCAACTACACCTAGGCTCGGCTGGGCGTGATTGTGAGGTTTGCGAAGTGGGCGTCGGTGCCGATGTCGACGAAGAGGCCGATTGCTCCGAGTGATGGTCGCGCGAGCGGGGTCTGGACGTGAAGGACCTCGCTATTGTCGACAGACGCGGTGATCCTGTCAGCGGCGACGTCGACTGAAAGCCGGAACCAGCGGCCGGGGGCGATGGGGGCCGCGGCTTCGTAGATGCCGTCTGGGTGCTCTTCGCGCAGTCGGTCGAAGGGCCAGTCGGGGTAGGCGAAGTACTGGATGCCGCGAGTGTTCCGAGGCGGGTCCGTGTTGGTGAGGGTGCCGTTGGTGGGGCGGAGGTATATGGCTTCGAAGCGGTCGAGCTCCGGGGGGACATGGAAGGCGAGTCCTGCGAAGCCGCGCGCGTAGTCCGGGGCTTCGGTGGTCAGCTGGGAATGGATGTCAACGCTGATCTGCCCGGTTGTGAACTCCAGGGGGAGGCGCGCCATGGTCGGCTGGTCGACGTAGTCCACGCCGGGGGTTCCGTGCCGGGCGATCTCTTGGGTGAGAAAGATTCTGGTGCTGGCGCGGCCGTCGACGATGCCGGGGACCGCTGTCACCGATCTGAGGTGCGTGCCCTCGGGCAGGGTGTCGAGGCGGAGGTGTTCGGTGGGGAGTTCGCGCACGCTAGTCCTCTCAAGCGGGGTGTGGTCAGTGGTCAGAGGAGTACGACGCCCTTGCCGCCGACGCGGCCGGCTTCCATGTCGCGGTGCGCCTCGACGATGTCGTCGATGCCGTACACGTTGCCAAGGGGGATGACGGCGTCTCCGGTGGCGACGTCATCGAGGAACGTTTGGAGGACCGTGGATGGTAGGTCAGCGGCTTCTCCGGAGTAGGCGGTCAGGCGTACCCCGTTCGGTAGCCAGTCCATGGGGTAGAACGAGTCGATGGTCCATTGGTCCGAGAGCATGCCGGTGAAGCAGACCGTTCCGCCGGTGCGGACGGCGCGGAGCGTGTCCTTGAGGGCGTTCGCCCCCACGAGCTCGACGGCCGTATCCACACCGTCTGGCTGGAGGCGACCCACTTGGGCGGCGATGTCACCGTCATCGATGAGGACGTGGTCCACACCTGCCTGATCGAGCTGTGGGCGTGCTTCGGGTCGGCGTGTGGTCGATAGGACGGTGAGGCCCTGCCGCTTTGCGAGGACGGCTAGCGCGAGTCCGATCGAGGAGGTGCCGCCGCGGATCAGCAGGGACTGTCCCGGTTGCGCATCGAGACCGACGGTGAGCGAGCCGTACGCGGTCTGGAGCATCTCGGGCACCGCGCCGAGCTGCTCCCAGGGCAGGTTGCTGTGGAAGGGGATGACCTGCTGGGCGGGCACGAGCACGTACTCGGCGTAGCCACCGTCGAAGGCGCGACCCATCCCGCCCATCATCGTCATCACCTGGGTGCCTTCGGTGAGATCTGTTCCCGGCGCGGAGACGATGGTCCCGGTTGCCTCGATGCCGGGGACGCGCGGCAGGGATCCGCTCTCAGCGAGCCCTTGCCGGAAGTGCAGCTCGGAGCGGTTCAGTCCGAAAGCGTGCACCCTGATCAGGACCTCACCGGTCGCCGGCACGGGCGCAGGGACCTCACGCACGTGCAGCACATCGGGTGGGCCCGTCTGGTCGAGGACGACGGCCTTCATGCGATCGCCCCTCATGACGCAGGCTCCGCTTCGCTGATCCGGGTACGGATCCGCTTGAGAACCGCTTCGAGGGCGGCGGCATCCTCCGGCTCGATCACCTGGCCGATCAGAGCGCGAGCGCGTTCCTCGCCCCTAGCTCGCACGTCCTCCCCCTCCGGGGTCAGCTGGAGCACGGAGGAGCGCCGGTCCTCAGGGTGGGGGGCCCTCGCGATCAGTCCCGCGCCCTCGAGGCGATCGGCGAGCTTGCTGGCCGCGCCAGTGGTGATCGCCAACTCGTCACAGAGATCGCGAACCCGCCCGCGACCCTCGCGCCTATGGAGCACGCGCAAGGACTGGAGGGTGCCCAGGCCTGCTGGCCCGGCATCACGGAGGTCGGACTCCACCAGGTTCCACAGTTCGGTCTCGGTACGCACGAGTGCGTCGAAGGCATCCATCATGCGATAAAGCTTATCAGGAAGCTGCTTCCGGGGAAGCTACGGTGGTGTCGTGCCCTGCATGGAGGGGTGAGCTGTCGTCGTGGAACTGGAGAACATCATGCGTGAAGCCCGTAAGACCGCCGTCATCGTCATCGACATGCAGAACGACACCGTGCACCCGGAGGGGGCGTTCGCGTCCACCGGTGCCGCCGACCATGCCGCCAGCCAGCACGTGATTCCGAACGTGCTGAACATCGTGGAGACCGCGCGCGCCACGAGCACTCCGGTGTTCTTCCACCGGATCGTCGTCTACCCCGGTGAGGTCGGCGGCAGCAACGCCCCGATCTTCCGCATGCTCGGCCCGGAGTCCTTCAAGCTCGGCACCTGGGGCGCAGAGATCGTCGATGAGCTCGCCCCGCTCGAAGGCGAGATCGTGCTGGACCGCAACCGGATGAGCATCTTCAACGGCACGGGCATCGACCACATGCTCCGTAACCTCGCGGTGACGGACCTGGTCGTCGTCGGCGCGTGGTCGAACATGGCAGTTGAGCACAGCATCCGCGATGCCGCAGACCACGGATACGACGTCACCACCGTCGCCGACGCCACCTCGTCCCTGAGCGCGGAGTGGCAGCACGCGGCACTGAACTTCGCTTTGCAGAACATCGCGACCATCGCCGACACCGACTCGGTCATCACTGCGCTCCGTTCCTGACTACGTCCCCCGCACCTCTGGCCGCTCTGCGCCCGTGGTGAACCAGCCGTCACCGCTGAACTCCGAGGAAACTCATGCCCCGCCTGTCCCGCTTCGTGCCCGTCATCGCCGCCACCGCAGTGGCAGCACTCGCTCTCGCTGGCTGCGGGATCGGAAGCGATCCACTATCCGGCGCTGGAGCTTCGGAAGAGGCGATCGTGATCGGCTCACAGGAGTACTACTCCAACGAGATCATCGCGGAGATCTACGCCCAGGCGCTCGAGGAAGCCGGGTACCCCGTCGAACGCCAGTTCCGAATCGGTCAACGCGAGGTCTACCTCCCGGAGATCGAAGCCGGCGCGATCGACCTCTTCCCCGAGTACACCGGCCCACTCCTGCAGTACTGGAGCCCCGACACCCAGGATCGACGCGAAGAGGATGTCTACCCCGCCTTGGTCGACGCCGCGCCCTCCGACCTGCGAATCCTCGACGCCTCCCCCGCCACGGATCAAGACGCCTATGTCGTGTCTAAGGACTTCTCCGAGAAGTACGGTGTCACCTCGGTCGCAGACCTCGCTGACGTCCCGCATGCGCTCACCCTCGGCGGAAACTCCGAAGGAGCCGAGCGACCGATCGGGCCCCGAGGACTCTCCGAGGTCTACGGAGTGAGCGTGGACTTCACTCCCATCGAGGACGGCGGCGGCCCACTCACCGTCAAGGCCCTCACCGACGGGGACATCGACCTCGCCGTCCTCTACACCGGCTCCCCATCGCTCAGCGACAGAGACCTCGTACAGCTCGAGGACCCCAAGGGCCTACTCCTCTCCTCGCACGTAGTTCCTGTCGCGAGCGAGAAGATCGACGACCAGGCCGCCGAGATCATCAACGACATCAGCGCCGAACTCACCCCCGAAGGGCTGCTCGAGTTGAACACCCGAAGCGTCGAGGAACAGTCGTCCGCAGGAAACCTCGCTGCCGAGTGGCTTGAAGAACACTTGGAGTGACGGGTTCGAGAGAATGACTCGTAGCCGGTGGCCCGTTAGGGGCCGACTGGTCGACCTGGTGACCCACGAACGCGGGCAGTGCGCCTCAGTCCTCCATAGACCCGACCCGAAGCTCAGTCGCGGTTCCGTTGCTGTCAAAGCACTAAGGGCGAAGGGCTGAAGAGGGCTAGAAGTGGCTCTGACCAGTGGGCCCGGAGGGGATCGAACCCTCGACCCGCGGATTAAAAGTCCGATGCTCTGCCAACTGAGCTACAGGCCCGTGCCCGCCTGGCGGGCCTCACCATCCTATCCGCGCACGCCCGCGGGACGCACGTCGGCCCTCCGTCCCACCTGGTCGAACAGGCGGAGCGAAGGGCCGACGAAAAGGTCGTGTGAGGGGCAATCAGAACGCCGGGTTCTGCGCCTTCTTGGCCTTGCTGCGGCCGACGAAGAACAGGATCACGCCGACCACGAGGAGCAGGAAGCCGAGCCCGGCGACGAAGATGCCGCCGACGATGCCGCCCACGCCGCCGAGGATCCCGCCCACCGACACCGGGGGCGCGACCATGACCTCGTTCGGGGAGTCACAGGTGATGGTGTACTCCTGCGTGGACTTCGCGGTGAAGGAGCCGAACGACTCCCAGTCGGCGCCGGCTGCTGTCACCTCGCTCTTCTGGTCGACGGTGCCGGTCTCGGGATCCGTGCCGTCCGCACCGACGATGGAGCAGCTCGGGCCGGTCTCGCCCTTGTGGACGTAGGCCTGCATGCCCTTGCCCGCCTCGAGCTCGATCGTGGCGGACCCGTTGAAGACGGTGCTGTTGTCCGAGACCTCGCTCGCGACGCCGACGACCTTCACGATCGCGACGACAAAGACGACGATGCCGATGAGGCACAGCACGAGCCCGACGATCAGCATGATCAGACCGGCCTTCTTCATGCCCTTGCCGGGCACCTTGCCATTCGGGGCGGGGTAGGAAGCGGGAGCCCCAGGAGCGCCCTGCGGGCTGCCGGGGTACTGGGGCTGGGCGGGCATGCTCACGGGGATCTCCTTCGTCGGAATGGTGCAGTTCACACCGTATCGGACGCGACCAGCTCAGCCCCAGTGCCCGACCAGGTTCCGGTCAGGCGCCGGTGGCGCATGGAGGCGCGACGGCGCTCAGGACTGCCCGTCGCCCATCCACGGCAGGTCGTCGTCGTGCCCGACCACGCACAGCGGGACCACCACGATGGGCCGCACCTGCTTGTGGGAGAGCTGGGTGGCGACGGATCCGTTGATGAACTCGCGCATGGAGTCCCGCAGGCCCGGCTTGCGGGTGCCCAGGACGAACATGAGGGCGTCGACGTCCTCGGCGACCTCGTGCAGCTCGACCGTCGGGGTTCCGCGGCGCGGCACGGCCTTCCAGTTCACGCCGGTCGTGCCCACGCCCTCCTCGATGACCTTCGTGAGGTCGTCGGGGAAGAAGGGCTCGTCGATCTCCGCGGCGAGGCCCGCCGCGTACAGGGATCCCTGCGGGGTCTCGCCGAGCGCGAGCATCGTCGATTCGACGTACACGCAGGTGAGGGTCGCATGGAAGGCTTTCGCGTACTGCGCGGCGGTCTGGATCACCGTCCGCGATCTCTCATCGACCACCCCGACGACGATCTGTCGGGGTTCGCCGCTGCGGGGCGCGTCTCCGGACTGCTCGGGGGCTGCGTTCACGACGGACCACTTCCTTCCGGCGCCTGCGGGGCGACCCCGCAGGATCTGACGGTCGACACCGGCATCCTCGCCGGTGACCCCATTGTGCCCCTCGCCGGGCGCGGATGGGGGAGGTCGAAGGTCCCGACCTGCGGGAGGAACCGCGATTCGACCCGGAAAGTCCGGCACGGGCGCCGCCCGCGAGACCGGATCGGCGGGATCCGTAGACTGCCGGGATGGAACGCGAGGAGATGCCGAGGGAGGGCTCTCCCCCGCCGGACGGGCCGTCGCCGGCCGGAGCCGCGCCGACCACGGTCCGCACCCTCGCGGAGGCGGTCGAGGGCGAGCTGATCGAGAAGAAGTCCCGCTTCCTCGCCCTGCTGCACCCGGTCTCCTCGACCGACGAGGCCGACGCACTGCTGCGCGCGGCCCGCGCCGCGCACCCCGGCGCCCGCCACCACTGCTCCGCGCTCGTGCTCTCCGAACAGGCCACGGGCGCCGGTCCCGTGCAGCGCTCGAACGACGACGGCGAGCCCTCGGGCACGGCCGGGATGCCGATCCTGCAGGCGCTCCTGCACGCGGACCTCACCGACACCCTGGCGATCGTCGTGCGCTGGTTCGGCGGCGTGAAGCTCGGGGCGGGCGGCCTGGTCCGCGCCTACACCGCGGCGGTCGGGGCGGCCCTCGTCGACGCCCCGCTCCTGCAGCGGGTCCAGCGCAGCGAGGTCGTGCTCGAGGTGCCGTTCACCGACGTCGGCCTCGCGGAGAACGCCGTGCGCCACTGGGCGGATCTCCACGGCGCGCGCAGTGCCCTCGTCGAGCCCACCGAGTACGGCGAGGGCGGCGCGCAACTGCACCTCCTCATCGACCCCGCCCTGGCAGAGGACCTCGCCCAGGACGTCGCCGCGTGGTCGCAGGGCCGCTTCGTCCCGCAGGAGGCGGGGCGGCGCACGCTCGACGTGCCGCTCTGACTCCCACTCCGCGCTCGCTCCGGGTCCGCCCGGACACGGGAATCCCGCCCGAGACAGGGTGTACACATGCTGAACCCCGGGCGTACAGGGCCGGTGAGCGCCGGATACGGGTGAACAGAAGGTGACATCGGGCCGTGCTGGCCACGCCTGGGACATGTGCCCCTGCTGTGACATCTCGTACAGGCACGTACGAATGCCCAGGAACCGGGTGAACGGAAGGTGAACGGGCCCCGGGGGAACTGGCACCCCGCATAATCCCCGGCGCACACTGGCCGCATGACAGGTGACATCGTCATCCTCGCCCTGCTGATCATCACGGCAGTGGCCTTCGACTTCACGAACGGCTTCCACGACACCGGCAATGCGATGGCGACGTCCATCGCCACCGGTGCGCTCAAGCCGAAGACCGCCGTCACGCTCTCAGCGATCCTGAACGTGATCGGCGGTTTCCTTTCCGTGGAGGTGGCGGTCACCGTCACCACCTCGGTGCTGAAGATCCAGGACACCGACACCGGAGCGCTGATCACGGGCCTCGACGCGGAGACGGCGATGTTCATCATCTTCGCGGGCCTCGTCGGCGGCATCCTGTGGAACCTCGCGACCTGGCTGTTCGGCATCCCCTCGAGCTCCTCCCACGCCCTGTTCGGCGGCCTCATCGGCGCCGGCCTCGCGGCCCTGGGCACGGTGGGCATCAACTGGGAGGGGCTGATGATCAAGGTCATCATCCCCGCACTGCTCTCCCCCTTCATCGCCGGCGCGATCGCAGCGACCGCCGCCTGGCTCGTCTTCCGCGTCACCGCGAACGTGCGCGAGGAACGCCGCGAGAAGGGCTTCCGCTACGGCCAGATCGCGACCGCCTCGCTGGTCTCCCTCGCCCACGGCACGGGCGACGCGCAGAAGACCATGGGCGTCATCGCCCTGGGTCTCATCGCCCACGGCACCCTCTCCGATCAGGAGATCATCGACAACGGCCTGCCGCCGTGGATCATCATCGTCTGCGCCGGCGCGATCGCGCTCGGCACCTACATGGGCGGCTGGCGCGTCATCCGCACCCTCGGCAAGGGCCTCGTCGAGCTCGACTCCCCGCAGGGCATGGCCGCGGAGGCCTCCTCCGCCGCCATCATCCTGACCTCGAGCCACCTGGGCATGGCGCTGTCCACCACCCACGTGGCCACCGGCTCGATCGTCGGCTCCGGCGTCGGCCGTCCCGGCGCCCAGGTCCGCTGGGGCGTCGCCGGGCGCATGGCCGTCGGCTGGCTGCTGACGCTGCCCGCGGCGGCCGTCGTCGGCGCGATCACCTACTTCATCGGCCACCTCGTGGGCGGGGTCGGCGGCGCCTTCCTCGTCTTCGCGATCCTGCTGGCCGTCGGCGGATACATCTACTACCGCTCGCAGCTGCAGAAGGTCGACGCCGGCAACGTCAACGACGACTGGGAGGAGGGTGCCGAGGCTCCCTCCGCCCTCACCTCCGAGGACGGCTACGTGCTCGAGACGTCGGCCGAGGAGGTCCGCACCCCGTCCTCGGCGGCGTCCGCATCCGCTGTGACTCCCGCGCCCGCTGCGACGCCCGCGACGACGAAGGTCCCCGTGTCGACGCCGAGCAGGAAGGACTCCTGAGATGTCCGCAGAATTCATCGAGATCATCACCGGCACGCTCAAGGTGCTCGGTGTCGGCCTGCTGCTCGGCGCGGGACTGCCCCTGCTCTTCTCGATCGGGATGAAGCTGCAGGACCGCGGCCAGGGCGGCGAGGAACGCGACGGCACCGTGATCGCCGCGAACCCCGTCGCGCGAGTGGGTGCCTGGGCCGTCTTCGCCGTGGTCGCGCTCGTCATCCTCTATGGTCTGCTGTTCATCACGAAGGGCAGCCTCGACCACTACCTTGGTATCCAGCTGCCCCTCTGAGGGCTTGCGAGATCGAGGGGCACAGGACTGATGAACAACCCGCTGAGCATGATCCTGAACTGGCTGCGCGTCGGCTATCCCGACGGCGTGCCGCCGAAGGACTTCTACCCGCTGCTCGCCCTCCTCACGCACAACCTGAGCGAGGAGGAGCTGGAGCGGATCATCCATGATCTCCAGCGCGAGAACCCCGAGGGCGACGTCACCCAGGAGGACGTCCGCGGGGCGATCGGCCGCGTGACGTCGGCGCCGGTCACGGAGGACCACACCCGCGAGGTCGCCGAGCGCCTGGCCGACGCCGGCTGGCCCGTCGACGAGGAGTCCGCCGAGGTCGCGCGGGCCGTCGCGGCCGACGGCGGCGTCGAGCGCGTGGACCACAGCCGTCGCGGCGCGCAGGCGGACGCCGCCGAGTCCGACACCGCTGAAGGCACCCGCGAGACCGACGCGGCCGACGGCGAGAGCGCTTCGCGCTGGACCGCCGAGCCGGCCGACGGCTCCGCGACGATCGCGCCCCGGACGAGCGCACCGCAGGCCGCCGACGCCTCGGCGTCCACGGCACAGGGCTCGACCGCATCTGAGGGCGCGACGGAGACTGAGGACGCGGCAGCACCGGCAGATGCCGACGCCGCTTCGGACGCCCCGTCGGCCACCGCGTCGTCGGTCCCCGGGTCGTCGGCCCCCGTGACCTCGGCCCCCGGCTCCGACCTGCCGACCGCGCCGTCCTCGAGCACGGTCCAGAGGATCCTCGACTGGCTCTCCGCCGGCTACCCGGCGGGCATCCCGGCGACCGACCGCCTGCCGCTGCTCGCGCTGCTGCGCCGCCAGCTCACGGACGACGAAGCGAGGGAGATCGCCTCGCACCTCGTGGACGAGGCGGGGCACCGCATCGTCGACCCGACGGACGCGGGCGTCGCGATCACGCGCTACACCAACGATCTGCCCACCGAGCAGGAGATGCGCCGCGTCGCCGAGCACCTCGCGGTGCAGGGATGGCCGCTCGGCGAGAGGCGCTGACCGCGCAGCACGCCCTCCCCGCGCACCCCGTGGCGTCCCGCGGCGAGCGTCCGACTGCCCTGACATGCACGAGCGCCCGATGCCTTGCGGCAT
>NZ_JBHTSV010000057.1:0-15507 GCF_042794925.1 Brachybacterium sp. NPDC056505
TCACTACAACTACCATCGGCCCCACACCGCCTGCGGCGACCAGCCCCCGGCCTCACGCCTGCCCACCGGCATCGACAACGTCATGACCAACTACATCTAGGTCCGTAGACTCGGGGAGTTCCCGAGACGGAGGAGTCGATCATGACCGAGCAGTACGACGAGGACCTCACGAACCTCACCGACCCGACGCCGTCGGACCTCTCCGAGGAGAGCAGCCTCGAGGCGGCCATCGACGACGAGGACGAGGACGAGGACCCCGACGTGGAGCCCGGTGCCGAGGGGCCCGAGGGCACCGGCATCGAGGGCGCCGACGACATCCTCGAGGAGGACCGCGACCGCGACGCCGAGGACGATTCGTTCTACGACTCGGACTACCCGAGCACGCTCGGCGAGGACGATTCGGCCGCCGCCGAGCAGGGAAACCGCGACGGCGACGAGATGGTCTCCGAGGGGGACGACGCGGAGGAGGTCTCCGAGCTCGACGGCGACACCGAGGACGTGGACGCCCTGGGCGGCCCCGACGAGGACACCGCGGCCGACGCCGTCGACCTCGACGGCACCGACGGCGGGGAGGACCCGCTCTCGGGCGAGGCCCTCGGGTGAGCCAGGGGGATCGCCGGCCCGCGGCCCATCCCGCGCACGCCCTCGGTCCCCGCGTCGGCGTCAAGGCGCTGATCCTGCGCGACGGGGCGATCCTCATGAACCGCTCCGACGTCGACGGCCACGACGTCTTCGACCTGCCCGGCGGCGGGCAGGAGTACGGCGAGACGCAGGCCGAGGCGCTCGTGCGCGAGTGCGCCGAGGAGATCGGCGCCCGCGTGCGCGTCCACGGCGTCGCATGCATCTGGGAGTTCCTCACCGAGGTGGGCGGCTTCCGCCGCGAGCAGATCCCGCTGTCCCACCAGCTCAACGTGGGCTTCTGGTGCGGGCTCGAGCCCGGTGAGGAGCCCCGCGCGGAGGCGACCACCGGCATGGACGCCTGGCAGGTCGGCACGTCCTGGCTGCCCGTGGACCAGCTGGACCGCTTCGACGTGCGCCCGCGCGCGATCGCCGACTGGCTGCAGGCCGACCCGTCGATCCGACCGGTCGGCCTCGGACCCGTCGAGCTCTAGGAAGGAGGGCGGACATGGATCCCCTGGTGGGACTCGTGCAGCCGACGAGCCTCGTGGAGGCCGAGCTGCTGATCGCGACGTTCGTGCTGTGCTCGCTGATCGGCCTCGAGCGCCAGATGCGGCAGAAGAGCGCCGGCTACCGCACCCACGTGCTCGTGGGGCTCGGCTCGTGCGCCTTCACGCTGGTCTCGGCCTACGGCTTCGCGGCGGTGCTCGGCGAGGACGTCAACCTCGACCCCTCGCGCATCGCCGCCCAGATCGTCTCCGGCATCGGCTTCCTGGGCGCGGGCGTCATCTTCAAGGGCCGCTCCATGGTGCGCGGGCTGACCACGGCCGCGACCGTCTGGGTCTCCGCCGCCGTGGGGATGGCCTGCGGCAGCGGCATGCTCTCCCTCGGCGTCACCCTCACCGCGCTGCACCTGATCACGCTGTTCGTGGTCGCCCCGCTCGTGCGCCGCGTGCCCGGCCCGGACCGCCACCGCCTGCTGCGGGTCACCTACGCCGACGGCAGGGGCGCGCTGCGCGACATCCTCGCGACCGCGACCGGCGCCGGCTTCACGAACTCGATCGAGAACTCCCGCAAGATCACCGGCAACGACGGCGAACCGAAGATCGTCATGGACATCCGCTTCTTGGGCCGCCCGCCCGTGCGCGACCTGATCCCGCCGCTGCTCGAGGTCGCCGGGGTCGAGCGGGTCTCGCTCGCCAAGCACAAGAGCGGGCCCGGAGCCGACGCCGACGACGACTGACGTCCCTGGCTAGGGTGGGGGACGACTGCACAGGCGCGGCTGCCCGTCGCGCACCACGACCCGAGGAGCACCATGACCAGCGCACCTTCCATCCGCTTCCGCGACGGTCGATCGATCCCGCAGCTCGGCTACGGGGTCTGGCAGGTCGGGCCCGACGTCGCGGCCGACGTGGTCGTCAAGGCCTTCGAGGCCGGCTACCGGCACGTCGACACCGCCCGAGGGTACGACAACGAGGACGGCGTGGGCCGTGCGCTCGCCGCGTCCGGCCTCGCGCGCGACGACTACTTCGTGACCTCGAAGGTCCCCAACCAGGACCAGGGGCGCGAGGCAACGCTGCGCTCCTTCGACGCCACCATGACCGACCTCGGTCTGGACGAGCTCGACCTCTACCTCATCCACTGGCCCGCGCCGGAGAAGGGGCTCGCGCTGGAGACCTGGCGCACCCTCATCGAGCTGCAGGAGCAGGGGCGGATCCGCTCGATCGGCGTCTCGAACTTCCGGCCCGAGGACCTCGAGATGCTCGAGGCGGAGACCGGCGTGCTGCCCGTGCTCAACCAGATCGAGCTGCATCCGTACTTCAACCAGCCCGAGCTGCGCGCGGTGCACGCCGAGAAGGGCATCGTCACCGAGGCCTGGTCACCGCTGGGCCAGGGCGGCGGGGAGCTCGAGGACCCGGTGGTGCTCGAGATCGCCCGCGCGCACGACGCCGATCCGGCCCAGGTGCTCATCGCCTGGAACCTCGCCCTGGGCGACGTGGTGATCCCGAAGTCCGTCACGCCCGCACGGATCGTCTCGAACCTCGAGTCCCTCGACCTCGCCCTTGCGGACGGGGAGATCGCGCGGATCACCGGGCTCCACAAGGGCGAGAGCGGACGGCAGGGCAAGCACCCCGGGGAGTTCGCGGGCCACCAGGGCTCCTGATGTCCTGAGCGGCGGGCCGCCGGCGGGCCCCCTGGGCTGCGGGCTCACGCGGGCGACCGACGCTCCTCGAGCACCGCGAGCGCCCCGAGGATGGTGGCGCGGCTGCGCTCGAGCTCCTCGCGGCGGCGGTCGACGACGGCGAGCTGCTCGGTGAGCAGCGCGCGGCGCTCCGCGTCGTCCATGTCCGCCCAGTGCGCCATGCGCGTGCGCATGTCCTGCAGGGAGAAGCCCGCGTCGCGCCCCGCGAGGACGAGCCGCACGCGCTGCACGGCGTCCTCCCCGAAGTCGCGGTAGCCATTGGGTCCGCGGGTGATCTGGCCGGGGCTGAACATGTCCCGCTCCTCGTAGAAGCGGACGGTCGAGGGCGTGAGCCCGGTCCTGCGGGCGAACTCGCCGATGCGCATCGGGATCCTCCTCCTTGACCTTCCAGTGACTGGAAGGTCTAGCGTCCCAGACGTTCGACCCCCTCGTCCGTCCGTCCAGGAGATCCCCGTGGCCCAGGTGCTCGCGATCGTCGCGTCCGTGCTGTTCGTCCTCCGAGTGCTCGCACTCGTCGCCCTGCACGTGCGCCCCGGCGGCATCCACCCCCTGCGGCACGCGGTGAGCGACTACGCCGCCTCGTCCGTGCCCGGCACCCGGCGCCTCGCCGCGGTCGCCTCGTGGCTCGCGGCCGCCGCCTGGGCGATCCTGGGCGTCACGGTCCTCGCGCTCCCCGCCGCGACCTCGCACACGGGGCTCGGCGTGTGGCTGTTGGTGCTGGCGGTGGTGCTCGCGGTCATGCCGCGCGTGCCCACCGACGCGCCCGGGGAGCCCGTCACCTCACGCGGACGGCTGCACCTGCTGCTCGCCGTCGCCTGGTTCGCGATCGCGTACTCGACCATCGGGCCGCTCACGCGGGTGCTCGCCGAGGCGACGGGGGCGCCCGCGCCCGGGATCCTGCCCGTGCTCCACGTGATCGCGGCGATCGCCCTGGTGAGCCTCGTCGTCTCCCTGCTGGTGAGGGCGCTGCGCGAGCGCACCTTCGGTCTCAGCGAGCGCGTGTTCATCCTCGCCGTCACCCTCGCCCCGCTGATCGTGAGCGTGGGCCTGGCCGCCGCGTGACCGCAGCCCCCGTAGGCTCGAGAGCATGACGCTGCCCACCGCCTCCGCCCCATCCGACACCGCGATCGCCTGGTGCCTCCTGGACGCGCAGGGTCGCGAGCTCTCGAGCAGCGAGGCCGATCGCGCCTTCTACGCGGCGAGCACCATCAAGCTGCACGTGCTGCTCGCCGCGCTGAGGGCCGGCGACCGCGGGGAGCTGGACCTCGGAGCGGAGGTCGCCGCGACAAGCACCTTCACGGGGGAGGGCGGCGCGTCGTTCACGCTCGCGGGCGACCATCTGGATCCGACGCATCCACCCGAGGGCGAGCCGGTCCCCGTGCGGGAGCTGCTGGTGCGGATGATCGACCGCTCGAGCAACGAGGCGACCGATCACGTGCTCTCCCTCGTCGGCCTCGAGGCCGTGGCCTCCGTGATCGCGGACCTGGACCTGCCCGCGACGTGCGTCGAGCGGATGATCGGCGACGGCGCGGCGCTCGCCGCGGGCCGCACCAACGAGACCAGCGCGCGGGACCTCGCGCGCACCATGGACGCGATCGTGCGGAGCGGCTCCGCCCTCGCCCGCGAGGCGCTCGCCGCGCAGCGGATCCGCATCATCGGCCGCGCGGTGCGGCCCGGCGTGCCCGTGCTCTCGAAGTCCGGCTGGGTCGACGGCTTCCGGCACGACGTCGCGGCCATCGGCGGCAGCGACGGGGCCGGCTTCCACGTCCTCGCGGTGATGACCGGCGGATGGGCCGAGGAGGAGGCCGACGAGCGGATCCTCGCGCGGACCCGGGAGCTGCTGCCCGCAGGGGTGCTGCGCTAGCTCAGCCCTTCGCGAGCTCCACGCGACGCGCCCCGGCGTACTCGCCGTCGGTGTCGTACTCGGTCAGGGAGACGACCTCGACGCTGCGGGCCGCGTTCGGGGCCTGCATGATCTTGTCGTCGCCCACGTAGAGGGCGACGTGGCGGATCGACTCGGCGCCCGGCTCGGTCGCGAAGAACACGAGGTCGCCGCGCCGGAGGTCCTCGCGCTCGACGCTCTGCAGTCCCGACTCGTGCATCTGGTCGCCGGCGTCGCGCTCGAGGGTGATCCCGTGGTGGTGGAACAGGGTGTACGTGTACCCGGAGCAGTCGTAGCCGTATGCGCTCACGCCGGCCCAGAGGTAGCGCAGGCCCAGGAAGCGCTCGCCGGTCGCGATGATGTCCTCGACCGTGGGGCGCGGCGTCTTCTCGCCGTGCGCGCGCACCGCGGCGTCCTCGATGCTGAGCTGCATGGTGCCCGCGTCAGGGACGGCGACCTCGATGCTGTCCTCGTTCTGGCCGGTGACCGGGAGGATCGTGTCGAAGGAGACCGGCAGGCGCGCGCCCTCGCCGCGGCTCGGCGAGGTGAGGGTGCTGGTGAGCGCGGTGACGGTCGCGGTCGAGGCGCAGCGCGCCAGGCGCGCGAAGCGCTCGTCGACGGTGAGGTGGTCGACCGGGACCCAGCCCGGGTAGCCGCGGTCGTCGCGCGGGGTGCCCTGGGCGGTGACCACGATGTGCGCCCACTCGCCGTCGATCTCGTCGACGATGACCTCGCTGCCCAGCACGGCCTGCGACTCGAGCTTCCCGGTGAGCCACTTGCGGGTCTCCTCGTCGGGCATCTTCGCGTTCCACGCGTCGAGGTCCACGGGCGTCGAGACCGCGCCGTCGTCGATGCCGTCGCGGTTCGTGCGCGGATCGACCCACAGCGTGGTCGCCGTGACCTTCACGTGCGCTCTCTCGCCGGCCTTCGGCGCCCTGCCGCCGCTGCCGTGACCGTGGTCGCCGTGCCCGTGGCCGCCCTTGTGCGCAGGAGCGGCGGCGGCGGAGGCGGCGCCGGCGAGGCCCGCGAGGCCGGCGGCACCGGTGGCGGCGAGCCGCAGCCCGGCGCGCCGGCTGACCTGCGGGTTCTGCGATGCGTCGGCGGGGTCGTGCGGGGAGGTGCTGCGATGGGCGGACATGGTGTCCTCCTTCGAGGAGACGGGTTCGGGCATGCCGGGGACCTGCGGGGCGCGCGACGCATGCGGTCGCTGCGGGGTCGACGTCACCTACCACCTCCTGCGTCATCAGCGTCCTGCATCGGGTCGAGCATCGCAAGGCCGAGCCCGGGACCGCCGATCAGCTCGAGCTCGGCGCCGCGCTGGCGGTAGCCGCCCGACGGCGCCGCGGAGGTGAACCAGGCCGGGGGATCGAGGTCGATGAGGGCGATCGCCGGGTGCGCGAAGGCCAGGTGGGCCGCGGCGGTGATCGAGATCCGCGGCTCCATCATCGAGCCCACCATGCAGGCGATGCCCGCCTCGAGGGCCACGTCGGCCACGGCGAGGGCCTCGCGCAGGCCGCCGGTCTTGGCGAGCTTGATGTTCAGGAGGTCGGCCGCGCCCGCCTCGACGATGCGGCGGGCGTCCTGCGCGTTCCATACGGCCTCGTCGGCCATCACCGGGGTCGCCACCTCGGCGCGCACCCGGGCGAGCCCCTCGAGGTCCGCGGCCGGGATGGGCTGCTCGACCAGCTCGATCGGCAGGCCGTCCCGCTCGAAGCCCGTGATGATGCTGATCGCCTCGCGGGCCTCCCAGCCCTGGTTCGCGTCCAGGCGCAGGCTCACCCCGGGGGCGGCCTCGAGCACGGCGGCGAGTCGACGGCGGTCCTCGTCGATGTCCCGTCCCAGCTTGATCTTCAGGATCTGCTCGCCCGAGGCGACCGCGTCGCGGGCATGACCGGCCATCACCTCGGGGTCCTCGAGGGAGATCGTCATGTCGTTGGTCAGCGTGCCGCAGCGGGTGCCGCCCAGCAGCTCGACCAGCGGCACCCGGGCGGCGCGCGCGGCGGCGTCGTGCAGGGCCACGTCCAGGGCGGCCTTCGCGCTCGTGCTCCCCGGGACAGCGTCCCGGATGCGGCGTCCGAGGTCTTCCAGGGTGCCCTGGGCGCCCTCGAGCGCGCTGCGCAGGGGACCGGCCAGGCAGTCGGCGATCGACTCGGCCGATTCGCCCGTGACGGCGACGGTCTCGGCCGAGGATCCCTGGCCGACGGTGCCGTCGGCCAGCTCGACCTCCGCGACCACGTAGTGCACGGCCTCGGTGCGCCGTGCCGCGGTCACGAAGGGCCGCTTGAGCGGCGCGACGTGGCGGTGGTGGCGCACCGCGACGACGTGCACGTCGGGATCCTGCAGGGTCTGCGGGGTCATCGATGCCCCTCCTCTCGCGGTGACGGTCACAGCGCGTGCATGACCTGGGCGCCGATCAGGCCCACGAACGTGCCCATGAACGATCCGATCAGGGCGAACAGCACGCCCACGGGGACCAGCTGGCGGTTGAAGGCGCTCGCGACCACGGGTGCGGAGGCGATGCCGCCGATGTTCGCGGTGGAGGCGACGGCGAGGGAGAACAGCTCGACCTTCGCGATCTTCGCGTAGAGCACCATGATCCCGGCGTGGATCGCGACCACAAGAATGCCCATCACGATGTAGATCGGCGCCTGCGTGATCGCCGAGAAGTCCGAGCCCGAGGCGATCTGGCCGATCACCACGAACAGCATCAGCGTGGCGACCTCGCTCGATCCGGCCGTCGACCCCAGCGGGGTCAGCGCGACGAGGAGCCCCAGCAGGGAGACGATGAGGATCGACCAGGTGGTGCCGTTGACGACCGCGCCCCACTCGGGCAGCAGGCCGCCGATCCAGATCGAGAGGGTCGAGACGAGGATCGCGCCGAAGACGACGATCGCGAGCGAGGACACCGTCACCTGCTTCTCCTCCTCCTCGAAGGCGCCCTCGTGGGCGTCGAGGTAGGAGGTGTCGGCCTTGGTCCAGCGGTTGAAGCGGGGCGAGACCGCGACCGAGGCGAACATCAGCATCAGCCACAGCGAGTACATCAGCGTGTCGGTGATCAGGGCGTAGCCGAAGATGTTCTCCGGTGCCTTGAGGATGTCCTGGACGGCCACCATGTTCGCGCTGCCGCCGGTCCAGCTGGCCAGGAGCGCGCCGAACACCTTCCACGCCTCGGGGTGCACCGCGGCCTGGAAGACCACGTACACCAGCACCATGCCGAAGCACAGGGAGGCCGAGGCGACGAACATCGTCAGCAGCAGCTTCGGTCCCAGACGGATGATCTTGCGCAGGTCGCAGCCGAACAGGAACAGGAAGATCATCGCCGGCAGCAGGACGTCCTTGACCTGGGCGATGGGGGCGCGGGTCGCCTCGTCCTGGCTGAAGACGCCGAGCGTGTTCAGCAGTGCGCACAGCAGGTACATCAGCACCATGCCGGGCACGTACTTGAACAGCTTCCAGCCGGTCGTCTTCTCGAGGACGATCAGCACGCACGACAGTCCCAGCAGGACGCCGAGCATCAGCAGGCCGTCGGTGATCATGGGGTGCTCCTCGGGGTGGGGAAGTGGTCGGGGATCGGGCAATAAAAAATCGGAAGCACCGACGCAGCGCGCCCGGGCGGGCGCGTTCGTGGTGCTTCCGACGGGTTCCGGTTCTGTGAGGTCCCGGGCGGACGGAGGCGTATGGCGTTATGCGGTGGAGTCCGCCGAGAGGTCGCGGTACTTCGCGGCGGCATTGCGCACGGACGCGGCGAGCGCCTTCTGCGAGGACCCGTGGTACCTCTCGGTGATGGATTCCACCAGGGCGTCGTCGTCGAGGATGGAGCGTCCCACCAGCAGTTCTCCCACGAACTCGACCGTGAGGGTGAGGGTGGCGGTGCAGTCCGCCTCTCGGATGACGTGCGACTCAGTATCGACGACGAGGCCGATGAAGAAAAGTCCCCACTGCGTCGTGATCGGATTGTTGCTCGGCGACTTCGCCTCTCCGGTCAGGTAGATCGTCGTCATGGTGAGAGGGTAGCGGGGCCGACGAGCGGGTCGTCGTCCAGGGCATCGGCGACCTCTTCGGAGCTCACCGGGCGACCGACCGAGACGACCGGCAGACCCGTCGCCGGTGAGCGGTCGCCGACGTGCTGCGCGGGGGCGTCTCCTCGTGCAGCCTTCTCGAGCAGCAGCGTCACGAACTCTTCGGTCTCTCTCCTGCCGACGGGCGAGAAGCCCAGAGACAGGTAGTAGTCCAGGAGATGAGGAGCGCAGTCCAGGCGCAGCCAGCGCGCACCCCGGTGCTCCGCCTCGGCGAGAGCGAGGTCGAGCACGGTCGCTCCCAGCCCGCGCCCGCTCGCCGCCGGATCGGTCATCAGACCATGCGCGTACACGGCCGGCTCGTCTCTCCGCTCGTGCTCGCCCCAGAAGTACGGGTCCGCTTCGAGGAGCCGCACGGCGGCGGTGAACGGAGAGGCGGTCGGCGCCGCCGGGTCCTGTCCGGCCTCGTCGAGGGCGTGCCAGTCCCCGCGGGCCACCTCATCCGCGATCTGCTCGGCTCCGAGCGAGCCGAGCTGCCACTGCACGATGCCGTGCTCGGCCATCCACTCCTCCCGTGCGCGGCGCATTCGGGCGAGGTGCGGGACGTCGTCGGGCGTGCAGGGGCGCAGGCGCGGCGGGCGCCTCGTGGTCTCCGTCCCCGCAGGTCCGCTCACAGCGGCAGCCGCACGTACGTGGTCTCGAGGTACTCCGCGATGCCCTCGTGGGAGCCCTCGCGGCCCAGGCCCGACTCCTTGACGCCGCCGAAGGGAGCGGCGGCGTCGGAGGCGACGCCCAGGTTCACCGCGACCATGCCCGATTCGATGCGTCCGGCGACGTCGGTGACCTCGGCGAGGTCACCGCCGACGGCGTAGCTCATGAGCCCGAACTCGGTGTCGTTCGCGGCGCGCACCATGTCCTCGACGTCGTCCATGACGATCACGGGCGCGACCGGTCCGAAGATCTCCTCGCGGTTCACGCGGGCATCGGCCGGGACGTCGCCCAGCACGGTGGGCAGGTAGAAGTAGCCGTCCCGGCATCCCTCGGACAGCTCGTCGGCGCGCGGCCGACGCCCGCCCGTGAGGACCTTCGCGCCGCGCTCGACCGCGTCGGCCACGAGCTCCTCGATCTTCTCCAGCGCCTTCGGCTCGATCATCGGGCCCATCGTGGTGCCCTCGTCGATCCCCGCGCCGACCTGCAGCGCCTCCGTCGACTCCACGAGGCGGCGGGTGAACTCCTCGGCGACGGACGAGTGCACGTAGAAGCGGTTCGCGGCGGTGCACGCCTCGCCGTTGTTGCGGAACTTCGCGGGCATCGCGGCGGCGATCGCCGTGTCCATGTCGGCCGAGGGGAGCACCAGGAAGGGAGCGTTGCCACCGAGCTCCATGGAGGTGCGCAGCACGTGCTCGGACGCCTGCGCGAGCAGGGAGCGGCCCACCGAGGTGGAGCCCGTGAACGAGACCTTGCGCAGGCGCCCGTCGGCCATCAGCGTCGAGGACAGTCCGGAGGAGTCCGAGGTGACGACCACGTTCACGACGCCCGCGGGGACGCCCGCGTCGGCGAGGATCTGGGCGAAGGCGAGAGAGGTCAGGGGCGTCATCTGCGCGGGCTTGAGCACGACGGTGCAGCCGGCTGCGAGCGCCGGAGCGATCTTGCGGGTGCCCATCGACAGCGGGAAGTTCCACGGGGTGATCGCGAGGACCGGGCCGACGGGCCGCGAGGTGGTGAGGATCGCCTGCTCGGCGGCGGGGGCCTGCCGGAAGCGTCCGGGCAGGCGCACGGCCTCCTCGCTGAACCAGCGCAGGAACTCGGCGCCGTAGGTGACCTCGCCGTACGACTCGTCCAGGGGCTTGCCCATCTCGAGGGTCATCAGCGCCGCGAGGTCGTCCGCCCGCTCGTGGCAGAGCTCGTAGGCGCGGCGCAGGATCTCCGAGCGCTCGCGGGGGAGGGTCGCCGCCCAGTCGGCCTGGGCGGCGACGGCGGCGTCGAGAGCCTTCCCGCCGATGCTCGCGGCGTCGGCGTCGACGACCTGGGTGAGGACGCGCCCGGTCGCCGGGTCCTGCACGTCGAGATCGGGGGTGCCGCCCAGGAAGCGGCCGCCGATGAAGGAGCTGCGGGGGGTGCGCTCGAGCAGGTCGGCGACCTTCGCGGGGGAGAGACGGGGCTTCGTGGTCATGGTGCGCTCCTTCGGGTCGGGGTCTCGGGCGGGGCCGACGGCGCGGCCGGTCCCTCCATCCTGCGCCTTCCGGGGCGGGATGGGGGAACCGGCCGCGGGGGATCAGTCGAACAGGATGACCTGGCGGACGGCCTCGCCGTCGGCCAGCTGGTCCATCGCCTCATTGATCTCCTCGAGGCGGATGGTGCGGCTGATCAGCTCCTCGACCGGCAGCTTCCCCTCGAGGTAGAGCCGGGCGTACTCGGGCACGTCCCGCCGGGGCACGGCCGAGCCCAGGTAGGAGCCGATGATCGACTGGGCCTGCGCGGTGAGCGGAAGCGGGGCGATCGTGACCTGCGCGGTCGGCGCGGGCAGTCCCACGGTGACCATGGTGCCGCCGAAGCCGATCGCGCCCACCGCGGTCTCGAAGGCCTTCGGATGGCCGGCCGCCTCGACCACGCGGTCGGCGGTGATCTTCTGCTCGGCGACCTCCTGCGGGGTGAACGTGCGGTGGGCGCCGAGCTCCTTCGCCCGCTCGAGCTTCGCGGGCAGGGTGTCCACGGCGATCACCTCCTTCACGTCCTGTGCGAGGGCGGTGATCAGGGCCGCCATGCCCACGCCGCCCAGGCCCACGATCATGATCGAGTCCTCTGGTCCCGGCTGCGCGGCGTTCAGGACGGCCCCGCCGCCCGTGAGCACGGCGCAGCCCAGCACGGCGGCGACCTCGGGCGGGACCTCGTCGGGGACGACGACGGCGCTCGCCTGGTCCACGACGGCGCGGGTCGCGAAGCCGCTCACCCCCAGGTGGTGGTGCACGTGCTCGCCGTCGCGGGTGAGGTGGTTCGAGCCGTGCAGCAGCACGCCGTCGTTGTTGGTCCTGGACCCGACCGAGCAGGGGAGGCGGCCGTCGGTGCGGCATTCGCGGCACTCGCCGCAGCGGGGGAGGAAGCTCATCACCACGCGGTCGCCCACGCGGATGTCCTCCACCTCCGCGCCCACGGCCTCGACCCGACCGGCGGCCTCGTGCCCCAGCAGCATGGGGACCGGTCGCGGCCGGTTGCCGTCGACCACGGAGAGGTCGCTGTGGCACACGCCCGCGGCCTCCATGCGCACGAGGATCTCGGTCGAGCCGGGCTCGGTGAGCTCGAGCTCGCTGATGGTGATCGGCCGGGAGTCGGCATAGGGGCGCTCGCGCCCCATCTCCTCGAGGACTGCTCCGCGGATCTTCATGCGGTCGCCTCGTTCGTCGTCCCGAACGTCGCCTGCGCGACCTTCGTGGCGAGCGGGTCTCCGGCCCTGAGCGGTCGGCCCTCGAAGGCGCCCTCGTGGGCGAGGACCGGCCGACGGTCGCCGGCGAGCTCGGGGTGCTTCTCCTCGAGCTTCTCGCGGCGGCTCATCTCCCTGTGCCAGCCGCGCACTACGTCGGGATGGCCCTGCTGGATGCCGCGCCAGGTGGTCGGCATCTCCTCGCGCGAGCGTCCCGTGTCTGCCGTGCCGAGCTGGCGCACGGAGGCCGGGACACGGGAGGTCTCCGCCCCGCACCGGCATCGCGGGTTGTCGTCGAACATCGAGGCCAGGCCCGCTTCGAAGCGGTGGCCCTCGGCGCACTTGAGGTCGTAGAGGATCATCGTCGGCCCCCTCAGCTGTAGAAGCCGTCGGGCGCGAGGGTGAGGCCCCGGCGCTGCTCGGCGTCGTGGCCGAAGATCATCTCCGCGCCGGTCTGCTCCTGGATCCTCCGCAGCTTCTCGACGGACTCGAGCCAGCCCACGCTGTCCCAGACGATGCCGGCGCCGATCGCGGGCGGGCCCCAGCTCGCGCCGAGGTACACCGCGTCCGAGGTGAAGATCTTGGAGCCGTCCTCCGGCAGGTCCACGCGCAGGCTCATGGTGCCCCAGGTGTGGCCCGGGGTGGAGATGACGCTGACGCCGGGGACGATCTCGGCGTCGCCGTGGACGGGCCCGAGCGGCAGGCCCGAGAAGTCCGAGACCAGGTGGGCGCCGGCGAACTCGCCCTCGATGCCCTTCACGCCCTCGATCTCGTCGGCCTGGGCGAGGATGCGGGTCTTCCCGTTCTCGAACATCTTCGCGTTCGCCGCGTGGTCGAAGTGGAGGTGGGAGAGGACCAGGATGTCGATGTCCTCAGGGGTCAGCTCGAGGTCCGCGAGCGCGGAGTCGAGGTAGCCGGGGCCTGCGGGGTCCTCCTGGACGGGGAAGAAGTCCTGGAAGCCGGTGGGCTCCCAGCGCTTCTCCCAGTCGCGCGGCACGCCCGTGTCCCACAGCACGCGGCCCTCGGGCGTCTCGATCAGCACGGCGTGGGTGGGGGCCTCGCCCCACGCGGCGGGCTTGTCCTTGTGGTGGCGATCGGTGATCGTGTTCCCAGCCTGCAGCAGCAGCCAGGTGTGGTCGCACTCCATCACCCCGGTCGACAGGATGTGCAGCTTCATGGGCGAATCGGTCGCAGTCATCGATGACTCCTCACGGTCGGTGCCCCGCTGGGCGACGGTGCCCTGCGGCGGCGCGTTCGCCCTCCACGCTATGGCCCGCACCACACCGCGCCTATGGTGTGCGGTGACAGGGATCGGACCGATCGATGGAGGATGGTCCATGGGGACGACGGAGTCTCTGCTCGCCGCGGTGATGGCCGAGGAGGACCCGGCCCGGCTCGAGAGCGCGATCGCCGCGGCGCGCGACTCCCTCGACGAGGCCGACGCCCGCACCCTGCGCGCCCTCCAGCAGCGTCTCGCCCAGGGCGCTCGGCGCGAGGAGCTGCTGCGCACGGTCTCCTCGATCGCCGTGGACGTCACCACGCGGCGCGACGTGGTGGGCGTGCTCCACGAGATCGTGCGCCGCACCCGCCTGCTCACCGGTGCCGACATGGCCTACATCGCCCTGAACACGGCGGACACCACCTTCATCCGCGAGTCCGACGGCGTGCGCACCGAGGAGTACCGCACCCTGCGCATGCCCATCGGCTACGGGGTGCTGGGCCGCGCCGCGACCGGCCGCGCGATCGTGACCACCGACGACTACCTCGAGGACGCTGCGCTCTCGCACATCGAGGAGATCGACGACATCGTGCGCGGCGAGGGTGTGCGCTCGATCCTCGCGGTGCCCATGACCCTGCGCGAGCAGGTGCACGGCGCACTGCTGATCGCCGACCGCACGAGCCGCGAGTACCCGCCCGAGACCGTCGACATCGTGGACACCCTGTCCCGCCATGCGAGCGTCGCCCTCGACAACGCGCGGCGCTTCGAGGAGGTCACCGGTGCGCTCACGAGCCTCAGCGCCCGCCAGGACGAGGACGAGGAGCGCATGGTCGAGCTCCACGAGATCCTCGACCTCGACGCGGGGCTGCTCGAGGCGCTGCTGGACGGCGGCGACCTCGACCTGTTCGCCCGCCGCGCGGGCGAGTTGCTGGGCGCGGATCTCGCGCTGCTCGATGCGAGCGGCGTGCCGATGGTCGAGACCGATCCGGGTGCCCATCTCGCCGCCGGGCTCGACGCGGAGGCGCTGCGCGCCGCCCGCGGGACAGGGGTGCCGGCGGTCTCCGGCGGCACCACGCTGGCCTGCGCGAGCAGCGGGAGCGAGCACCTGGGCACGCTCGTCGTCGGCCGGGCCCTCGCCCCGCGCCTGCTCCCGCGCGTGCAGAGGGTCGCGGTGTTCTTCGGGATCCTGCTCCTGCTGGGCCGCGCGCAGCAGGACGACAGGCGCCGCCGCGACCGGGCCGTGATCGATGCGCTCGTGCGCGGCGGACGCGAGGTCGACACCGTGCGCGGAGATGCGCGAGTGCGGGCGGTGCGCCCCGGAGCGGCGGTGCGCATGGTCGCGATCGACGCCTTCGACGCCGACGTCGGCTCCCTTGCCGACCGCCTGCGAGAGGGGATGGGGCACGACGGTGCGGTGGTCGCGCTGCACGGTGATCACCTGTGCGTCCTCGTGCCCGACGCCGCCTCGGACGCGCTGGCCGCGCTGCTCGACGTGGGGGCGAGCGGTGTGAACGCGGGCTGGTCGAGCCCCGTGGAGGGCACGGACCGGATCCCCGCGGCGCATCGCTCGGCGGAGCTCGCCCTGCGCTCCCTCGCCGTGCTCGGGGTGCGCGGGAGATCGGCCGACGGCGAGAGGATCGGCATGGTGGGCCTGCTGGCCGAGGCCATCCACCGCGACCCCACGCTGCCCTCGCCGCTCGCGGTGATCGGGCCGCTCGAGGACTACGACCGCGAGCACGGCACCGAGCTCACGCGCAGCGCCTGGGCCTTCGCCGAGGCCGGGAGCCACGTCCCGCGCACCGCCCGGATGCTGCACGTGCACCCCAACACCGTGCGCCAGCGGCTCGAGCGGATCGCGGGACTGCTGGGGGAGGACTGGCGCACTCCCGCGCGGTTCCTCGACCTCCACTTCGCGTTGCGCATGTGGTCGCTGGGGCGTGAGGTGGGGTGACGTGCGCGTCTCCAGGGATTGTCCTTCGAGTTCTTCGAGCGGCGAGAACGCCGGTGGCTCCGCGAGTTAGGCCAAGATGACACTTGATCGTGCGGCAGTCGCAGAGGGACTGCCGCATGATCAGGTGACAGTTGTGGTGTCAGGCCGCGAGGCTCACGGCCGGTTTCATGATGGTCTCGTATTCGATGGGGGTCAATCGG
>NZ_JBHTSV010000058.1:0-15426 GCF_042794925.1 Brachybacterium sp. NPDC056505
TTGGTGCGCGGCGCCCCCCCAACCGGCGCGTGGTACCCACCGGTTGCCATGAGCGCTCATGGCAACCGTTTCGTACCACTCGAGGTGCGTCTGCCGACCAGGGCGTCTGCCGACCGGGGCGTCTGCCGACCGGGGCGCTGGGTGCAGCGCCCCCTCGAACCGACGAGAAGTACGAAATCGTTGCCAAGAGTGCTCATGGCAACGATTTCGTACTTGTCGAGGTGCGTGCCCCCAGCCGGCGGGGGCCGGGGGCCCCCTGCACGGACGGGGGGCGGGGGGCGTGGGCTCGGACAGGCTAATCACCCACCCCCACCCACCCCACGACAATCACTAATACCTCCCCAATCTTCCAAATGGCAACGATTTCGTACTTCTCGAGGTGCTTCCGCCGAGCCGGCGTCGGCCGGGGCACCGATGCACGGACGGCGCCCGGCGCCGGGCGCCGGGATCAGACGGTGCGGTGGTCCCGGTAGTAGCGGATCAGCTCGGCGGTCGAGGAGTCCTGGGCGCCGATGGCGGCATCGTCCCCGGCGACGGCGGGGGCGAGGTCCTTGGCGAGCTGCTTGCCGAGCTCCACGCCCCACTGGTCGAAGGAGTTGATGCCCCACACGGAGCCCTCCACGAAGGTGATGTGCTCGTACAGGGCGATCAGCTGGCCCAGCACGCTCGGGGTGAGCGAGGGCGCCATGATCGAGGTCGACGGGCGGTCGCCGGAGAACATGCGGGCGGCCACGAGCGGACCGTCGGTGCCCTCGGCGCGCACCTCCTCCCCGGTCTTGCCGAAGGCCAGGGCCTTGGTCTGCGCGAAGAAGTTCGCGAGGAACAGCTCGTGCACGTCCTGCTCGCCGTCCTTGAGCGGGCGCACGGGGTTCGCGAACGCGATGAAGTCCGCGGGGATGATCCGGGTGCCCTGGTGGATGAGCTGGTAGAAGGCGTGCTGCCCGTTGGTGCCGGGCTCGCCCCAGAAGACCTCGCCGGTCTCGGTGACCACGGTCGAGCCGTCCCAGCGCACCGACTTGCCGTTGGACTCCATGGTCAGCTGCTGGAGGTATGCGGGGAAGCGGTGCAGGTACTGGGAGTAGGGGAGGACCGCGTGTGTCTCCGCCTCCAGGAAGTTCACGTTCCAGATGTTCAGCAGACCCATGAGCAGCGGCACGTTCTGCGCGGCCGGGGCGGTGCGGAAGTGCTCGTCCATCGCGTGGAAGCCCGCGAGCAGCTCCTCGAAGGCCTCGGGGCCCAGGACCGTGGCGAGCACGGTGCCGATCGCGGAGTCCACGGAGTAGCGGCCGCCCACCCAGTTCCAGAAGCCGAAGGCATTGGCGGGGTCGATGCCGAAGGCCTCGACCTTGTCGAGCGCGGTCGAGACCGCGACGAAGTGCTTGGCCACGGCCTCCTTCTCCTGCTCGGCGGTGAGCCCGGCGTTCTCGCGCAGGCCGGCGAGCAGCCACTCGCGCACCAGGCGCGCGTTGGTGATCGTCTCGAGCGTCGTGAACGTCTTCGAGGCGACGACGACCAGGGTCGTCTCGGGGTCGAGGTCCGCGGTCGTCTCGTACGCGTCGGTCGGATCGATGTTCGAGATGAAGCGCGCCTGCAGACCCTCCTGGGCGAGCGGCTTGAGCGCCTCGTAGACCATGACGGGGCCGAGGTCGGAACCGCCGATGCCGATGTTCACGACGGTCTCGATCTTCTTGCCGGTCACGCCGGTCCACTCGCCCGAGCGGACCTTGCGGGCGAAGTCGTAGATGCGCGCGAGGGTCTCGTGGACGTCGTGGTCGACGTCCTGGCCGTCGACGACGAGCTCGGGGGAGGCGCCCTCGGGGCGGCGCAGCGCCGTGTGCAGCACGGCGCGGTCCTCGGTGGTGTTGATGTGCTCGCCGGCGAACATGGCGTCGCGGCGCGCGAGCACGCCGGTCTGCTCGGCGAGGTGCAGCAGCAGCTCCACGGTCTCCGGGGTCACGAGGTTCTTCGAGAGGTCCACGTGCAGGTCGGCGGCGTCGTGGGTGAGGCGCTCGGCGCGCTGCGGGTCCTGCTCGAACCACTCGCGCAGCGAGCCGTCGAGCGACTCGTCGTGCGCGAGGAGCTGCTCCCAGGCGTCCGTCGTCGTGGGGTCGACGGGCGCGTCCTGCGGTGTCTGCGTGTTCTGTGCGGAAGTCATGGACCCATTGTCGCTCGCGAGGCCGCGCCCGTGCGAGGCGGGGGAGCCCGATGTGGGAACTCAGTCCCCTCGGCCTGCTTCCCGGCATCTCCCCGGCGTCGACCGGCGGACGGGGCAGTGACCGTATCGTGACCAATGGATGGACACTTCTTGCGCTATGCACCCCGTCACGTCGTGCACACTGGAGGATGCGCGCCACGATCCGCATGGATCCCCAGAGCGCGACCCCGCACGGAGATCCGACCGCAGACGCGGCCGCGGCATCCCATGACACTAAGGAGTGTCCATGTCCATCTCGCGACGTTCGATGATCCTCGGCACCGGTGCCGCCGGCACCGCCGCGCTCGCCCTGTCCGCCTGCGGCGGCGGGAGCGACAGCGGCGATGGCGGCTCCGGCGGCGGCTCGGGCGATCCGGTCTACGCCAACGAGACCGAGCCCCAGAACCCGCTGATCCCGACCAACACCAATGAGGTGGGCGGCGGCCGCATCATCACCTCGGTCTTCGCGGGCCTCGTCTACTACAAGGCCGACGGCACGGTCGAGAACGACGTCGCCGACTCGATCGAGTCCGACGACAACCAGACCTGGACCATCAAGGTCAAGGACGGCCAGAAGTTCTCCGACGACTCGCCCGTGACCGCGAAGTCCTTCGTCGACGCCTGGAACTTCGGCGCGAACACCAAGAACGCCCAGCTCAGCCAGAGCTTCTTCGAGCCCATCGAGGGCTTCGACAAGGTCAGCGCCGACAAGGCCACCGGCAAGGAGACCCTCTCGGGCCTCAAGGTCGTCGATGACCTGACCTTCACCGTCAAGCTCGTCTCCGAGCAGTCGGACTTCCCCAACCGCCTGGGCTACAGCGCATACTCGCCGCTGCCCGAGTCGTTCTACGACGACACGAAGTCCTTCGGGGAGAAGCCGGTCTCCAACGGCCCGTACATGGTCGACACCTGGGACCACGACCAGCAGATCGTGCTCGTGCCCAACGACAAGTACGACGGCCCCCGCAAGGCGAAGAACGCCGGCGTGACCTTCACGATCTACTCGTCGGACGACACCATGTACGGCGACCTGGAGTCCGGCGAGGTCGACGTCACCGACCTCATCCCGACCTCGGCGCTGTCGAGCTACCAGGACACCCTGGGCGACCGCGCGGTCAACGATCCCGGCGCCGTCTTCCAGTCCTTCACGATCGCGCAGAACGACCCGAATTTCTCGGGCGAGGCCGGCAAGCTGCGCCGCAAGGCCATCTCCCGGGCGATCAACCGCAAGCAGATCTGCGACAAGCTCTTCTACGGCACCCGCACCCCCGCCACGGACTTCATCGCCCCGGTGATCCCCGGCGGCGGCGAGAAGGACATCCCGGGCGCCGAGGTGCTCGAGTTCGACGAGGCCGAGGCGAAGAAGCTCTGGGAGCAGGCGGAGAAGAAGCAGCCTTTCAAGGGCGAGTTCACCCTCGCCTACAACGCCGACGCCCCGCACAAGGACTGGGTCGACGCCGTGTGCAACTCCATTGCCAACACCCTGGGCATCACCGCCAAGGGCAAGCCGTTCCCGGCCTTCGGCGACTTCCGCGAGCAGATCACCAAGCGCGAGCTCAAGGGCGCGTTCCGCTCCGGCTGGCAGGCCGACTACCCCTCGGCCTACAACTTCCTGGGCCCCCTCTACTCCTCGGCCGCGGCCGACGGCAAGGGCTCGAACGACGGCGACTACAAGAACCCCGAGTTCGACGACCTGCTCAAGGAAGGGCTCTCGGCGGCCGACGAGAACGCGGCGATCGAGAAGTACAAGGCGGCCGAGGCGATCCTCATGGAGGACCTGCCGGCGATCCCGCTGTGGTACCAGAACACCTTCGGCGGCTTCTCCGAGAACGTCTCCGACGTGAAGTACGGCTGGGACACCGTCCCGCTGTACTACGCGATCACCAAGTGATCGACGGAGCTGCGCGCATCCGCTGATGCCGGGGCGGGAGGGGCACGGAGCCCTTCCCGCCCCGAGGTCCGTCCAGGACCGTCGGCACCGGCCCGGCCCCGCGTCGGCCCGGCCGCGGCCATCAGCGGCCCCGTGCGAGCGCTCCGGCCAACTTCCCCGGGACGGCGATCGTCGTCCTCTCCCATCAACCTGAGGTGACCCAGTGATCTGGTACATCGGGCGGCGACTGCTGCAGATGATCCCCGTCTTCCTCGGCGCGACCCTGCTGATCTACGTCATGGCGTTCTACGCGGGCGGCGATCCGATCCAGGCGATCATGGGCGACAAGCCCCTCTCGCCGGCCGTGCAGGACCAGCTCCGATCGCAGTACAACCTGGACAAGCCGCTCATCGTGCAGTGGCTGATCTACGTGGGGAAGGTGGTGCGCGGCGACTTCGGCGTCGGCTTCAACGGCCGACCGATCATCGAGCAGATCCGCGACGCGTTCCCCGTGACCTTCCGCCTTGCGATCATCGCGGTCGTCTTCGAGACCGTCCTGGGCATCGTCGCCGGCGTCATCTCGGGCCTCAAGAAGGGCACCTGGATCGACACCACGCTGCTCATGGTCTCGCTCCTGGTGATCGCGGTCCCCACCTTCGTGATCGGCTTCGTCGCCCAGTTCACCCTCGGGGTGAAGCTCGGGGTGGTGCCCGTGAACGTCGGACGCGACGCGAGCCTCCAGAACCTCCTGCTGCCAGGGTTCGTGCTCGGCGTCGTCTCCTTCGCGTACGTGCTGAGACTGACCCGGACCTCGATCACCGAGGTCGCGACGGCCGACCACGTGCGCACCGCGACCGCCAAGGGGCTCTCGCGGACCGGCGTGATCTCCAAGCACATCATGCGCAACTCGCTGATCCCCGTGGTGACGTTCATCGGCGCCGACCTCGGCTCCCTCATGGGCGGCGCGATCGTCACCGAGCGCATCTTCAACATCCACGGCATCGGATCGGTGCTCTACCAGGCGATCAACAAGTCCGAGAGTCCCGTGATCGTCTCCGTGGTCACGATCATGGTGATGATCTTCCTGCTCACCAACCTCATCGTGGACCTGCTCTACGCCGTGCTCGACCCGAGGATCCGCCATGCGAAGTGATCACAGCTCCCGCACCCTGCGCCCGGCCGACGCGCACTTCGTCGCGCCCCTGGACGAGACGCCGCTGCGCGAGGTCGACGCGGTGGACACCACCGCCGCGCCCCGCTCGATGTGGGGCGAGGCCGCGCACAACCTGATCCGCAACCCCGTGTTCGTGATCTCCGCCCTGCTGATCCTGATCCTGCTGTTCATCGCGGCGTTCCCCGGGCTCTTCACCGACTACGACCCCACCAAGGGCGACCTCGGGGTCTCCAACCAGAAGCCGGGCGACGGCCACCTGCTGGGCACGACCGTCCAGGGGTACGACGTCTGGGCGCGCATCCTCTACGGAACCCGCACCTCGCTGAGCGTCGGCTTCTTCGCCATGGTCATCTCCACCGTCATCGGCGTGGTCATCGGCGCCTTCGCCGGCTACGTGGGCGGCTGGATCGACGAGGTCCTCTCCCGCGTCACCGAGATCTTCTTCGCGCTGCCGCTCGTGCTCGGCGCGATCGTCGCCTTCACCGCTCTCAGCAGCGGGGTCAGCACCTTCACGATCGCCCTGATCCTCGCGGTCTTCGGCTGGACGAACATCGCCCGCATCACCCGCGGCGCCGTGCTCTCGGTCAAGAGCCAGGACTTCGTGACGGCCTCGACCGCACTGGGCGCGGGGAGGCTCACGAACCTCGCCAAGCACGTGCTGCCCAACGCGATCGCCCCGGTGATCGTCACGGCCACCGTGAACCTGGGCGTGTTCATCGTCGCCCAGGCGACCCTGTCCTACCTCGGGCTCGGCAACGGCTCGATCTCGTGGGGCAGTGACATCTCGGACGCCCAGCCCGCGCTGCGCAACAACCCGATGATGCTGTTCTACCCGTCAGTGGCGCTCGCGATCTGCGTGCTGAGCTTCATCATGCTCGGCGACGCCGTCCGCGACGCCCTGGACCCCAAGGCGAGGAAGCGATGAGCGCCACCACTGCACCCCGAACGGGCGACCAGCCCGCGAGCGCCGAGGCCGGCGCTCTGCTCGAGATCCGCGACCTCGACATCACGTTCACGACCGGCAGCGGGCCCGTGCACGCCGTGCGCGGCGCGAACCTCGAGGTCTATCCGGGCGAGACCGTCGCGATCGTCGGCGAGTCCGGCTCGGGCAAGTCGACGACCGCGATGAGCATCGCCCGTCTGCTGCCCAGCAACGGCAGCGTCACCGGCGGCTCGATCCGCTTCGACGGCAAGGACATCACCTCCGTGCCGCTCGGCCAGATCCGCGCGCTGCGCGGCAGGGAGATCGGACTGGTCCCGCAGGACCCCATGAGCAACCTCAACCCGCTGTGGAAGGTCGGCGCGCAGATCGACGAGGCGCTCGCCGCCAACGGCATGGCCAAGGGGGCCGCGGCGAAGAAGCGCACCGTCGAGCTGCTCGAGGAGGCGGGCCTGCCCGACGCCGAGCGCCGCGCCGGTCAGTACCCGCACGAGTTCTCCGGCGGCATGCGCCAGCGCGCCCTGATCGCCATGGGCCTCGCCGCCCGTCCGCGGCTGCTCATCGCCGACGAGCCGACGAGCGCCCTGGACGTCACCGTCCAGCAGCAGATCCTCGACCACCTCGACACCCTGACCGCCGAGCTCGGCGTCGCGGTGCTGCTGATCACCCACGACCTGGGCCTGGCCGCCGAGCGCGCCCAGCACCTGGTCGTGATGTACAAGGGGCAGATCGTCGAGTCCGGCCCCGCGCTGCAGATCCTCCAGGAGCCGCAGCACCCGTACACGAAGCGGCTGATCGCCGCGGCGCCCTCGCTGGCCTCGCGACGACTGGTCTCGACCAAGAGCGGCGACGCGCAGGACGCGAAGCAGCAGGCGGCGCCCGCTGCGGCCGGCGGATCCGCCGCGGTGTCCGAGAAGGCTTCCGCTGCGAACACCCCTGTCGACGGTGACGCCCCTGCCGATGGCGCAGGGTCCCGCGCCGATGCTGCGCGCAGTGGCGAGGACACGGTGATCAGCGTCCAGAACCTCACCAAGGTCTTCCCGCTGCGCGGGAAGGTGCCGTGGAGGACGACGCCCTTCACCGCCGTCGACGACGTCTCCTTCGACCTGCGCCGCGGCACGACCACGGCCATCGTGGGGGAGTCCGGCTCCGGGAAGTCGACCGTCGCCCAGATGGTGCTCCGCCTGCTCGAGCCCACCTCGGGCCGCGTGCTGTTCGAGGGCCGGGACGTCGCCGGCATGAAGGGGAAGGAGATGATGGCGCTGCGCCGCCGCGTGCAGCCGATCTTCCAGAACCCCTACGGGACCCTCGACCCGATGTACTCGATCTTCCGCACGATCGAGGAGCCGCTGCGCCTGCACGGCATCGGGGACGCGAAGTCCCGGGAGGCGAAGGTCCGCGACCTGCTCGACAAGGTCGCCCTGCCGGCCTCGATGATGCGCCGCTATCCCAACGAGCTCTCGGGCGGGCAGCGCCAGAGGATCGCGATCGCCCGTGCGCTCGCCCTGGACCCCGAGGTCGTCGTGTGCGACGAGGCGGTCTCCGCCCTCGACGTGCTGGTCCAGGACCAGGTGCTTCACCTGCTCAACGACCTGCAGTCCGAGCTGGGGCTGTCCTACCTGTTCATCACCCACGATCTCGCCGTCGTGCGCCAGATCGCCGATCACACGGTGGTGATGGAGAAGGGCCGCGTCGTCGAGCACGGCTCGACCGATGCCGTCTTCCACGACCCGCAGCAGGAGTACACCAAGCGACTTCTCGCGGCGATCCCCGGCGGCTCGATCCCGCTCGCGGGCGCCGAGACCATCGAGGTGGACGTCGACACGGAGGTCCCCGAGGCGGACGGCGCCCGGGGCGGTGACCGCGACGGGACCGATGCCCATCACCCGCTGGGCGGTGACCCCGAGGATCCCTTCAGCGGGACCGGGCACGTCTGATCCGGAGTGATCCCGGTCGAATGACCTCGGCCGGATCATCCCGGTCGAATCATCCCGGTCGAGTGATCTCGGCCGGATGATCCGGGCCGAGCGATCCCGTCCGAGCCCGATCTGCCCGCGCCGCCCCGTGCGGCTCCACCGGCGGCCCGCCGCGCTCCGCGAGGAGGCGGCGGGCCGTCGGCCGTGGACGCCTCTGCGCGGCGTGTCCAAGCGCACCTGGGGATCGGCCCCGTCGGACGGTAGAATCTCTCCGGCGCATCGTGTCCGCACGCCCCGGACCCTCGTGCACGAGCCTCCTCGCGGAGGCCGGTGCCGGGAATGCCGCGGGGCGGCGACGTGAGGAGTGCGCCGCCTTCCGACGACGAATCGAGCAGCCCCCGCATGTCCCTCCAGCACCGCACCGACCTGCGCAATGTCGCTATCGTCGCCCACGTCGACCACGGCAAGACCACCCTCGTGGATGCCATGCTCACGCAGGGCGGCGCCCTCGGCGAGCGCGACAAGCACGACGACCGCGCCATGGACTCCGGTGAGCTCGAGCGCGAGAAGGGCATCACGATCCTCGCCAAGAACACCGCGATCCGGTACCACGGACCGTCGGCTGCGGCGAACGGCGAGCCCGACGGCATCACCATCAACGTCATCGACACCCCCGGCCACGCCGACTTCGGCGGCGAGGTCGAGCGCGGACTCTCGATGGTCGACGGCGTGGTGCTCCTCGTGGACGCCTCCGAGGGACCGCTCCCGCAGACCCGCTTCGTGCTGCGCAAGGCGCTCGCCGCGAAGCTCCCCGTGATCCTCGTGGTCAACAAGGTCGACCGCCCCGACGCCCGCATCGAGGAGGTCGTCGGGGAGTCGACCGACCTGCTGCTGGGCCTCGCCTCCGACCTCTCCGACGAGGTCCCGGACCTCGACCTCGACGCCGTCCTCGACGTGCCCGTCGTCTACGCCTCGGGCAAGGCCGGCCGCGCCGATCTCGAGCAGCCGGCCGACGGCGAGCTCCCGGCGTCCGAGAACGTCGAGCCCCTGTTCAAGACCATCATCGAGTCGATCCCCGCGCCGAGCTACGACGACGAGATGCCGCTGCAGGCGCACGTCACCAACCTCGACGCCTCGCCCTTCCTCGGCCGCCTCGCGCTGCTGCGCGTCAAGAGCGGCGAGCTCACCAAGGGCCAGCAGGTCGCCTGGTGCACGCGCCACGGCGAGACGAAGACCGTGAAGATCACCGAGCTGCTGGAGACCAAGGGGCTCGCCCGCGAGCCCATGACCCGCACGGCGCACCCGGGCGACATCGTCGCGGTCGCCGGCATCCCCGACATCATGATCGGCGAGACCCTCACCGATGTCGAGGACCCGCGCCCGCTGCCGCTGATCACGGTCGACGACCCGGCGATCTCCATGACCATCGGCATCAACACCTCCCCGCTGGCCGGCAAGAACGGCAAGGGCCACAAGCTCACCGCCCGCCAGGTCAAGGACCGCCTCGACGCCGAGCTCGTGGGCAACGTGTCCCTGAAGATCCTGCCCACCGAGCGCCCCGACGCCTGGGAGGTCCAGGGCCGCGGCGAGCTCGCGCTCGCGATCCTCGTCGAGCAGATGCGCCGCGAGGGCTTCGAGCTCACCGTGGGCAAGCCCCGCGTGCTGACCCGCGAGATCGACGGCAAGACCTGTGAGCCCGTCGAGCGGATGACCATCGACGTGCCCGAGGAGTACCTGGGCGCCGTGACCCAGCTGATGGCCTCCCGCAAGGGCCGCATGGAGACCATGAGCAACCACGGCTCCGGCTGGGTGCGCATGGAGTTCCTGGTGCCCTCGCGCGGCCTCATCGGCTTCCGCACCCGTTTCCTCACGGAGACCCGCGGCAACGGCATCGCCTCCTCCTACGCCGACGGGTTCGAGCCCTGGATGGGCCACATCGAGTTCCGCACCTCGGGCTCGCTGGTCGCCGACCGCGCGGGCGTCGTGACGCCGTACGCGATGATCAACCTCCAGGAGCGCGGCTCCTTCTTCGTCGAGCCCACGAGCGAGGTCTACGAGGGCCAGATCGTCGGCGAGAACTCGCGCGCCGAGGACATGGACGTCAACATCACCAAGGAGAAGAAGCTGACGAACATGCGCGCAGCCTCCTCCGAGGCGTTCGAGAACCTCGTGCCGCCGCGCAAGCTCACCCTCGAGGAGTCCCTCGAGTTCGCGAACCAGGACGAGTGCGTCGAGGTCACCCCCGAGATCGTCCGCATCCGCAAGGTCGCCCTCAGCGCCCAGGAGCGCTCCAAGCTGCGCGGGAAGACCAAGGGCACGGCGTGACCCCAGGCCCCGCCGGACGCGCGACGCCGGGGACCCCCGTGCGCACCGCGCCGGGGGCCTCCGGGCGCACGGCGTCGGGGACCGCCTCGATCGCGGCCAGGATCTCCCAGGTCATCGCCGCGATCGTGGTGGCCGTGGTCTCCGTGCTCCTGCTGGTGACGATGCACCGCCTGCAGCTCACGGTCGCGGGCGTCGACCTCCCCGTGGGGCTCGTGTTCGGCGCCGTCTTCCAGTTCGCCGCCTCGACCTTCCTGTGGGCCGCGACCGGCGCGCGGCTGCCCGTGGTGGTGCTCGGCTGCATCTGGGGCCTGATGGTGCTCCCCTTCGCGGGCACGAGCCCCGGCGGGGGAGTGCTGATGCCCGCCGTCATCGCGCAGAAGGCGCAGATCTCCGGCTGGATCGTGCAGGGCATCGGCATCGTCGTGCCCTTCGTGTTCCTGGGCATCCAGCACCTCGCCTCGAGGCGGACCCGCCCGACGGGCGGGTCGGGCTCGGCGGGCTCCGTCGGCCGACGGGTCTGAGCGGGCGTGGAGGCCCCCGGCCCTCGCCGCTCCGCCGTGCCCCGCGGGGCGCGGCGCCCCGACTGGGCGACGATCCCCAACGCGGTCACCCTGCTGCGCTTCCTGCTGCTGGTGCCCGTGTGCGTGCTGCTGGTGGACGGCGGTCCCGACCCGCTCGCCGTGGTCCTGCTGCTCGTCTGGGCGCTCACGGACTGGGTCGACGGGCTGCTGGCCCGCGCCCTGCACCAGACCAGCCGCACCGGCGCGATCATCGATCCGATCGCCGACCGGCTGGGCCTGGTGGGCGTGGTCCTCTCGCTCGCCCTCGCCGGGGTCCTCTCGTGGATCCCCCTGGGCGTGATCGCCCTCGTGGACATCGTCCTGCTCGCGCTCGCCGGCCGCACCGCCGCCGGGGGCGCGCTGCCCGTCTCGCGGGTCGGGAAGGCACGCACCGCGGTGCTGATGTCGGCCGTGTTCCTGCTGGCCGCCGCGGCCGCGTGGCTGCCCGCGGCGATCCCGGCGCTGCGCGTGCTCGTGTGGATCGGCGTGCTGCTGCACGTGATCGCCGGCGTCGGCTACCTGCTCAGCGCCCTGCGCCACCGCGGCGGCGGGGAGGATCGGGCACCGGCCTGGCGGCGGTGACCAGACCCCGCACCACCCGATCGCTGCCCCGCTTCGTCGCGATCGTGACCGTGTCCTCGTCGACGTCCTCGACGACGCCCAGCGCATCGGTCATCCCCTCGCCGTGCGGCGCCGCGCTGCGGTCGATCGCATAGCGCACCACCACGCGCGTCCCCACCTGCAGGAAGGGCGCCCAGCCCGGACGAGGACGCCGAGCAGGGCCCGGGGACGCACCGCCATCGGCAGCGGGATGGTCGCCGGGCGTCGCGCCGGGTGGGGGATCCGGGGAGTGCTCCTGGGCCATGACTCCAGGCTATCGGCGGGAGCCGCCTCGATGTCGACCTCGTCACCTGCGCGCCGGAGGGCGGGCTGTGCGCCGCGGAGGCACGGGCGACGGTGACATGATGGGGACGGCTCCCTCGCCCCGGGAGCCCGAGAACATCCTGGGACCATCGCGTCGGCCCGCTCCGGCGCCGCACCCGCCCCGGCCGCGGCCGGGAGCGAGCACAGCCCCGGCCGTCGCCCGGTCCCTGCCCTGGAAGGATCGCTGCATGACGTACGTCATCGCCCTGCCCTGCGTGGACGTGAAGGACAGGGCATGCGTGGACGAATGCCCCGTGGACTGCATCTACGAGGGCACCAGGTCGCTGTACATCCAGCCCGACGAATGCGTGGACTGCGGCGCCTGCGAACCCGTGTGCCCGGTCGAGGCGATCTTCTACGAGGACGACCTCCCGGACGAGTGGGCCGACTACTACAAGGCCAACGTCGAGTTCTTCGACGAGCTCGGCGCCCCCGGCGGCGCTGCGAAGATGGGCGTCATCGACAAGGACCATCCGCTCATCGAAGCGCTCCCGCCGAACCCGAACGACGCGTGACGCGACCCCTGCGCTGAGCGACCCGGGACGCAGTCCGGAAAGAAGGATCTGATGGTGCAGCACCGTCCGTCGGCCCCGCGCGAGCCCCTGGCCGCGCGCCTGCCCGCCTTCCCCTGGGACTCCCTCGAGGAGGCCAAGCGCGTGGCGAGCGCCCACCAGGGCGGACTCGTCGACCTGTCCGTCGGCACGCCCGTCGACCCGACCCCCGCGCGCGTGCAGCAGGCGCTGCGCGAGGCGTCGGACGCCCACGGGTACCCGACCACCATCGGCACCCCGGCGCTGCGCGATGCGCTCGTGGACTTCGTGGTGAGGCGCCGCGGAGCCGGCGCCGACGGCGGGTCCGACGGTGCAGCGGCCATCGGCCACGAGCACGTGCTGCCGACCGTCGGCTCCAAGGAGCTCGTCGCCCACCTCCCCTTCCAGCTCGGCATCGGTGCGGACGGCGCCGTCGCCTTCCCCCACATCGCCTACCCGACCTACGACATGGGCGCGCGCTTCGTGGGTGCCCGCAGCGTCCCCGTCGACATGGAGCGCCTGGCCGCCGAGGGCGACGCCGCGATCACGGCCGAGGACCTCGAGCGGATCGGCCTGCTGTGGCTGAACTCCCCGGGGAACCCCACCGGAGAGGTCCTGGACGTCGAGCAGCTGCGCAGCATCGTCTCCTGGGCGCGCGAGCGGGGCGTCATCGTCGCCTCCGACGAGTGCTACGCCCTGCTGCCCTGGGACGTCGAGGAGGTGCCCTCGATTCTGGACCCGCGCGTGCACGGCGGCGACCTCACCGGCCTGCTCTGCGTGTACTCGCTCTCGAAGCAGTCGAACCTCGCGGGCTACCGGGCGGCGTTCGTCGCCGGCGACCCGGAGCTCGTGGGCGAGCTCACCGCCATCCGCAAGCAGGCCGGGATGATGCTGCCCACTCCCGTGCAGATCGCCATGACGACCGCGCTCGCCGACGACGACGCCGTGCGCGCCCAGCACGGCGTCTACCGTGCCCGCCGCACCGCGCTCCGCGAGGCCGTCGAGGGCTTCGGCGGCGAGATCCACGGGTCGCGCGCGGGGCTGTACCTCTGGACCGCTTTCGGCGAGGACTCCATGGCCAGCGTCCACGAACTCGCGAAGCTGGGAATCCTCTGCGCCCCCGGAATGTTCTATGGTGAGGCGGGAGAGCGCTTCGTCCGCATCGCGCTGACAGCGAGCGACGAACGGATCTCCGCAGCGGTCGAGCGGCTCACCCGCCGCTGACCCGCCACCGGGACCCGCGGGCCACGTCGGCCCCGGCCCGGACCCGCACCCGACCGCACCGGTCCCCGGACCGGGCCAACCCCCGGGACGCGCCCCGCGTCCCCCGCACGACCATCGGGACGCGTCACGTGTCCCGCCGCACGACCCAGGGTCGCCCGTCGGCCCCCACCGACGCCGATGCACAACGGAGAGCACATGAACAACGCGACGCCGACTGCCCGCCTCACCCACCGCGACCAGGATCTGGACCTTCCCTTCGTCGAGGCCGTCGAGGGCAACAGCGGCATCAGCATCGCCCCGCTGCGCAAGCAGACCGGCGACGTCACCTACGACCCGGGCTTCATGAACACGGCGAACACGAAGTCGTCGATCACCTACATCGACGGCGACGAGGGCATCCTGCGCTACCGCGGCTACCCGATCGAGCAGCTCGCCGAGCACTCCAGCTACCTCGAGGTCGCCTACCTGCTCATCAACGGCGAGCTGCCCACCCAGGGCCAGCTCGACAACTTCGTGTCCTCCGTCGAGCGGCGCACCCTGCTCGACGAGCGCTTCAAGAGCCTGTTCGACGGCTTCCCCCGCGACGCCCATCCGATGGCCGTCATGCAGGCCGGCGTCTCCGCGCTCTCGACCTTCTACCAGGACTCCCTCGACCCGTTCGACGAGGACCAGGTGCGTCTGAGCAGCTACCGCCTGCTGGCCAAGGTGCCCACGATGGCCGCCTACGCCTACCGCGTCAGCAAGGGCCACGCCCTGCTGTACCCGGACAACCAGCTCTCCCTCATCGAGAACTTCCTGCGGCTGACCTTCGGGTTCCCCGTCGAGAAGTACATCGCCGACCCGGTCGTGGTGCGTGCCCTCGAGCAGCTGCTCATCCTGCACGCCGACCACGAGCAGAACTGCTCGGCCTCCGCCGTGCGACTCGTCGGCTCCGCGCAGGCGAACCTCTTCACGTCGATCTCCGCCGGCATCGGCGCCCTCTCCGGTCCCGCCCACGGCGGCGCGAACGCGGCCGTGATGGAGATGCTCGACGAGATCAGCGAGCGCGGCATGGATCCCAAGGACTTCATGGAGCGTGTGAAGAACAAGGAGGACGGCATCCGCCTGATGGGCTTCGGGCACCGGGTCTACAAGAACTACGATCCGCGCGCGAAGTTCGTCAAGAAGATCGCCGACGACGTCCTGGAGCGCCTGGGCATCCACGACGAGCGCCTCGACCTCGCCATGCAGCTCGAGGAGATCGCGCTGAAGGACGACTACTTCGTGGAGCGCAAGCTCTACCCGAACGTCGACTTCTACACCGGCATCATCTACAAGGCGATGGGCTTCCCCACGCAGATGTTCACGGTGCTCTTCGCGATCGGCCGCATGCCCGGCTGGATCGCGCAGTGGAACGAGATGATCCACGATCCGGAGACGAAGATCGGCCGCCCCCGCCAGATCTACACCGGCTCCGAGCTGCGCGAGTACGCCCCGATGCCCGAGCGCACCGGCACCACCGAGATCCGCCTCGAGCAGCTCCAGGCCGAGCTCGAGGCCGAGCGCCGCGCCCAGCAGGAGCGCATCGCACAGGAGCGCCGCCAGGACCACTGAGCGGGTCGGGGCCTCGCCGTCGGCCGCGGGGTGTGGGCACCTGAGCTGGGGTCGTCGCACCTCGAGGGGGCTGATGTCCCGTTGCCCGAGACGGCTGCACTGACCCTTGCCGCGGCGCTGACGTGTCGCGCAGCGGCATATAGCGGACGCCTCTGCCATATGTCTCTTATACACAT
>NZ_JBHTSV010000059.1:0-15392 GCF_042794925.1 Brachybacterium sp. NPDC056505
GGGACGCTGATGCGTCCCGGGGCCCTCGTCGATCCGGCCGTCCCGGGGGCGGCGGGTCGAGCCGTGGGGCTCGAGGCCGGCGTGCCGTTCAGGCGCCGAGGCCGCGGCGCCGCGCCGTCAGTTGGCGGCGTAGTAGGCCTGGCGGAGCTCCTCGGGGATGCGGCCGCGGTCCGAGACCTCGCGGCCGTTCTCGCGGGCCCAGACGCGGATCTTCGCGGAGTCGTTCGAGGAGGTGGAGGTGGAGCCGCTGCCCGTGCCGCGGATGCGACGCCCGGCCACGCGGCGCGCGCGGCCGACCCACTCGCCGATCTCCTCGCGCAGCTTCTCCGCATTCTCGTCCGAGAGATCGATCTCGTAGGCGACGCCGTCGAGCGAGAAGCTCACCGTCTCCTCGGCCTTGGACCCGTCGACGTCGTCGATGAGTTCAACGAAAGTCTTCCGTGCCATGGGGTGGTTCTCCTTGATGCGTGTGGAGCGCCTAACAGGTGTTGGACGCGCCCTATTATCTGCACACCGCACCTGAGAATTCAATCAGAACACGAAATGCCCGCCGCGGCGTTCGCCGGCCGATGAATCCCGCGAGGCATTGACCATCTCATAACAATCGCGTTCAGGGAGCTTCCGGATGGTCTCCCGAGTTCCCCTGCTGGGCACGGAGTTCGCGCTCCGCCTGCCGTTCTGCCTCGCGCTCGCGGCGGTCGGCCCTCAGGATCGCGCGCATCGTGAACCAGAAGAGCAGTCCGACGCCGATCGGGGGGAGGAGGGAGCCGGCCTCGTACAGGAATCCGCTGTCCATCTCAGGCCTCGGGCTTCACGAGCGGGAAGGTGATGGTCTCGCGGATGCCCAGGCCGGTGATGGCCATGAGCAGGCGGTCGATCCCCATGCCCATGCCGCCGGTGGGCGGGAGCGCGTACTCCATGGCCTCGAGGAAGTCCTCGTCCAGGCGCATCGCCTCGTCGTCGCCGGCTGCGGCCAGGCGCGCCTGCTGCTCGAAGCGCTCGCGCTGGACGACGGGATCCACGAGCTCGGAATATCCGGTCGCGAGCTCGAATCCGCGCACGTACAGATCCCATTTCTCCACGACGCCCGGCGTCTCGCGGTGCGCGCGCACCAGCGGACTGGTCTCGACCGGGAAATCGCGGACGAACGTGGGTGCGTGGAGATGATCGGAGACCCGGTGCTCGAAGAGCTCCTCGACGAGCTTCCCGTGGCCGAACTTCGGGTGGTCGAGATCCAGATCGAGCGAGCGTGCGATCTTCCGCAGCTCCTCGGGAGTCGTCTCCGGCGTGATCTCCTGTCCCAGGGATTCCGAGAGGGATCCGTAGACGGTGATCCGGTTCCAGCTCCCCGAGAGGTCGTATTCCTCTCCGTCCGCGAGAGTGACGACCTGCGAACCGGTCGCGGCCTCCGCCGCCTCCTGGATGAGGGAGCGGGTGAGTTCGCCGATCGTGTTGTAGTCCCCGTAGGCCTGATACGCCTCGAGCATCGCGAATTCCGGCGAATGCGTGGAATCAGCGCCTTCGTTGCGGAAGTTCCGGTTGATCTCGAAGACCCGCTCGAGCCCGCCCACGGCCGCGCGCTTGAGGAAGAGCTCGGGGGCGATGCGCAGGAACAGGTCCATGTCGAAGGCGTTCATGTGGGTGACGAAGGGCCTCGCCGCCGCGCCCGAGGGGATCACCTGGAGCATCGGCGTCTCGATCTCCACGAAATCGCGGTCCTGGAACGACGAGCGCAGGGAGCGCATGACCTCGGCCCGCTGGCGCACGGAGGCGCGGGCCTCCTCGCGCACGATGAGGTCCACGTAGCGGTGGCGCACGCGGGACTCCTCGGAGAGGTCCGCGTGCAGCACGGGCAGGGGGCGCACGGCCTTGGCGGCCATCGCCCAGGAGTCCGCGAAGATCGACAGCTCGCCGCGGCGCGAGGCCCCCACGCGACCGTGGAAGAAGACGTGGTCGCCCAGGTCGACGTCGGCCTTGAAGGCGCCGAGACGCTCCTCGCCGACCTCGGCCAGGCTCAGCATGATCTGCAGGCGCTCGCCCGCGCCGTCCTGGACGGTCGCGAAGCAGAGCTTGCCGGTGTTGCGCTGGAAGACCACGCGCCCGGCGACGCCGACGACGTCCTGCGTCTCCTGGCCGGCCTCGAGGCGGCCGTACGCCTCGCGCACCGCGGCGATCGTGGTGGTGACCGGCACGGAGACCGGGTAGGCCTCCTCGCCCCGCTCGATCAGCCGCTCGCGCTTGGCCTTGCGGACCGCGATCTGGTCGGAGGTGTCCAGGGCGTCCGGGGCGCGATGCTGATCGCTGGGGGGCTGTGCAGTCATAGGGGTGATTCTCGCATCACCGGCCCGGCGTATCCCAGGCGGGGTGGTCTTCAGGACGGTGTCACCTCCACCACAGCCGCATCCAGGAGCCGCACCCCGTCCACGTGCGCGGCCATCACCACGAGCACTTCGCCGTCGTGGTCGTCGCCGATCTCCTCGAAGGTCACGGGGTCGAGGGCGAGCGCGTAGTCCCAGCGCACTCCGGGTGATCCTGCGGCGACGGCATCCGCGAGGGCCGCGCGGATCCCGGCGGCCGACGGGGCGGCGGCCTCGGCTGCGCGCACCGCTCGTGAGAGGGCGAGGGCGTGCGTGCGGCCCTCGGCGCCCAGGCGCACGTTCCGGCTCGAGCGGGCGAGACCGCCGGGCTCGCGGACGATGGGCGCCGCCTCGATGCGGACCGGGAGGTCGAGGTCGCGCACGAGAGCCTGGACGATGGCGAGCTGCTGGGCGTCCTTGCGGCCGAACACGGCGATCTCGGGAGCGGTGAGCTGCAGGAGCTTGGTGACGACGGTGACCACGCCGTCGAAGTGCCCGGGCCGGGCGGAGCCCTCGAGGGCGGTGCCCAGGCGGCCCGCGCTCACGCTCACGACGGGCGGGAGCACGGGGTACATCTCCTCGACCGACGGGGCGAAGACGAGGTCGACGAGGCCGTCGACGAGCGCGAGGTCCGCGTCGAGGTCCCGCGGGTAGGTCTCGAGGTCCTCGCCGGGGCCGAACTGGAGGGGGTTGACGAAGTCGGTGAGGATCACGTGGCGGGCGACCTCGCGGGCGCGGTGGACGAGGCTCAGGTGCCCCTCGTGCAGGGCGCCCATCGTCATCACCACCGCGACGGGGCCCTCGAGCTGCGCGCGGGCGGCGCGCAGCGCGTCCTTCGTCGTCACCAGCTGGGTGGCCGGCTCGGTCATCTGCTCCTCCTGGTCCTGCCCGTTCCGACGCGCGTCGGCCCGCAGGTCACTCCCCTGCGTCGGGCTCCCGAAGGATCTCACGGATCGCGCTCTCCTCGGCCGCGCCGAGCCCTGCGCGCGAGAGCGCCGCGCGGGCGAGCGCCCGGTAGGTGCGGGCGCTGTCGGCCGGGGACAGGGCGCCCGCCGTCCCGTCGGCCTCGGCGAGCGCGGCGAGGTGCGCCTCGACGGTGCCGGCGTCGCCGCGGGAGACGGGTCCGGTGAGGGCGCTCGCGCCGCGCCGCAGGGACTCCTCGAGGGCGGCGGTCAGGAGCGGGCGCAGGTACTCCCCCGGCTGGTCGATGCCGATCCTGGCGAGCAGCTCGCGCGCCTGGTCCACGAGCACCACCAGGTGGTTCGCGCCGTGGGAGAGGGCCGCGTGGTAGAGCGCGCGGTCCCCCTCGGCGAGGGTCACCGGTTCGGCGCCGATCTCGACGACGAGGGCCTGGGCGATCGGCAGGAAGGCCTCGCGGGCGGTGACGGCGATCGGGCAGCCGACCAGGCGCGGGAGGTCTGCGGCGGTGCCGGTGAACGTCATCGCGGGGTGCAGGGCGAGGGCGATCGCGCCGGTGCGCTCGAGCGGGGCGAGGGAGCTGATGCCGTGCAGGCCCGAGGTGTGGGCGAAGATCTGCCCGCCCGGGGCGAGGCCCGTCGCGGCGATGCCCGCGGCCAGCGGTGCGAGCTGGTCGTCGGGCACGGCCAGCAGGACGAGCTCGCTGCGCTCGACGATCCGGTCGATCTCGAGCAGGGGGACGTCCGGCAGCATCTGCGCGGCGCGCTCGCGGGAGGCGTCGGAGACGGCGTAGGCACCGGTGATCGCGTGCCCCTCGGCGCGCAGGGCGGCGCCGAGGGCGGCGCCGACGCGGCCGGTGCCGATGATGCCGACGCCCAGGCGAGGGGCGCTCATGCGTCCTCCTCCGGGTCCGGGCTCGGCGCCGGAGCCGCGGCGGGGACCGGGGCCGCGGCCGGGTCGGGAGCCGACGTCGGGGCGGGGGCCGACGGCGCGTGCGCGTGGGGTCCGAGCGGCGGTCGCGGCCAGTCGTCGCGATCGCGGTAGCGGCGGCCCTGCGCGGCGTCCGGGCGCAGGGCGTCCTCGAGCTCGAGGAGGTCGGCGATGTCGACCCCGGCGATCTCGGCGCGGGCCGCGGCGACCCCGACCGCGAGGGTCGCGGTGGAGGTCATGCGGCCGACGGGGCCCTGCGCGAGGCTCAGGCCCTGGATGCGCTCGCGCGGGACGATCTGCACCTTCGCGGTGATCACGCCGCTGCGCAGCACGAGCGCGCCGGGCAGCAGCAGGACGCGGCGGGTGCGCCGGCCGATGACGAAGAGCCGATGGCGGGGTCCGATGCCGCCGAGATCCCGCGCGCGAGCGGTGAGCAGGCGGTCCAGCAGCGCGGCGTCGTCCTCGGTGCCCAGGGTGGGAAGGAGGTGGCCGAGGGTGCGCAGCAGCTCCTCGCGGGTGCCCACGGGCAGGGCGCTGGTCGCCGCCGAGGAGTCGTCCTCGCCGATGCCGGCGACGCTCACCCGCGCCTCGGTCCATTCGGGTCCGCGCCACAGCAGAGGGCGGCGCAGCCGCAGGTCCTGCACGCGTCCGGCACCGAGGTTGTCCGTGCGTGTGGAGAACAGGCCGCGGCGCATGCGCAGTCCGCGGTCGGTGTCGCGGGAGACGAAGCCCCATCCGCCCTCGAGGCGATGCAGCACCGCCTGCGGGACCGCGACGATCGCGGGCAGCGCGGCCGCGATCAGCCCTGCGCCCGCGCCGTCGGTGCGCCAGGCGATGACGGCCGTGACGATGATCCAGACCACGCCGATGACCAGCCCGATCAGCCAGCCGACGTCGCGCAGCATCGCGTGCAGGAGACGCGTGGTCGGGATCTGCGCGATGAGATCCCCGTCGGTGACGCCGTCGTAGGCCACCTCGCGCAGGCTCTCGCGCAGGCCGCGATCGCGGGCGGGAGCCCCGGGCGCCTCCTCCGCCGGGGACACGGGGCCCCGCGCGGGAACGCCGGCCGCACCGTCGGCGGCCGGGCCTTCGGCGGCCGGGCCTTCGGCGGTCGGGCGTTCGGCGGCTGCGCCGGCCTCCCCCGCCGTCCGGTCCTGCCGCCCGACGGTCACGTCGAGGATCTCGGTGCGGATGGCGTCGGCATCGGCCGCCGTGACGTACGCGATGTCGAGATGGGATTCGGAGCCGCCCGCGAACTCGACGCGCACCTTCGCCAGGCCCAGCAGGCGCGGCACCGCCGGACGCTCGACCGAGACGGACTCGATGCGCTCGCGCGGAGCGGTGCGGCCGGTGCGGGTGAGCAGGCCCGAGCGTCGCGTGACCCCGTCGGACGAGATCTCGTAGGTGGTCCGCCACCAGGTCAGGGCGCTGACGCCGACCGCGATGGCGAGGGCGATCGCGAGCGCGCCCAGTCCCAGCAGCGCACGGCGCACGGTGAACTCGTCGACGAGCTGGGCCAGGTTCTGGGCCGCGATCACGGCGATCACGCCGGCGAAGATCTTCCAGCCCGTCAGCAGGGGCGTGAGCGGATGGGTGCGACGGGAACCGTCATGCCCGGCCGGGCCGTCTGCTGCGTCCTCGGCGCTCACAGCGACTGCATCCTCTCGATGCCGCGCCGGGTGAGCAGCTCCTTGAGCTCCTCGGCGTCCTCGCGGGGGAGCCCGGGGATGGTGCCGTCGGCGTCGTCGGATGCGGTCGAGTAGGACAGTCGGGCGATCCCGTATCGGCGCTCGACGGGGCCCTCGTGGATCTCCACGGACTGCACGCGGCCGTAGGGGGTGGTGGTGACCGAGCGGAACATCAGTCCGCTCGCGAGGGTCAGCTCCTCCTCCCCCGCCCGGTAGCCGATCGCCCGCACGCGGCGCGGCGTGAGCAGGACCCCGGGCAGGCACCAGAGGATCGGCACGATCGCGAGCGCCTCGAGCCACCACCAGCCCAGGCGCAGGCCCAGCACGAGGCAGGCGATCGCGATCGCGGGGGAGATCACCCACCACGGGACCGCGGCGATGTAGCGGGCGGGCACGAGCCGCGGCGAGACCGGGGTGAGGCCCCGTCCGCCCAGCCGCTGGGGTCGCGTCGAATCGTCCATGGGACCATCCTCGCAGGCCGTCGGGCACGGAGGCACCCGACGATCGTCCGTGACACCCCCTGACCTGCGTCGCAGCGGCGGTCGCGGGGCTCAGGCCGCGGTCGAGCGGGCCCCGCCCTCGCCGTCGTCCGGAGGGAGGGTCCCCCAGCGCTCGACGATCACGCCGAGCACCGCGAGGGCGATGCCGCACAGGGCGCCGAAGCCCGTGGGAAGCAGGGCGCCGACGAGCGTCCCCGTCCCCGAGGACACGAAGAAGGCGAGCTGGCCGAGCTGGATGCCGCCGACGATCGACCCCGTGTAGGCGCACGCGCGGGCGAACACGATCGTGCGGAAGGCGGTGAGCATGTCGATCGAGTGGCGGCGCGGGGCCGTGCTCGGGTTCTCCCGCCGCTCCTCGCTCTCCTTCGTGTAGCGGCGCAGCGGGAGCCCGCACACGAGCAGCACGGCGCCCAGGGCGAGCAGCAGCAGCCCGGTGACCCAGCCGGTCACCGGGAGCACGGCGCCGCGCCCGGTCACGAAGTTCGCGAGCACCGCGCCGAACACGGCTGCGAGCAGACCGAGGACGACGAGCGTCGGCACCGAGAGCGGGCGCATCAGGCGCCGAACCCTCCGAGCGCGGGGCCGGGGCGCACGCCGTCGCGATCCTCGGCGCGCGCGAGGAGCGGGCCGATGGGGCCGCGCCCGGGCAGCTCCGCCGCGGGCCGGGCGGCGTGCCAGGGCGCCAGCACGAAGGCGCGCTCGTGGGCGCGGGGATGCGGCAGCGTCAGCTCCTCGTCGTCCTGGACCAGGTCGCCGTAGGCGATGAGGTCGACGTCGAGCGTGCGGGGCCCCCAGCGGACCTGGCGCACGCGCCGGGCGTCCTCCTCGAGGGCGTGGGCGAGGTCGAGGAGGCGCCACGGCCCGCGCTCGCTGCGGATGCCCACGACCGTGTTGAGGAAGGCGTCCTGCGCGACGCCTCCCACCGGGTCGGTCTCGACGACGGGCGCGGTCCAGTCGATCTCGATGCCGTCGGCGGCGCGCAGCAGGGCGAGCGCGCGGGAGAGATGCTGCTCGCGCGCGCCCAGGTTGCTGCCCAGCGCGAGCACGGCCGGGGTCGCGGCAGCGCTGCGCTCGATGCGCACGCGCACGTCGGAGAAGGGGTGCGGGATCGGCGCCGACGGCTTGTGGAGGGTGACCTCGATGCGGCGCACGAGGATCTGCTCGGCGAGGATCCGCCCGGCGATGCGCGCGGCGAGCGTCTCGATGAGCTGGTGGGGGCCGCCCTCGAGCTCGGCGACGGCCGAGTCCGCGACCTCCGCGTAGTTCACCGTGCGGCCCAGGGCGTCGGCCCGCCCGGCGGGCGCCGTGTCGACGTCCATCCGAAGGTCGACGAGGAAGTCCTGCCCGTCGCGGCGCTCGTGCTCGAGCACCCCGTGATGGCCGCGGGCGCGCAGGCCGATCAGCTCGATCGCGTCGGGCGGGCCCGGGTGCAGGGCCCGCGCGAGGTCCGGCGGGACGACGAGGGCGCTCATCGGGCGCCTCCCGTGAGGGAGGGTCCGTCGGCCCGAGGCGACCGATCCGCGCTCATCGTGCGGTGCGCCGCGCGCTCGCTGGCTGCCCAGCGGGCCCCGACCTCGACGGCGGCCACGGAGGCCGCGACGTCGTGCACCCGCACCGCCCAGGCGCCCTCGCGCGCGCACAGGGCGCTGACGGCCGCGGTCGCGACGTCGCGATCCCCGGGCAGGGTGCTCAGGAAGCGCTTGCGGGAGGCGCCGATGAGCACCGGCAGGTCGTGGGCGAGCAGGGCGTCCCAGTCCCCCAGGATCTCCCAGTTCTGCGCGCCGTTCTTCGCGAAGCCCAGGCCGGGGTCGGCGACGAGCTGGGAGTCCTCGACCCCTGCCTCGCGCAGCGCCGCCAGGCGCGCGCCGAGCTCCCGCTCGACGTCGCGCGGGACGTCGGCGTACTCGTCGAGGTCGTTCATGACGTCGCTGTGGCCGCGCCAGTGCATCGCGATCACCACGGGCGGGGCGCCGAGCCGGGTCCGGGCGCGCGCCAGCAGCCCGGGCATGCCCTGGTCGGCGAGGCCCGCCGAGACGTCGTTGATGATGAGTGCGCCAGCCTCGAGGGACGCCTCCGCGACGGCCGCGCGCATGGTGTCCACGCTCACGACCGCGCCGCGCGCGCTGAGCTCACGGACCACGGGGACCACACGGCGCAGCTCCTCGGCCTCCTCGACGCGCTCGGCGCCGGGCCGGGTCGATTCGCCCCCGACGTCGATGATCGCGGCCCCCTCGGCGAGCATCCGCTCGGCATGGTCGAGGGCCTGCTCGGGGCGCATGTGCGCGCCCCCGTCGGAGAAGGAGTCCGGGGTGACGTTGAGGATGCCCATCACCAGGGTGCGGTCCCGCGCGAGGTCCGCGGGCAGTCCGTCGGGGCGCGTCCTCATGGCGTCAGCCCCGCATGATGAGGGACATGGCCTCGGAGCGCGTGGTGCCCTTGCGCAGGATGCCGCGCACGGCCGAGGTGACGGTCTGCGCGCCCTCGGCGCGCACGCCGCGCATCGACATGCACATGTGCGAGGCCTCCAGGACCACGATCGCGCCGGCCGCGCGCAGCTCCTCCATGAGGGCGTCGGCGATCTGGGTGGTGATCCGCTCCTGGACCTGGGGCCGACGGGCGTAGACGTGCACGAGCCGCGCGATCTTCGACAGGCCGGTGACGCCGCGCGCGCCGGGGATGTAGCCCACGTGAGCCGTACCGAAGAAGGGCAGCAGGTGGTGCTCACACATGGAGTGGAAGCGGATGTCGCGCACCAGCACGAGCTCCTGGTGCTCGATGTCCCCGAAGGTCACCGAGAGGGGCTCGTGGGCGTCCATGCGCATGCCCTCGAAGACCTCGCCGTACATGCGGGCCACGCGCGAGGGGGTCTGCACGAGCCCGTCGCGGTCGGGGTCCTCCCCGATCGCCGCGAGGATCTCGCGCACGGCCGCCTCGATGCGCGGGGCGTCGACGCCGGGAGCCCCGGTCGACGGGTCGACCGGGGCGCCCGCCGCGGCGGGCTCCTCGGGAGCCAGGTCCGCGCCCATCTCAGCGATCCTCGGTCGCGGGGCCGTCGGTGCCCTGGAGCCCCTCCGGTCCGGCGCCGCCGGCTCCGCGATCGGTGCCTCCGGGGTAGCCGGGGATCTGGGGTCCGTCGCCGCCCGGGGAGGGCAGCTCGGGCGGCCCGGGGGTGAGCGGGTCGCCCGCATCGCCGTGCTCGCTGCTCGCATCGCCGGGATTGCCGCCCACGAGCGGCGCCGTGAAGACGGGGCGCTGCGCGGAGGACTGCCAGACGTCGCGCTGCGGGCGCTTGGTGACGCCCTCGAAGACCGCCGCGAGCTGGTGCTCGTTGAGAGTCTCCTTCTCCAGGAGCTCGAGGACCAGGCGGTCGAGCACGGGCCGGTTCTCGGAGATCACGGCCCAGGCCTCGGAGAGCGCCTCGTCGACCAGACGGCGCACCTCCTCGTCGATGAGCTGCGCGGTCTCGTCGGAGACCTGGACGTCGCCGCCCTGCTGCATGCCGACGAAGACCTCGTCCTGGCCGCTGCCGTAGAACACCTGGCCGACCTTCGCGCTCATGCCCAGCTGGGTGACCATGGTGCGTGCGATCTTGGTGGCGTTCTGCAGGTCCGAGCTGGGGCCGGTGGTGACGTCGTGGAAGATGCCCTCCTCGACCGCGTAGCCGCCGAGCGCGTAGGACAGGCGGTCCAGGAGCTCGTTGCGCGACTGGTAGTTGCGGTCCTGGGTGGGCACGACCATCGTGTAGCCGCCGGCCTGGCCGCGCGGCAGGATCGTCACCTTGTTGACCGGCGCCGAGTAGTTCAGCGCGGCCGCCACGAGCGCGTGGCCGCCCTCGTGGTAGGCGGTCATCTGGCGGTCGCGGTCGCTCATCACCTTGGAGTAGCGCTGCGGTCCCATGGAGACGCGGTCGATCGCCTCGTCCAGGGCCCGCGAGTCGATGATCTGGTTGTTCGAGCGCGCCGTGAGCAGCGCGGCCTCGTTGAGCACGTTCGCGAGGTCCGCACCGGACATGCCGATCGTGCGCCGCGCGACGATCTCGAGGTCGACGTCCTCCGCGAGCGGCTTGCCCTGCGCGTGGACGTTCAGGATGTGCAGACGCCCCTTGAGGTCCGGCAGGCCCACGGCGACCTGGCGGTCGAAGCGGCCCGGGCGCAGCAGCGCGGGGTCGAGGATGTCCACGCGGTTGGTGGCGGCGATGAGGATGACGTTCTGGTTCTCGTCGAACCCGTCCATCTCCACGAGCATCTGGTTCAGGGTCTGCTCGCGCTCGTCGTGCCCGCCGCCCATGCCGGCGCCGCGGTGGCGGCCGACGGCGTCGATCTCGTCGATGAAGATGATCGCCGGGGCGTTCTCCTTCGCCGTCGAGAACAGGTCGCGCACGCGGCTCGCGCCGACGCCCACGAACATCTCCACGAAGTCCGAGCCGGAGATCGAGTAGAAGGGCACGTTCGCCTCGCCGGCGACGGCCTTGGCGAGCAGGGTCTTGCCGGTGCCGGGAGGGCCGTAGAGCAGGACGCCCTTGGGGATCTTCGCGCCGACGGCGTGGTACTTCTCCGGGTCGACGAGGAACTGCTTGATCTCGTCGAGCTCCTCGACGGCCTCGTCGGCCCCCGCCACGTCGGTGAATGTGACCTGCGGGGCCTCCTTGTTGAACAGCTTGGCCTTGGACTTGCCGAACTGCATGGCGCGGCCGCCGCCCTGGCTGTTCATGATGAGGAACCAGAACACGCCGATGAACAGCAGCAGGGGCAGGAAGGAGACGAGCAGCGTCGACCACCACGGGCTGGTGGCGATCTCGTCGGTGTACCCCTTCTTCGGGTCGGCCTTGTCGACGGCGTCCACGACGGCGTCACCGCGCGCGGTGACGTAGGAGAAGTAGACCTTCTTGCCCTTGTCGTCGAAGTCCTGGCTCAGCACGAGGTCGACCCTCTGCTGGTTGCCGTCGATGATCTTCGCCTGCTCGACCTTGCCGTCCTGCAGCAGCTGCAGGCCCTGCTCGGTGTCGACCTGCTGGTAGCTGTCGCGTCCCAGGAAGGTGAACGCGAGGATGCCCAGGAGCAGGGCGACGGCGACCCAGATCGCGATGGACGCGCCGGGCCGCTTCTTCTTGGTGGTGCTTGCCATCTCAGTCCTCGTACACGGAGCGCTTCAGGACGCCCACGTAGGGAAGGTTCCGGTAGGACTCGTCGTAGTCCAGGCCGTAACCGATCACGAATTCGTTGGGAATGTCGAAGCCGACGTACTTCACGTCGATCTCGACGCGCGCGGCCTCGGGCTTGCGCAGCAGCGCGGCGACGTCCACGCTCTTGGGGCCGCGCGAGCGGAGGTTGGCCAGCAGCCACTTCAGGGTGAGTCCGGAGTCGATGATGTCCTCGACGATCAGCACCCGGCGGTCGGAGATGTCCGTGCCCAGGTCCTTGAGGATCCTCACCACTCCCGAGGACTTCGTCCCCGAGCCGTAGGAGGACACGGCCATCCAATCCATGTCGACGTCGAGGTCGATCGTGCGGGCCAGATCGGACATGACGATCGCGGCGCCCTTGAGGACTCCCACCAGCAGCGGGGGTTCGTCCGCATAGTCCTCGGCGATCCGGGCCCCCATCTCGCGCAGGCGCTCGTGGATGGTCTCCTCGTCGAGCAGGACGCGTTCGACGTCCTCATGAGGGTTGACGGACACGCGGTCTCCTCCGTGGGTCGGCTTCGGCTCGGCGTCGCGCGGGTTCGGCGCCGGAGTGCTGTTCACGCGCGAGCGCTCCCGTCGCGGGAGCGTCGCCACACCAGCAGTCCGTCACGACGAGCGACCTCGATCCTACCCGGAAGGGGCGAGGCTGCCTGACCGTGCCATGAGACCACCAGCGCATCGGCCGCGAGCACGTGGCGGCGCAGCAGGGATTTGTCCGACGGGGCGCCGCCGCGCTGCTCGGCGAGGCGTGACGCATCGCGCAGCACACGGGTGCGCAGGGGCCCCGGCGCCGCGGCGAGCGCGTGCACGTCCAGGGCGAGCACATCGCCCTCCTCCTCGAGGTCCCCGAGCTCGCGCTCGAGGGATTCGCGCAGCGCGGCCGCGTCGACGTCGAGCATGTCGGAGTCGGGTCTGACCAGCGCCGCGCTGCGGGCGAGGTTCTGGGAGATCTGCTCGCCGAGCTCCTCGCGCAGCACGGGCAGCACCCGATGGCGCACGCGGGCGCGCAGCAGGGAGGTGTCCGCGTTCATCGGGTCCTCCCACCACTCGAGGTCGTGCACGCGGCAGATCTCCTCGGTGTCGGCCCGGGAGACGGCTGTCGTCTCGTCGCGGCCGTCGCCCAGGAAGGGCCGCAGCAGGGGGCCGCGGGCGGCCGGGATGCCCGCGAGCGCGCGCGGCCCGGCACCGCGGGCGAGCGCCATGAGCACCTGCTCCGCCTGGTCGTCGAGGGTGTGGCCGAGCAGCAGCGCGAGGCCCCCGCGCTCCTCGAGCAGCGTCTCGAGCGCCTCGTGGCGGGCGTCGCGCGCGGCGTTCTCGATCCCGCCCGGCGCCTCGGGGTCGACGTGGACGGCGAGCACGTGGACGGTCGATGCCCCGAGGCGCTCGGCCTGGGCGCGGGCGCGCTCGGCGACGGGCGCGGATCCTTCCTGCAGGCCGTGGTCGACGATCACCGCCTCCGTCTCCAGCCCCAGCCTCGCGCCGACCCAGCAGGTGGTGGCCAGCAGGGCGAGGGAGTCGGCTCCGCCGCTGAGGCCGACGAGGACGCGCGGCGAGAGCGCGGCCCCGCCGGTCGCGTCGGCGAGGTCCGCCAGGCGCGCGAGGAGGGCGGCGCGCACCGCGCTGCGAGCGCGTGCGACCACGCGCGGAGGTCCTGCCATGGGTGCCTGCTCCTAGCTCCGACGGGCGAGTTCGTAGGCGACGTCGTCCACGGCGGCCTTGGCCTTGTCGGCGTCGGCCCCGTCGAAGCCGTGGACGACGATGTCGAAGACGACGGTGCGGCCGTCGGGCAGCACGGTCACGCCGGCGAGCGCCGACGTGCCCGCGAGGTACCCGGTCTTGCCGCGCACGGTGCCGCGGGCGCCGGCGACGCCCTTCGCGCCGAAGCGCTCCTCGAGGGTGCCGGTGAGGCCCGCGATCGGCACGTCGTACAGCAGCGGCTCGAGCTGCGGCGCGCCGCCCGAGGCGACCTCGCCGAGGATCGCGCTGAGCAGCCGCGGGGGCACGCGATCGCCCGTCGAGAGGCCGCTGCCGTCGCGGATCACGAGCTCCTCGAGGTCCTTCTGCGGCACGCCGAGCTCGTCGGCGAGGGAGCGCACCTCGGTGTCCACGGCCTTCGCGGCGTTCTCCGGCGTCGGCTCGAGGCCCTGCGCCTTGGCCGTGAGGTGGGCCATGAGCTCGGCGATCGTGTTGTCGGAGGTCTGCAGGGCGTGCTGGACGATGTCGGTGAGCGGTGCGGAGCGCGTGGCGACCTCGACGACGTCGCCGCCGACCTCGGGCGCCTTCGCCCCCTCGACGTGCGCGTCGGCGCCGCCGGAGACCTTCACCCCGTGCTTCTCGAGGTCCTTCGCGAAGAGCTTCGCGGCATCGCCCGCGGGGTCCGCGGACTTCTTGCCGTACTGCTCGCCGTCGAGCCAGCCCTGGTCGACCGCGAGGGCCGCGGTGGGAGTGACCCAGCCACCCGCGCGGCCGTTGTCGCCCCAGGCCGGGTTCTCCCCGCCGGGCAGGGCGCTGGTGTCCAGGCGCAGGGCGACCTGGTCCTGGCCGTTCTCCTTCGCGAGCTTCGCCGCGTCCTTCGCGAGGGCGTCCACGCGCTCCCGGGTCAGCGTCATGTCGCCCTCGCCGACGAGGGTCAGGGTCCTGCCGTCGAGCACGGCGTGCGTGGTGAGGCGCTGGTCGCCGTCGACGCTGCGCAGCAGGGCCGAGGCGGTGAGGAGCTTGAGGGTCGAGGCGGGGACGCGCGCGGTGTCGGCGTCGCGCTCGGCGATCACGTCGCCGGACTCGGCGTCGACCACGGAGTAGGCCAGTCCTCCGTCGATCACCGGATCCTTCGCGTGGGAGGCAAGGCGACCCGCCAGGTCCTCGTCGGCGGTGCGTGTCGAGGCGGTCGCGGGGGTGGGGACGATCGGGTCTGCCTGCTCCCTGTCGTAGTCCTCGCCCTGCGCGCGAGGGCCCGAGTCCTCGCCCTGCTGCTCGGTGGAGAGGGTGAGCACTCCGGGGAACGCGTCCGTGAGGTCGCCCACCACGTAGAAGCTGACAGGCACTGCGGCGCACAGCGTGATGGCGATCGCGCGCCAGAGCTTCTCGGTCCGCATGGATCCCAGGATATAGAGTGTCGGGACCACTCTCCGCATAGAGTGTGAGGACCATTGACCGCGCCCACAGGGCGATGAGCACCGCAACGGAGCCGCAGACGTGGAGTTCGACGTCACGATCGAGATCCCCCGAGGGAATCGCAACAAGTACGAGGTGGACCACCACAACGGTCGCATCCGGCTGGACCGGATGCTGTTCACCGCCACCCGCTACCCGGACGACTACGGGTTCATCGAGGGCACGCTGGGCGAGGACGGCGATCCGCTGGACTGCCTGGTCCTCCTCGAGGAGCCGACGTTCCCGGGCTGCCTGATCCGCTGCCGCGCGCTGGGCATGTTCCGCATGCGCGACGAGTCCGGCGGCGACGACAAGATCATCGCCGTGCCGGTGGGCGACCAGCGCCAGGTGCGCCGCCAGGAGCTCACGGACGTCTCCGAGTTCCACCGCCTGGAGATCCAGCACTTCTTCGAGGTCTACAAGGACCTCGAGCCCGGCAAGAGCGTCGAGGGCGCCCACTGGGAGGGCCGCAGCGACGCCGAGGCGGAGATCCGCCGCTCCTACGAGCGCGCCAAGGGCACCGAGCACGAGAACGAGTTCACGGTCGAGGTCTGACCGCGGCCCGGCGTCCGGCCTCCCGCACGGGAGCCGGCTCGCCGGTCCATGGCCGACCGGCCGAAGAACCGAGGACAAGAGCGCGGCGCACCGGATCCGCTGGGATCCGGTG
>NZ_JBHTSV010000060.1:0-13751 GCF_042794925.1 Brachybacterium sp. NPDC056505
GTATACGGGCTCTCTCTGCCACCGGTGGCAGAGAGAGCCCGTATACGCCGGTCCGCGACACATCCCGGCCGGACCGCACCGCCGACCGGCCGCACCCCGCCGGTCCGCACCCCACCGGTCCGCACCGCCGCCCGGCCCTCCGGCGGATCAGTCGCGCGGAGCTCGGGAACGCACCGCCTCGATGATCCGCAGCACGAGCAGCACCACCACCAGTGCGAGCAGCAGCCAGTACTTCGTGGCGACCGCGGCGACCCCGGCGATCACGAGCACGGCGATGTAGACGATGTCGAGCACGCGCCCGGAGACGCCGAGGAATCGCGAGCCCCATCGCCCGCGCAGCAGACGCAGCGCGAGCAGGCCCAGGAGCAGGGCGATGGCCAGGTACTTCACGTGAGGATCTCCTGCGGTCGGTTCGCCGCGAGCCTACCGGGGTCGTGGTGGGTCAGGACGCCACCGGGGGCGGTGGGGCCGTGGTCGCGGCAAGTCAGGACCCGCCGTCGATCTCGAGCACGCGGATCGCGAGCTGCACGCGGTTGGTGACCTGGAGCTTCTCGAACAGGTGCCCGATGTGCGTCTTGATCGTTGGCAGGGACAGGAAGAGAGCGTCGGCGATCTCGGAGTTGGTGAGGCCCTGCGCGACCAGCCGCCCCACCTCCCACTCGCGCTCCGTCATGGCGTGGGGGTGGCGTGTCTTCGCGCCGGCAGCGGTGCCCGTCCCGAAACGTGGCCGGTCGCCGGGCGTCGAGCCTGCATCGATCCCTGTCCGGTGCGATGTCGCGGGCTCCGCGCCCGAGGCGGCGTCCGACCGTTCGTCGTGCGCGGAGGCGAGACGGACCAGTCGTCGCAGCACGGCAGGGGAGAAGCGGGCCTCGCCTCGTGCTGCCTCGTGGATGGACTGGACGACCTGCTCGGGCGGCGAGTCCTTGAGCAGGAACGACATGGCGCCGACGCGCAGCGCATCCAGCAGGAAGGTGTCGGTGTCGAAGGCTGTGAGGACGACGACGCCGGGCCTCTCGCCGCGCTGGCGGAGGGCTCGAGTCGCCTCGATCCCGTCCATGTGCGGCATCCGGATGTCCATCAGCACCACGTCGGGGTCGAGTTCGTGGCAGCGGTCCAGCGCCTCATTGCCGTCCGAGGCCTCGCCGACGACGACGATGCCGTCGGCACCGTCGATCATCAGTCGCAGTCCGGCGCGCATGAGCTGCTCGTCGTCCACGAGCAGCACGCGCGTCTGCGGGTCATCGGGGGTCATCGCGTCCTCCATGGCAGGCGTACCCGCACCTCGAAAGTGTCATCGTCCTGAGGGCCGGCGGCGAACGTGCCGCCCAGCAGCCGCACTCTCTCGCGCACACCGGTCAGGCCCAGCCCGGTGCCGAATTCGCTGGTGCGGCCGTCTGCCGCCGGGGCGGGATTGCTCGCCGTCATCCGAAGATCATCGTGGTCCCGGACGATCCGGAGGTCCAGTCGGGAATCCGGTGCGTGCTTGCGGGCATTGGTGAGCAGTTCACGGGTGATCCGGACCAGGGTCACCACGGTCGCGGAGCCGGCGGACTCGAGCTCGCCCGGGGCGATGCTCTCCCAGCGCAGCTGGACGTCCTGCCCCTCACTGCGGGCCTCTGCGACCAGGTCGTCGATGCTGGCCGAGGTCGGCAGGGGCTCCGCCGAGTCCTCGCGCAGCGCGCTGAGCACGTCGCGCAGCTCGGAGTTCGCCGCTCGGGCGTCACCGCGGATCGTGTCCGCGACCTCGCGCATCTGCGCGGGCGGCATGTCCTGACGGTAGGCGAGTGCCCCGGCGTGCATCGCGATCAGGGAGAGGTGGTGGGAGAGGCTGTCGTGCATGTCCCGTGCGATGGCGGCGCGCTGCTCGGACTCCGCCTGGGCGACGAGGGCGCGGTGCTCGCGCTCGAGCGCTTCGTGCTCGCGCTCGATCGCCGCGCGCTCGCGCTGGGCGGTCGCAGCCTGGCTGCGCAGGGAGGAGATCAGGGCGTGGCGGGTGCCGCGCACCCGGCCCCACAGCAGCGCGGCAGCCGCGAACACGACGCTCAGCAGCACCTCGATGAGCAGGGTGGATGACCAGTCGCCGTCGGCCCAGCGACTCAGGACGCCCGAGACGAGCGCGGCGATCCCGCAGAGGCCCAGCCCGCACGCGTCCACCCGCCAGTCCCTGCGCGCGCCCAGCCGCGCGAGCGCGACGGCAGAGGCGGGCAGCGACGACCCGCTGAGGGCGCCGGGCACCACCAGCACCAGGTTCCACAGCCCGGCACGTCGCATAGGCCCTGCGGCGAGGTTCGAGAGCACGCCGATGGCGATGTCGATCATGAGCAGCAGGCTGATCCTGTGCGGGAGGACCTCCCCGTACTCGTCCCAGTAGGCCACGGCGAGCACGAGGAGGACCAGCGCCCCGACGACAAGGCATACGAGCGAGACGAGCAGCATCCGGCCGATCTCCGCGAGACGCCGCACCCAGGGGCGGGGGGACCGAGTCTCGCAGGGGGCGAGAGCGGGGGCGGGCGGGGTCATCACGGCCCCATCGTAGGAAGCGGCTGGCGGCGGGCGGATCGGCCGAAGGGACGATGGGCCGTCGGACGAGGCTTCGCCGTCCGACGGAGGACGGACCCATACGGATGCCCGATCTCTCCAGGACCCGCACGCATCCAGGATGAACGCATGACTTCGAGCAGTCCCGTCCCTTCCCCTCTGCCCTACCACCGTCTGGAGGAGATTCTCAGCCGCGCGCCGCGTCCCTCGCGAGCGGTCCCGGCATGATCACCACCGGGCACAGCGCCCGATGCACGAGCTGTGCGGCGAATGTCGGGTCGGATCGCACCTCCCGTCGCCGCGGGGCGTCGATGACCAGCATCGTCGCCTTCGCGCTGGCATCGAGCAGGACACGGCGTCGAGAGCCGCGCACGGCCCGGAGCTCGACGTCGTCGACCGACGGCCCGAGCGCCCGGCGCACGTCGCCCTCCAGCGCCTCGAGGGCCGCGCGGCGCAGCGGGTCGTCGCTGTCGGCCACGCGCGAGGGTGTGGGGCGCACGGTCCCGGCTGCCGTCGTCGGCACCCGGTAGGCGCGCAGTGCCAGCAGCGGCAGGGACTGGAGCCGTGCCTGCTCGAGGGCCCAGCGCAGCGCCGCGGGCGATCCCGACGTGGAGCTCACGCCCACGAGGACGGGCCCGCGGCCCGGTCCCTCCGCCTCGGATGCGCTGTCCCTCGCCGTCGCGCCGCTGCTGCGGGCGGCCGCACCGCTGCTTCCTGTCTCCGGACCGAACGTGCTCATGCCCTCGCCTCCTGCTCGCCCTGCTCCTCGGCCTCCGCGTTGCGCTTGCTGAGCGGGTCGGCGACGTCCTCGAGACCCTTGCGCTCGGCGTCGACGCCGAGCACCAGGGCCACGATGCCGCCGATCAGCATGATCAGGCTGCCGCCCAGGTAGCCGATGACGAGCGGCCCGCGCGAGGAGCCGTCGCCGATCAGGACCCCGTAGATGAGCGGCGCGATCGCGCCCGCGATCTGCGCGATCGAGAAGAAGTAACTGATGGCCTGGCCGCGCACCTCGAGCGGGAACACCTCGGAGACCGTCAGGTAGGCGGAGGAGGCGCCCGCGCTCGCGAAGAAGAACGCGACGCACCAGAACACGGTGTGCGTGGTGGCCGTCAGCAGGTCCATCGAGAATGCGATCGCGGAGACCGTGAGGATCACCGCCGCGAGCCCGTACGTCCCGAAGATCATCTTGCGTCTGCCGATCGTGTCGAACAGCGGACCGAGCAGCAGCGGGCCCAGCAGGTTCCCGATGGCGAAGGGGATCATGTACAGCCCCGCCGCGTCCTTCGCGACCCCGTAGAACTGCTCGAGGACGATCGCGTAGGTGAAGAAGATGGCGTTGTACAGGAACGACTGGGTGACCATGAGGGTCACGCCGAGCACGGTGCGGCCCGGGTAGACCTTGAAGAACACGTGGGCGACCTCGCGGAACGGCAGCCGCTCCTCGGGCTTCACGGTGATCGCCCGCGACTCGTCGACCTCGCCGAGCTCGTGGCCGCTGTCGTGGACCCGTTCCTCGATGCCCGCGATGATCTGCTCGGCCTCCTCGCCGCGGCCGTGGGTGAGCATCCAGCGCGGCGATTCGGGGATCGCCCGGCGCATGAGGATCAGGATGAGGCCGAGGACCGGGCCGATGAAGAAGCCGATCCGCCAGCCCCAGTGCTCGTTCACGAGCTCGGGGTCCAGCAGGAAGATCGTCGAGGCCGCACCCAGGGCGACGCCCGCCCAGTAGGTGCCGTTCACGGCGAGGTCCACGCGCCCGCGGTACTTCGCGGGGATCAGCTCGTCGATCGCGGAGTTGATCGCCGAGTACTCGCCGCCGATGCCCGCGCCGGCGATGAAGCGGCACAGGTAGAAGAACCACATGGAGAACGACAGGCCCGCGAGCGCGGAGCCCGCGAGGTAGACCGCGAGGGTGAGGGCGAACAGCTTCTTGCGGCCGATCCGGTCGGTCAGCCGCCCGAACACGAGCGAGCCGAGCACCTGTCCGAACAGGTAGAAGGTCGCCGACGCGGTGATCTGCTCGTTGCTCATGCCGAGATCGGCGGCGAAGCCGTTGGCCGCGACGATCTGCACCTCGATGCCGTCGAGGATCCAGGCGGCGCCGAGCCCCACGATCACCAGGGTGTGGAAGCGGGCCCAGGGCAGGCGGTCCATGCGGGCCGGGATCAGGCTGCGCACGGCCTGGAACGACGGCCCGGCCGTCGTGCGTGCGTCCCCGCCTCGGCGTGCGTCCCCGCCTCCCCGGGCGGGGTGTGCGGTCTCGGACATGCGTCCCCCTCGTCATCTGCGGTCGGCGACAGCGGTCGGCGGGCGCCCAGGTGGGAGCGTCACGTCGGCCGGAGCGGCCGTGGACGTGACGCAGGCTACTCCCCGGAGGCGAGGCGGGGCGCGATCGGACCGCCCTCTCGACCGTCGGCCGGACCGTCCGCGCGGCGCCCCTCCGGATCACAGCGCGATCACGGGACCGCACGGTCACGGCGCCCGGGAGCGGCGCTGGTAGTCTCGCCGCCTGCAGAACCCTCTGCCTCGGTGTGGCGCATCGGCGCGCCCCGCCCCTCCTCTGAGGAGTCCTCATGAGCCAGACCTTCTTCCGCACCAAGTCCGTGGAGCAGTCGATCCAGGACACCGAGGATCCCGAGCATTCCCTCCAGAAGAAGCTCGGGGCGCTCGACCTCATCGTGTTCGGGGTCGGCGTGTGCATCGGCGCGGGCATCTTCGTCCTCACCGGCCAGGCCGCCGCCTCCAATGCGGGGCCCGCGGTCTCCCTCTCCTTCCTGATCGCCGGCATCGCCTGCGGGCTCGCCGCCATGTGCTACGCCGAGTTCGCCTCGACGGTCCCCGTCGCCGGCAGCGCCTACACCTTCACCTACGCGACCATGGGCGAGTTCCTCGCCTGGGTGATCGGCTGGGACCTGATCCTCGAGTTCACCGTGGGCTCCGCGGCGCTCGCGACCTCCTTCAGCCAGTACCTGGCGGTGGTCCTGGACGGCACCCCGCTGCAGATCCCGGAGGCCGTCGCCACCGCCGAGGGCGGGTTCATCAACCTTCCCGCCGGGCTGCTCGTGCTCGCCATGACCGCCATCCTGGTGGGCGGCGTGAAGATCTCCTCGCGCGTGAACCAGGTGGTCACGGCCATCAAGCTGATCGTCGTCTTCGCCGTCATCATCGCCGGGATCTTCCTCGTGAAGGTCTCCAACTGGGTGCCGTTCGTGCCGCCCTCGCAGGGCGCCTCCGGCGAGCAGGGCTCCGCGCTGAGCCTCCCGCTCGTCCAGACCCTCTTCGGCCTCGAGCCCAGCGTGTTCGGCTGGGGCGGCGTGGCCGCCGCGGCTGCCATGGTGTTCTTCGCCTTCATCGGCTTCGACGTCGTCGCGACCACCGCGGAGGAGACGAAGAACCCCCAGCGCAACATGCCGATCGGCATCTTCGGCTCCCTCGCGATCGTCACCCTGCTCTACATGGCGGTCTCGCTGGTCATCACCGGCATGCAGAGCTACAAGGACATCGACCCGAGCGACGGCGCCCCGCTGGCCACGGCGTTCGTCGACGTGGGCCTGCCGGTGATGGGCGACCTCATCGCGATCGGCGCCTGCATCGGCCTGACCGTGGTCTGCATGATCCTGTTCATGGGCCAGTCCCGCGTGGGCTTCGCGATGGCCCGCGACGGACTGCTGCCCACGTGGCTCGCCAAGACCCACCCCCGCTTCAAGACCCCGTACCGCCTCACCATCATCGCGGGCATCATCATCGCGATCCTCGCCTCCTTCATCCCGCTCTCGGAGCTCGCGCACCTGGTGAACATCGGCACGCTGGCGGCCTTCGTGCTGGTCTCGATCGGCGTGATCGTGCTGCGCCGCAAGCGCCCCGACCTGCCGCGCTCCTTCAAGGTGCCGTTCGTGCCGGTGCTCCCGATCATCGCCGCGGTGGTCTGCTTCTACCTGATGCTGAACCTCACCGCGGAGACCTGGCTGCGGTTCGTCATCTGGCTCGTCGTGGGCGTTCTCATCTACGTCTTCTACTCCCGCCACCACAGCCGCCTGAACCGGGCGAGCTGACGCCGCCTGACCGGGAGGTCTGAGGGCGGGGCCGACGGGCCGCGCGGGTCCGCGGATCACACTCGCCGGGCGGCCCGCGCGCACCCGCCTTACAGTGGGAGGACCATGTGCCGCCTCTTCGCCCTCCACGCCGACCGTCCCGTCACCGCCCGCTTCTGGCTGCTCGACGCCCCGTACTCGCTCGCGCACCAGTCGCAGTTCAACGCCGACGGCACGGGCATCGGCTGGTTCGACGACGAGGGCGCGCCGCACGTGCAGAAGCGCCCGGTGGCCGCGCACTCCTCGAGCCGGTACGCCCGGATCGCCTCCGACCTCCGGTCCCGCGCGATGATCGCCCACGTGCGCAACTCCTCCGGGACCGCGAACGACCTGGTCAACACCCACCCGTTCCTCATGGACGGCATCATCGTCGCCCACAACGGGGTGCTGCGCGTGACGGATGAGCTGCGCGGGCGCGTGCGGAAGCTCGGCGCCGGTCACCTCGTCGAGGGCGCGACCGACAGCGAGTGGCTCGCCGCGCTCATCGCCGGTGAGACCTCTGCGTCAGGCGGCGATCTGCACGCGGGGCTGATCTCCGCGATCGCCTGGGTGCTGGAGCGCGTGCCCGTCTACTCGCTGAACCTCGTCGTCGCACGGGACGAGCACCTATACGCCCTGCGCCTTCCCGAGACCAACGAGCTGTGGGTGCGCGACCGGCCCGCGGGCGGCAGGAACGACGACGCCCTCCATCAGGCCTCCGACACCCTGCGGGCGACCAGCGCGGACCTGCGGGACGTGCGCTCGGTCGTGATCGCGAGCGAGCCCATGGACGACTCCGACCAGTGGCGCCTCCTGGACGAGGGCGAGCTGCTGCACGTGAGCCCTTCCGGCGAGGTCTCCTCGCAGACCCCGTTCCCGCAGCCGGCGCATCGCCTGGGCATCGAGGACCTCGGTCTCAGCGAGGCCGCCTCCCAGGCCCACGCGGCCGAGGCGGAGGAGCGCGCCGAGCGCCGCGCCAAGCTCGCCGGCACCGGGACCCGTCGTGCCGCCTGAGGGCCGGTGCCGGACTGCGCCCGACGCACCCGCCCCGTCGGCCGCCCTGCCCTATCACCGCCTCGCGCACCTGCGGCCCGAATGGGCCCGCTGGTTCCGGCCGCTGCTGACTGCGCTGGCCGCGGGCGTCGCGCAGATCGTCTTCGCCTACCTCGTGCTGGTGGGCACGGTGACCGTGCTCGCGATCCTCCCCGGCGTCGATCCGATGGCGATCGGCCGCAGCCAGGGCGATCCGGCCAGCCCGCTGAGCGTCTTCGTCGCCCTCGCGCTCGGTGCCTTCGCGGTGCCCGCGGCGCTGCTGGGCGTGCGACTCGGCGGCTGGCGACCGGTGCGCACGCTGTGGTCGGTCGCCGGCCGCGTCCGCCGGGACGTGCTGGCCTGGGGCGCCGTGCGCATGCTTCCCGTGCTGGTCCTCGCGGCCGTCGCGGGAATGCTGGTGGGCACCGGCCCCGCGCAGCTGGGAGCGCGGGGGAGCGCCGGAGCGATCCTCGGCGTGCTCGTGCTGACCGTGCTGCTCGCGCCCCTGCGCGCGGTGGGCGAGGAGCTCGTGTTCCGCGGGATCGGCCAGCAGGCCGTCGGCACCTGGCTGCGCAGCCCCTTCTGGGCGATCGTGCTGCCCGTGCCGCTCTCGCTGATCGGCCGCGGCTTCGGGGCCGACGCGGGCGCTCTCGCATGTGCCGCCCTCATCTCGCTGTGCAGCGGAATCCTGGCCTGGAAGAGCGGGGGCCTCGAGCTGCCGATCCTCCTGCAGCTGGGCACCTTCGGGCTCAGCGGCCTGCTCGCCCCCTTCGGCGCCCCCGTGTTCCCCGGCCAGGGCGCCTCGATCGCCCCGTGGGGGATCGCCGTGTTCCTGCTGACCGTGCTGCTGTGCGACGCGTTCGACCGGCGCCACGGCCTGCGCATGGGCGAGGGCCTCGCCCGTTCGGCCGACGCCCCGTCCCCGCAGCGCGTGCGCGTCTGAGGTCCGCGGCTCCGCGGCTCGGCGCCTCATCGGCGCGGGCGTCGGCGTGGTCGCGGTCGCGGTCGCTGTCATAGTCGCGGTCGCGCTCGCCCTCGACTGAGGGTCACCGGAGCGGGTGCGTCCCCGTCATATCGTCGACCCGGCTCCGGCTCGCGCGCCGGGGGCGCTCGCGCCGTGCCTGCCGCGCGCGCCCGTGGCCTGCAGAATCTGGACGAGCTGGGCGCGGGATCGGATGCCGAGGGTGCGGTAGATGCGGGTCAGGCGCAGCTCGACCGTGCGTACGGAGACGAATAGCTCGGAGGCGATCGCCTTGTTGCGCATGCCGCGGCCGACGAGCTCGGCGACCGCACGCTCCTTCTCCCCGAGCCGGGCCAGAGGATCCGCGCTGCCGGTCGCGCGCGGAATCGGTGCGGGCGCCAGGTCGGCGGTGGTCTGTCCCGTCTTGTCGATCGCCAGGAGGCCCGCATCGCGCGCCGACCGCGAGTCCGTCCTCCGCCCCAGCTCCTCGAGGCGCTGGGAGTAGGCGAGCAGGAACTGGCCGCGCTGGAGCTCGTGGCCCGTGTCGGGCCCCGTCTCGATGACGCCCTGGATCTCGCCGTCCAGGGACTCGCCGATGCTGAGCAGGGCGCGGGAGTTGGCGATCGCCAGGCGGGCCCAGGGCGACGGGGATTCGTGGGAGAGGGCCGTGAGCTCCTCGAGGACGGCAGCGGCCTCCTCCCGTCGCCCCAGCTCCACGAGCGTCTGGATGTAGTGCTCGTGGAAGCGCAGCAGGTGCGGTGCGTGGAAGTGCGCGGACTGCACCCGGGCCCGCGCGAAGTGCTGGGCGGCGGACTCGAGGTTCCCGCTCATGCGCGCGGCGCGGGCCATCAGCACGGTGACCTCCGCCTCCAGGCGCGGGTTGCCGCCGGGGGCGAGCCGGCGCTGGAGACGGGAGAGGATCGTCGCCGCCTCCTCGACGTCCCCGCTGCTCAGGAGGAGCACGGTCTGTGCCCGCAGCACCAGGGGCTGCATCATGCGCGCGCTCGAACTGAACGGCGCCAGGGTCCGGAAGGACTCCCGCGCGCGTGCGGGCAGGCCCGCGCGCAGCTCGATCTCGGTGAGGTCGAGGGCGCGGCTGAGGGAGCGCGGGGCCGGCGAGGAGGTGCCCCCGCGGCCGGACGGATCCACGACATCGCGTGCCTCGGCGTAGGACTCCGCGATCGACAGCGCCTGCGCGAGCACGGTGCGCACCAGCCCCTGGTCGCCGGGGCGCCCGAGGCCCGCGATCATCTCCCGATCGCAGGCGTCGGCCGGCGCGCCTTCTCCACGCAGCACGCGGCGGTAGAGGCCGGTGAGGCGTGCGGTCGCCGCGAGCAGGGGCGTCGAGCGCTCCCCGGAGTCCTGCGCGAGGCCGATCAGCTCCTGCGCCGCGCGCAGCTCCCAGCGGTGGAGGAGCAGCAGGGCGCCCAGGGCGACCAGGTCGACGCGCTCGGCCTCCGTTCCCGCCGCGCGGTCCGTGATGCTGTGCCGCAGGAGGTGCACCGGCAGCGCCTCGCCGCGGACATGGGCGAACAGGAGGGCGGAGCGGACCAGGGACGCGGGCATCCCCGATCCCGCGAAGCGCTCGCGGGCGAAGCTGAGGTATCGCTCGGCCAGCTCGATCTCCCCGTGGGCGAGGAGGGACTCGACGAGCTCGCACAGGCGCCGCGCGGTCTCGGAGTCCTCGCCCGGGGGCAGGGACAGAGCGCGTTCCACGAGGTGGAGGGCGGGCCGCGGGTCGGCCGCGTCCACGAGGGCGCGTGCTCCCTCGAGCAGCACCTCCGGCTGCGCGTGCTCGGGGTCCACGAAGCTGAGGTGCCACTGCCTCCACTCGGGCGCGTCCCCGACGGCGGTGGCCGCGAGCTTCTCGTGAAGGGACTGACGGGCGTGTGCGCTCTGGCCCCAGTAGACCGAGGAGCGCAGCGAGAGCGAGCGCAGTCGCACCAGGCGACCGGTGCGGGTCACCAGCCCGGAGCCGAGAAGGTCGTCCAGCGCCACGGCCGACGCCCCGGGATCCCCGCACGTCAGGAGCACGGTCTCGGGGGTGGCGGGCGCGCTCGAGAGCATCTGCACCAGCAGCATCTGCTGCTCGTCGAGGGTGCCGAGGAGTGCTCGGTGGGCCTCCTCGAACCGTGCGTCCGCGGGCAGCGGCACCTGCAGGGGCGAGGTGCCGTCCAGGGCCTCCGGAAGAGCGGCGTCGACGAGTCCCTCGAGGGCGAGGGGATTGCCGCCGGCCGCGGTCGCGAGCAGCAGCAGGACGGCGGGATCCGCGTCCTCGGGGGCGAAGCTCTCCGCGAGGCGGCGCATGGTCTCCAGATCGAGGTCGAGCAGGTCGATCGCCTGACGCCGGCCGGAGTCGGGGCCGTGCGCGCCGGGACGGACCGCGAGAGCGCAGCGCATCCCGTGCGGGGCGCAGCGCAGGGTGACGACCTCGAGGACGGTGCGACTGGGCTCGTCGAGCCGCTCGGCGTCGTCGACGATCACGAGGAACTCGGAGACCGAACGGCGCTCGATCTCCGCGGCGATGCCGCGTGCGAGCGAGGGCAGATCCGCCGGGTCGTGCGCGTCGAGCACGGGGAGGGTCTCGGTGGCCAGCAGCCCGTCGAGCGCGGCCAGGACGCTGGAGAGGCCGCCGAGCGGCCAGTCGACGGGAGCGGACCCGGCGCGGACGATGGTCGAGGGGAGGGAGAGGCTTCCCCGCAGCGCATCGAGCAGGAACGACTTGCCGCTGCCGAGGGGGCCGGCGACCATGAGCATCCGGCCGGCGGGGTCCGAGAGGTCGCGCTGGAGCTGCGCGAGTTCGTCCGGGCGCGCGACGAAGACCATCTCTCCTCCTCCTGCGAGATCGGGTCGGGGCTGATGCGGGGGCCTCTGCGTGGTGCGGGTCGCACCGCAGTCCTCGCGACGGGTTCCGAGCCGCTCCGGGTCCGTGGAACGGGCAGATCGAGGATGCCACGTCGCTCCCGAAGTGTCCGACTTGCGAGGATTATACGGGATGCGCATCACATCCCGATTCGCGGTCCTGTCGAGGTGTTGCTTGAACGGCCCTCGGCGACCCTTCGGTCCGTCGTCCGACGGGATCGGGGGCCCTGCGCGAGCCGTTGCGGGATCGCCGGACGCCCGCAACTCACCGCAGTGAACCCGCATGTCGCGGGCACGGATCGGTGGTGACCCGCAAGTAGGCCGCACCCCCCTTCGCTTCGGGTCTGCCCATCCCTAGGCTGTCCGAAGTGTCCGGATTGAGTCCGGATGAGCAGAACGTGAAGTACGTCGGATATCGGGGGCGGGGTGCCCCGCCGACGGCTCGGCCAGGACGTGGGGTCCGGCCGGGCGAGCGAGTAGACACCAGGGGGCCTTCCTATGAGCACACAGGTCGCGGAGGTGCGCGGGAACCGCGCACACGCAGCGGGTGAGACGGCGCAGAGGCCCGTCGATGTCGAGGAGCGCGCGTCGTCGCTCCTGCTTCTCCCGGATACGGGCTTCGCGGAGCCCGGCACGGAGATCGCCGTGAGCGCGAATGCACGCGGCGCCGAGAGCCTCGTGGTGCCGCTGCGGCCGGAGCTCGCTCCCGCCGCACCGCAGGCGGACCGCTCCCCGGCGCGCCTCGGGGCCCACGGTCGCCGCGTCGCCCTCACCGCGGTGCTCTCCCTCGCCGTCGCCGTGATCACGGTCGGGGCGAGCGCCGTCATGAACTCGGCGCCTCTTGCCGGAGCGGCCACCCTCGCCGTCCTCGCGCTCGCATGGGCCGTGATGATGAGTGCCCAGTCCTCGCGCCCGCTCGACAGCGCTCGGACGCTCGCCGCGCGTCCCATGCTGCTCGTCCTCGGGGGAGCGCTGCTGCTGGCGCTCGCGCGTCCGTTCCTCGGGGAGATCGTGCCCTCCGGCCCCGCCCTCCTCGCCCTCACCCTCGCGCTCGGCGCGGGCGGCGCCGTCATCGTGGCGCTGGGCCGCCTCCTGCACCCCGTGCGCTCCGTCCTCGTCTCCACCGAGCCCGTCGACCCCATGGCCTCCGGCCTCCTCGAGGAGGAGACTCCGATGCTCGTGGGCGGCGAGACCGTGCCGATGGACGAGCAGGTCCAGGACGTGCTCGATCGCGTCGAGGAGACCGGCAGCGAGGTCGTCGAGGTCCGCGGCGCCGCGCCGGCACCGCTGCTCACGCACCTGAGCTGGGAGCTCCGGGGCCGCGGCATCCCGCTCAAGCTGTCCTTCATGGCCCCGGGAGCGCGCCGGTCGCGCGTGCGGGTGGTCTCCGGCGCCCGTGGCGCCTCCGTCGTGATCCGGCCCCCGCGCCAGCCGGTGCCGGTGCGCATGGCCAAGCGCGCCTTCGACATCCTGGGCTCGGCGCTGCTGCTGGCCGCGCTCTCGCCGCTGCTCATCGCGGTGTCCCTCGCCGTGCGGCTGGACGACCACGGGCCGATCTTCTACCGGCAGGAGCGCGTGGGCAAGGACGGCAGGCCGTTCCACATGTTCAAGTTCCGGAGCATGGCCGTCGATGCCGACTCGAAGCTGGCTGCACTGCTGCGCGAGCAGCAGACGGACGACAAGCCGCTGTTCAAGATCCAGAACGATCCCCGCCTGACCCGCATCGGCGGCTTCCTGCGCCGCTACTCGATCGACGAGATCCCGCAGTTGCTCAACGTCCTGGGAGGTTCCATGAGCCTCGTCGGGCCGCGCCCCCAGCGCGACGGGGAGGTGGCCCTCTACACGGGCTCCGCGTTCCACCGTCTGGGAGTCGTGCCCGGGATGACCGGCCTCTGGCAGGTCTCCGGCCGCTCCGCGCTGAGCTGGGAGCAAGCGCAGGCGCTCGACGTCCGCTACGCCCACAACTGGTCGCTCGGCATGGACCTCTGGATCATGCTGCGCACCGTCAAGGCCGTGGTCGGCAAGGACGGCGCCTACTGAGTACTGAGCCGCGGCGCGGACGGCGCCTGCTGAGCTGCTGCACGGCCGGCGCCTGCTGAGGCGTCGCGCGGCGGGGGTCGGGGATTCACGCCGACGACGACGAGAGGGGCCGGCCCCCCCGGCGGGGGGGGCCCCCACGGGAGGGGTGGGGGGGGCGGGGCCCCCCCCGCGGGCGCGCCCCCCGCCCCCCCGCCGCGGGTGCCCCGCCCGCCCGAGTCGGCGTCACCGAGCGCGAGATCCGCGCC
>NZ_JBHTSV010000061.1:0-13526 GCF_042794925.1 Brachybacterium sp. NPDC056505
ATGCGCACGGCACGGTCACGGAGCTCTGGGCTGAACTTCTTGGGCATACTCCGATTCTCCTTCGTGAGACTCGGAACGGAACCCAGGGCGCTTCACCGTGGTTCGACGGGCTGGGCAAGTACACGGTCGGTCCGGCCGATGTCACCGCGGGGTACACCAAGCGGGCGTCGTGGGGCTCCTACACCGACTACACGGACAACACCAAGAAGTCCTTCTACGTGCGGGCGAAGTCGAAGGCCTCGCTCAGCTCGAGCCGCAAGGGCCGCACCGTCACCCTCTCGGTCAAGGCCACGAGCCTCAACCTCGACTGGGACGAGTACCGCGCCTACAACCCCTCGAGCGCGACGCTGCAGGTGAAGTCCGGGAAGACCTGGAAGACGGTGAAGAAGGTCAAGCTCTCGAAGGGGAAGGCGACCGTGAAGGTCACCTCGAGCGCGAAGAGGCAGTACCGCTTCACCTACCCCAAGACGTCCACCCGCACCGGGGCGACCTCGAACACCGTCACGCGCTGAGCCGTCACGCCCTGACGAGACGGCGGAGCTCCACCCCCACGGCACCGGCCGACGCCTGCCGGCGGGGAACCGCGCTTCTCGCCCTGCAAGAAGCGCGGTTCCCCGTCGGCCGATCGGGCATCATGCTGGGATATGAGCGGCCCGTGCCCGGGCCGCACCCGATCGAGCGGAAGGACCCGTCATGATCCTCATCAACGTCAAGTTCCCGGTGAAGCCCGAGTACGCCGATCAGTGGCCCGAGATCTCGAGCGAGTTCACCGAGGCGACGCTCGCCGAGGAGGGCAACAAGTGGTTCGAGTGGTCCCGCAGCGTGAAGGACCCGAACACCTACGTGCTCATCGAGGCCTTCACCGATGAGGGCGCGGGCCCGCACGTGAACTCCCCGCACTTCAAGAAGATGCAGGGCGACTTCCCGCAGTACCTCAGCGCGACCCCGCAGATCGTCTCCCAGCAGGTCGACGTCGAGGACTGGGGCCCGATGGGCGAGCTGCGGGTCGACTGATACGACGTCCCGTGCTCAGTGCCCGCCGCGGCGCCCGAGGGTCGTGACCGGCTCGGCGCCGGGGCGGGCCCACTGCGGCACGGGGCGACTGTTCTCTCCCCAGGTCGGGGTGCCGTTCTCGTCACTGCGCCAGCTCCAGCACGCGGGGTTCTGCTCGGGCCAGCCCTCGGGGCTGTCCTCCCAGTCCTCGCGCCGTCCCCAGACGGTCATGTCGAGCAGCCCCATGGTGGGGTTCGCCCGTTCGACGCCACGGCCCGTCGTCCGATAGGTGAGGAACACGCGGTCGCCCTCGCGCACGAAGCTCGCGAGGTATCCCATGTCGCCGCCGATCGGCGCGGGCGCCTCCCGCACCGAGTACCAGGGCACGGTGCCGTAGCCCATGAACTCGATGAACGGGGCGACCTCGTCCCAGGCGCCCACGGTGAGGATCGCGAGGGAGACGCCGTTCTGGTGCAGGTAGGTCGCGTCCTGCAGGTGCCAGGCGCAGACCGTGCAGCCCTCGCACTGCCCCTGGTGCGGGGCGCCGTCGTGCCACATGTGCTGGTACACGACGAGCCGATCGCGGCCCTCGAAGAGGTCAAGGAAGGGCACCGGCCCGTCGGCCCCGACCGCGGGCGTGGTGCCGTCGACCTCGACCATCGGGAGGCGCCGACGCGCCGCAGCGATCGCGTCGCCTTCGTGGGTGTGCGCCTTCTCCCGCACCAGCAGCTCGTCGCGCTGGGCCTGCCAGGTGTCCATGTCGACGACCGGCGGCAGTGCGCGCCCCGTCGCCGTGCTGCGGCTCTTCGCTGTGCTGCTCATCCTCGAGCCTCCTTCGCAGGACGTCGCGGACAGGGGCGCCGAGTGCCGGTCGCCGGCCGTGCGTGACGTCGCCGGTCCCTCCTCGCGGGGCCGGATATGCGCCAGACCCTACGCCGACGCCCGCGCGGGGGAATGTCCGATCCTGCGGCCGTCCCCGGAGCGCGGCCCAGGACCGCCGTGGGCCGTGACCCCGGACGACGACTCCCTCCCCCGGGTGACCCCTCAGATCCGCCCGAGCGATTCGATGTCCTCGAGGAAGTCCTCGACGACCTCGGGGCTGACCGTCGGCCGGATGGAGCCGAGCGCGCGGAGGTAGTCCTCGGTCGACGGGCCCGAGGTGGCTCGCTCTCCCCCGTCGACGGCCCGCTCGAAGGCGCCCTGCGCGGCGCGGCGCACGGCGTGCTCGATGTCGGCCGGGGTGAGGCCGTCGCTCGTCTCGACCAGGGCGGAGATGTCGACGTCGGCGAGGACCTCGCGCGGGACGTAGCCGCGCCAGATCGCCTCGCGGGCCTCCGCATCGGGCAGACCGATAGGCAGGACGTAGTCGAAGCGGCCGTGGCGCAGCAGCGCCGAGTCCAGGGAGCGGATGAAGTTCGTCGCGCAGATCAGCAGCCGGTCGTTCTGCTCTCGCACGTCCGGGATGATCTTCAGCAGTTCGTTGGTGACGCCCTGCAGGGGCGAGGGCGGGTCGCCCTTGCGGTGCGAGGCGATCTCCTCGACCTCGTCGATGAAGACGACGGCCTTCTCGAGGTCGGCGATCCGCGAGAACGTCTCCCGCAGCGCGGTGGCGAGGCCCGCCGGATCCCCGCCGAGCCGGGAGGGGAACACTTCGACGAAGGGCCATTGCAGGCGCGAGGCGACGGCTTTCGCGAAGGTGGTCTTGCCGGTCCCGGGCGGACCGAAGAGGACGACGGCGCGCGGCGGGACGACCCCGAAGCGCTCGGCGACCTCGGGCTCGGAGAGAGGCATCACCAGGCGCTTCTCGAGCAGGTCCTTCTCGCGGACCATGCCGCCCACGGCGTCCCAGCGGTCGCGCGGCAGCAGCCGCCCGCCGAGCTCGCGGAGCAGGGCGAGATCGCGCCCCTGGACGGGGATGCGGCGCTCGGCGTAGCGCAGCTCGTGCTGGAGGGCGAAGCCGTTGTCCGTGAAGGCCTGCAGGGTGCGGGCCTCGCCCGCGGGCACGAGACTGCACAGGGTGCCGATGCCCTGGTCGGCCAGGCGCCGCTCGAGGGCGTCGAGCAGTCGGCCGCCGAGCGCGGGATCCTCATCGCCGGGGCGCACGCCCAGGTAGACGATCCAGCCCTGCTCGTGGGCGGCGCGGCCGACGGCGGCGCCGATCAGCTGCTCTTCGTCCTCGCGGGCTGCGACCACCGCGACGTCGGCCTGGCACGAGGCGAGGACCTCGGAGAGCCCGTAGACGGGCTCCTCCTGGGGCGGGACGGTCTCCTCCCAGAGGGCGACGATCCGCCCCAGGTCCTCGCTGCGGAAGTCTCGGATCGATGTCCTCGTCATCGTCGCCTCCTCGGTCCGGGTCGCGGGGTTCCACGGATCATCGAGGGTGATGTGCGTCACCTCTCGGTGGGGGAACCGTAGCGGACCTCGGCCGCGGGGCCAACCCTCCGGCTGATCGCGCCGGGCGGCTCAGCGCTCCCAGGCGGTGCCGGGCGGTGCGTCGAGCGGAGTCGGCACGTACTCCAGGAGCTGGAGGCCACCCTCGAAGGTACGGGCCTCGACGAGTTCGAGCGCCACGTCCTGGTACCGCTTCCAGATCCTCTCGAGCCCTGTGCGTCCGGTGATGACGGGGAACAGGACCACTCGGAAGCGGTCCACCACGCCGGCGCGCAGCAGGGAGCAGCCCAGGTCGATGCTGCCCATGGTGACCAGGGGCTTGGAGGAGGTGCGCTTGAGCTCGCGCACCGCCTCGACGGCGTCGGTGCTGATCAGTCGCGTGCCCGCCCAGGCGAGAGGCGGCGTGAGCGTCGCGGAGAAGACGATCTGGTCGGCGTCGGCGAGCTGGGCGAAGCTCGCCTTCTCCTCCTCGGAGACATCGATCTGCTGGGCCTGCAGGGACATCTGCTCCATCACCCGATAGGTGTTCGCGCCCATGAGGGCGAGGGAGTCGGGCTGTTGGGCGAGCCAGTCGAGGTATTCGGGGCTCTCGAGCCCCCACCACCCGGGCCAGCCGTCACCTGCGGCACAGCCGTCGAGGGAGAGGATCAGGTCCACGGTGAGCGTCTGCTCTGTGCTCGTGGACTGCGTGTCGGGACCGTTCATGGCAGTGTCCTCGATTCGACGCGCGAGGGTGTCGGCGTGGAGCGCGCGTGCTGGGAACCTACTCCTGCACGCCCTTCGCCGCATCTGCAGCGTCGGCGCCGGAGTCGGTGTCGGTGTCGATGTCGCGCATCGTGTCCCGTCGGCCCCAGCGCTGATCCCCGAGGATCACGAGGCGCAGGCACAGCGCCCCGGCGAGCACGCCGCCCAGCAGGTCGCTCGCCCAGTGCCAGCCCAGCAGCAGCGAGGTGACCACGGAGTTCAGCGAGACGAGGACGACGCCGATGCGCGCGAGGAGCAGCGTCCGCGGCGTGGCGCGCGAGTAGCGGGCGATGAGGTAGGCGGCGGCACCGTAGAGGAGCACCGCCTCCGCGGCGTGCCCCGAGGGGAAGCTGATGCCCTTCTCGCCGAACTCCTGGATGCCTCCGGCCAGCAGGTCCGCGTCGTCGAGGGTCGGCGAGGGGCGGGCGATGAGCAGTTTGAGGCCGCCAATGCCCACGAGGAATGCGAGCTCCGCGGCGAGCCCGACGAGCGGGGGCCGCCAGGAGCGTCGGCGCACCGCGAGCACGATCGCCACCGCGGCGAGGACGGGGAGGCACACGGCCTGCCCGGCGATCCGGTCCAGCACGCCCTGGACGAAGGGCAGCAGCTGCGGCGCCATGTGGTAGAGCCAGTGCCGGTCGAGCCTGCCGTCGATGCCCTGGAGCGGGCCGGCCGCTCCGATCGTCGTCGCGACAAGGAGGACGGCGAGCACGGGGATCGAGGTCAGGCGCGACCACAGTCGCAGTCCGCGAGCCGCGCCGGGGGTCTTCTCGCGCACTGTCCCGGCCGCCCCGAGGCGCTCTGCGAGGCGGTCCTCGGGAGTCGTGCGTGCGTCGGAGACCATCGCAGCTCAGAGTAGGGGCCCGGCCGCCCGCGCGCACTCCCCCGGCGCCCCGGTGTCGCGGGAGGCACAGGAACGCGGAGACGGATCCTCTACCGTGTGCGCATGATCCGCCGACTCCTCGCCCGCGCCTTCTGGGCCATCAGCCGCTGGCGCCTCGTGGCCCGGCCGGCGCCCTCGCGCCCGACGATCCTGCTCGGCGCCCCGCACACCTCCAACTGGGACTTCGTACTCATGCTCGCGATCGCCTGGCGTCTGGGCATCGAGGTGCACTGGCTGGGCAAGCACACGCTGTTCCGCTCCTGGCGGGGACCGCTCATGCGAGCGCTCGGCGGGATCCCCGTGGACCGCTCCGACCCTCGGAGCGTGGTCGCCGAAGTCGTCGAGAGGGTCCACGGCGGCTCCGTGTTCGGCCTGGTCATCACCCCTGACGGCACTCGTGGCGGGAACACGCACTGGAAGTCGGGGTTCTACCGGATCGCGCGGCGCACGGGGATGCCGGTGACACTCGGCTTCGTGGATCGCACGACGATGACGGCGGGGCTCGGGCCGACGCTCGATCTCACAGGTGATGTCGCCGCGGACATGGACGTGATCAGGGAGTTCTACGCCGACAAGGCGGGCGTCCGGCCCGAGCGCCGCGTCGAGCCGCGACTCGCGGAGGAGAGCGAGGGACTCGACGGGGACGCGCCCCGTGGATGATCTGCAGGTGCCGCCGGGGCCCGGTGCCCCACGAGGGCTCGTGGTGCCCGCCTCCGAGCTCGTCGAGCTCTTCTCCCACGCCTCCGGCCCGGGCGGGCAGGGCGTCAACACCGCCGACTCCCGCGTGCAGCTGAGCATCGACCTCGCCACGACCTCCGCGCTCGACGGGGCGCAGCGCGAGCGCGCACTGGAGCACCTCGCGCCCCGGCTCGCCGGCACGGTGCTCACGGTCGTCGCCGCGGAGCACCGTGCGCAGCGCCGCAACCGCGTCGCCGCCCGGGAGCGCCTCGCCCAGCTGCTGCGCGAGGCGGTCGCCCCACCGGTCCCCCGTCGGCCGACCCGTCGCACCCGCGGCTCCCAGCGCCGCCGGCTCGAGACGAAGAGGCAGCGGTCGCAGACCAAGGCGACGCGCCGTCGGCCGGAGAGGGAGTAGTCCGCACCGGACCACGGCAAGGCCGCCCGTGACTGACCCCGTTTGTCCTGCCTCGCCCTGCTCGCCCATGATGTCCGCATGAACGCGGACCACTCCACCGAGAGCGAGCGATTCTGGGAGGCGCACTACGCCGATCGCGGTGCTCCCACGAACGCCCCATCCCCGAGCCCGATGCTGGTCGACCTGATCGGCGAGTTCGCGCGCCACCCCGGCACGGCGCTCGAGCTCGGGGCAGGACAGGGCGGCAACGCTCTCTGGCTCGCCCGAGGAGGATGGACCGTCACCGCGGCCGACGCCTCGGCCACCGCCGCACGACGGATCGACGAGACCGCCCGCGCGGAGGAGCTCACCGACCGCGTGACCGCCGTCCAGGCGGATCTCGCCCAGGACATCCCCCGCGGATCGTTCGATCTGATCTTCGCCTGCTACTTCCAGTCACCGGTGGAGTTCGACCGGGACGCGATCATCGCCCGGGCTTCCCGACAGGTCACCCCGGGCGGACTGCTGCTCGTCATCGACCACGCCTCGGTCGCGCCCTGGTCCTGGAACCAGGACATGGAGTTCCCCGCACCCCAGCAGACTCTCGAGGCCTTCGCGCTCACCGGGGAATGGGACCGCCTCGTCGTCGAGCCCCGACGACGCACCGCGACCGCACCCGACGGCGCGAGCACCGCCGAGGTCACCGACAACGTCCTCGTGGTCCGGCGGGGTCTCTAGGCGCCCTCCGGCGCCTCCGTGACCACCCGTCCGGGGTCGCCACCCGCGCCGCGGGCGCGATAGTGCAGGTGCACCGCACCGCTGGCGAACGCCTCCTCATGGACGCGCTCGAGATCGAGACGGACCCCGTCGGGCAGCGCCCGCAGGCCTCCGCCCACGATCATCGGGACCACGAACAGGTGGAAGTCCGTGACCATGCCGGCGCGGATCGCGTCGGCCGCCGCCGTGGGCCCGAAGATCTCGACCTGCCCAGGGGCCTCGTCGACGATCTGCTGCAGACCGGCCAGGTCCAGGTGCCGGATCAGTCGGGCGCGCGCCGGATCGACGCGGCTCTCGTCGAGCGTCGAGGACGCGACGATGCGTTCGAGGCGCTGCCAGCGACGCGCGAACTCACGCTCGGCCCCGCTCCACTCCTCGCCGTCGGGCCCGGCCTTCGGATCCGCCTCCCAGTACTCCATGAGCTCGAAGGTGCGCCGGCCCATGACCTCGGTGCTCACCTCGGCCAGGCGCTCGACGTGCACGGCGAACACGTCGTCGCCGGGCGCGGACCACTGGAAGTCTCCGTCGGCGTCGGCCGCGTAGCCGTCGAGCGACATCGTCGCGGTATAGGTGAGTGTCCCCATGATGAGCGCCTCTCCACGGTGCGCCGTCGGCGCCGCCCGCGCTGCGGATCGTCCCCGATCGCCTCTCGGCACCTTCGCCCGAGGGTGCACGGAGTCTACGCGGGGGCTATCCCCCGTGACCCGCGGAGGCGCGGTGCGTACCGTTCCGGGCATGAGAACCCTCTTCGGCTCCGTGCGCTCCCTCGGCTTCCGTCGCGGCCCCCGCCGTCTGCTCGCAGGCATCGCGGGCGGCATCGCCGCGAGGACCGGTCTGAACGTGTGGCTGGTGCGGCTGCTGCTGCTCATCGCGTTCCTGCTGCCGTTCGTCGGCTTCGCGGCGTACCTCGTCGCCTGGCTGCTGCTCCCCTGGCAGGACGACTCGATCCCGCTCGAGCGCCTGCTCGCACGCGGGTGATCCGGGCTCGGGTGGAGTCTGCTGCGCGCATGACGCGGGAAGACCGTCCCGCCTATGCGACGGTGGTGGGATGACGGACGCTGCGGAAGAGATCGTGCTCGTGGTCGACGGGGCGAACGTCGTCGGCTCGGTGCCCGACGGGTGGTGGCGCGATCGCGCCGGTGCCGCCGTCCGCCTGCGGGACAGCCTCGAAGGGCTCGAGATCCCCGCCGATCCGGCCGGGACGCTGCGCCCGCTCGTCGCGCTCGTCGTCGAGGGCAAGGCGCGGGACATCCCCGAGTCCGGCGCGGTGTGCGTGGTGCGCGCTCCCGGATCCGGGGACGACGAGATCGTCGCCGAGGTCCAGCGTCGGATCGCGGACGGCGCAGTGGTCCTCGCGGTCACCAACGACCGCGAGCTGCGCGCGCGGATCGAGGCGGCCGGCGCCGAGGTCCGGCGCGTCGGCTGGCTGCGTCGGCTGTTCGATGCCCGGGGCCAGGGGCCTCGGCGCTAGGGAGTGCTCGACCCGCCCGCGAGCGGCTGCGGTGAGTCGTCACTCGCCCCGCTCACGCTGTAGTCGCGCCGGATGCCCTCGGTCGCCCGGCCCCACGCACTCGACGTGACCCGCGCCTGGTGCGCGGCGAAGGACTCCCGGTCGGCGAAGGTCTCGGCGACGGTCCAGACCAGCGGGTCCTCGGTCGGCTCCACATGGAAGGCGAGGCAGCCGGGCTCCGCACGGGTGAGCTCGACGTGCTGTGCGAGGTGCCGGCGGACCAGATCCGCCTCTCGAGCGTCCGCGCACACGAGGGGCCCGCGCAGCTCGACATGGCCCGGAGCCGACGCGCGCCGTGCCTCCGCGCCGCTGCGCTCCTCGGCACCGCGCCGGACCGCCGTGAGCCACGCGCGCAGGAGCGTGCGCACCACCTCGGGCTGGTCGAGATGGACGTTGTGTCCTGCGCCGTCGAGCGCGGCGAAGGTCGCGCGGGGGAAGCGGCGCGCGAGGGCGTCCTGGTCCTCGAAGCCGACCACGTCGTCCTGCCTGCCTGCGACGACGAGGACGGGCAGGTCGCGGATCGCGGGATCCGCCTCGAGCTCCGCGTCGGGCAGGGAGGGCAGCTCGTAGAGCTCCCCCAGGCGGCGCATCGCGTCGACGTCGGCGCCGCGGATGCCGGGGAGCGCCGTCTCGCGGAAGCGCTCCCAGTTCTCCCTGCTGAGGACGACGGCCATCTCGGCGTAGGTCTCAGCGTCGGCCGGATCGAGCGAGGCGAGCAGGCCCGGCTCCTCCGCGAGGACGGTCCGCGCGGGCAGCGTGCGGTGCTCGCGCACGGGATCGACGACGGGAGCGAGCAGCGCCATGCCGACGCACTGGCCGCTGCGGCGCGCGACGAGGTCACGGGCGAGGAGCCCGCCCAGGGAGTTCCCGACGACCGCGAACGGCCGTTGGCCGAGCAGGTCCCCGACGATCTCGTCGAGCCGATCGGCGAGGTCCGGCAGCCCTCCGCGGCCGGCGAGCGGCGGGGTGCCGCCGAACCCCGGGAGGTCGGGATAGAAGCGCTCCCAGGCTCCGTCGGCGGCGAAGACGTCGTCGAGGTCGAGCAGGAGCCGATGGTCGGGGCCGTTGCCGTGGACGAACAGCACGGGCGTGCCGGAGCCGCGTCGGACGAGATGGGGCTGGACAGTCACGGTGCGAGAGTAGCGAACGGCCCTGTCACGACGGGGATCAGCGCAATCCGAACTCCCCTGCGGTGGCGTCGACCCACTGCGCGAGCATCTCGTCGCCGTACGGCGCGAAGTCCGCCCCGAGCTGCCCGAAGAGCTGCGCGGAGATCAGCCCGACCAGCCCCGTCCATGCCAGGACGCTCGCCGCGGCGAGCGCGGGCGACGCGTCCACCCCGAGCTCACCCGCTCCCGCCGCGAGCACCTCGGAGTAGGCCTCTCCTGGTGCGCTCGCCAGGACGGAGCCCGGGCCGCCTGAGTGTGCCCCCTCCTGCGCCGACGGGCCGGAAGCGCTCTCGCCTGCCGCCAGGATCTCCATGAACCTCGCCATCACGCGCGTGCCCGGCCCCGTGGTCCGCTCCGCGGGCGCCGCGTACCCGGGCACGGGCGATCCGTAGACGAGCGCCCACCGCTGGGGCTGCTCGAGGGCCCACCCTCGCATCGCCCCGGCGAGCGCCGCGAGAGCTGCCTTCCCGGCACCCCCCTCCGTCGAGGCATCCCGGAGAGCCGCGTCCACACGGTCCGCGAGGTCCGTGAAGGCGTCCTCCAGCAGGAGCGTGAGCAGATCGTCGCGACTGGACACGTGGCGGTAGATGGCCGACGAGGCGACATCGAGCCCACGCGCGATCTCCCTGACGGAGAGCCCGGCGGGCCCGTCCTTCTCCAGCAGCTCCCCGCCCACGCGGAGGATGCCCTCGCGCATCTCGGCGCGCGCCTGGGCGTGGCTGCGGCGCGGCCGCGCGCTCTTCGCGCTCGTCGCACTCGTCGGCTTCTCCATGCCGGTCAGTCTCGCACCGCACGCCCGTTGAGGCAATTCTGTGAGCACTGCTCTTGTTTTTTCGCGCGCGCCGGGCTAGCGTCGTCCTCGTCAGAAGGCGAGCAGTGCTCACAGAAAGAGTCCCCTCATGCGATACCTCATCACCGGAGCCGGCCAGATCGGCACCCAGCTGGCCCGCGACCTCCTCGCCGCCGGCCACGACGTGACGGTGCTGCGGCGTGGCGCCGACGTGGAGCCCGGCGCCCGCCTGGTGCGCGGCGACGCCGGAGATCCGGCCACGCTCCGCTCCGCCCTGACGGATGCGGACGGCGCCACCGCCGATGCGATCCTCCACTGCATCCACTCGAGCTACGACGCCTCCGCATGGCGCCGGGACCTGCCCCAGCGCGAGCGCGCGGTCATGGACGCGGCGGCCGACGCGGACATCCCCATCGTCTTCCCGGAGTCCGTCTACGCCTTCGGCGAGGGGGCAGCGGATCTCCACGAAGGCGCACCCCTCACGCCCGCCTCGCCGCTCGGCGAGGTCCGCGCGGAGCTGCTGCGCACCCGGGCCGCACACCCGGCCACGACGCTCTCCGTGGTCGCGGCCGACCTCCTCGGGCCGACGGCAGTGCCCGAGACCTCGGTCTTCCTGCAGCTCGTGCTCCAGCCCGCGGCCGCAGGCAAGCGCGCGTGGGTGCTCGGGGACCCGTCCGTGCCGCGCACCCTCACGTCCATCCCGGACATGACGGCCGCGATGACCTTCGCCGCCCAGCACGCCGACGAGCTCGCACCGCACGGCGACGCGATCCTGATGGCCCCCTCGCCGGAACCGCTGAGCCAGCGCGAGCTGGCCGAGCGCACGGCGGCGCTGGTCGGCGAGCGCCCGCACGGGGCCACGGGCATCCCCTCGCCGCTGCTGCGCGCGATCGGCCTCTTCTCCCCCACGTTCCGCGAGCTCACGCACCAGCTCTACCTGTGGCGTCGCCGCGCCGTGATCCACCCGGGCACGCTGACCAGGGACTACGGGCTGCAGGCGACCGATCTGGACCGGATCATCCTCTCGTCGCTGCAGCGGTGAGCACGGGCCGACAACTGGCCCGCTCAGCCTCCACCCTGCGTCCGCGCCGACGTCGGGCAGGGCGCGGCGGCGTTCTGATCGGCGACGCGCGCAGGGCGCTCAGTTCCAGAGCGTGAGCTTTTCGGGATTCATCATCAGCCGGACCTCGCTCACGGCCCCGTCGACGACCTCGAGCGTGACCACGCCGAAGATCCGCGCCTCGCCCCAGAGCGCGAACCCGAGGCCGTCGGGCGTGTCCTGCTCGAGGACTGTCGCCCCCGGGTTCTTGGTGAGCGCTCCGAACAGGAACCGTGCGACCCGATCAGGTCCGAGGACGGGCCTGCGCGCAGCCGTCACCTGGCCGCCGCCGTCGGAGCGCAGCACGACGTCGGGGTCGAGCACGGCCACCAGCCCGGCGAGATCGCCGCTGCGCGCGGCGGCGGCGAAGGCTCGCACGATGTCGTCGTGCTCGCTGCGGCTCGCACGTCGGCCGCGATCCGCCTGGACCCTTCGCCGGGCCGAGGCGGCCAGCTGACGGCACGCGGCGGGGGTGCGTCCCACGGTCTCCGCGACCTCGGCGAAGGGGACGGCGAACACGTCGTGCAGCACGAACGCGACCCGTTCGGCGGGCGTCATCGACTCCAGGACCACGAGCAGAGCGGTGCTCACCGAGTCGTCGAGGGTCACCCGGTCAAGCGGGTCCTCCGTCGCCGTCCCGGCCGGGAACGCGAGAGCGGGCACGGGTTCGGGCAGCCAGGGGCCCACGTAGCTCTCGTGGCGGCGGCGCGCCGAGCCCAGGACGTTGAGGCAGATCCGACCGGCGGCGCGCGTCAGCCACGCCCTCGGCACCCGGATGGCCGCACGCTCCTCCTCGGGCAGCCGGTACCAGCGGATGTAGGTCTCCTGCACGGCGTCCTCGGCCTCGGCGACCGTGCCGAGCATCCGGAACGCAAGGGACAGGAGGTGGCGCCTCTCCCCCAGCGCCTCGGCATCGGGACCCTCGGCATCCGGACCCTGGGGATCCGGATCCCGCGCGTCGGCGCTCCCGGTATCGGGGTCGTGACCGTGCGGTCCCGGCCGGGCTGGGTGCTGATCGTCCTCGAGCGGTGTCATGGCGTGCTCCCTTCGCACCACAGGACCGAGCAGGACGTCGGGGTGTGAGCCGCGGCGACCGTCCGCGGACGGTCCCGTCCGCCCGCAGTCCGCCGTCGTCGGCGGGGCACCGCCTCACATCACCGTTCCGTGTCCGGTCATAGGGGTATGACGCGAAGACTACTCAGCACGCCGCGGGCACGATCCCGCCGACATGACCGAGGAGCCCCGTCCACGGGGGCCACGAAGGAGGCAGTCAGATGAAGATCGTCGTCGCCGGAGCGACCGGCGCACTGGGCCGCCACGTCGTCGCAGCGGTGCGGGATGCGGGCTGCGAGCCCGTGCCCCTGAGCCGCAGCACGGGCACCGACCTCGTCACGGGCGCGGGCCTCGTCGAGACCCTGCAGGGCGCCTCGGCAGTCATCGACGCCTCTGCCACCAGCAGCACCTCGACCTCTGCCAGCGTCGACTTCTTCACCACCGTGACCGACAACCTGCTGACCGCCGGGCGCGCCGCGGGCGTGCCCCACCACGTCGCGATCTCGATCATCGGGGCGGCGCAGGTGCGCGCGAACTACTACGCGGGCAAGGCGGCCCAGGAGGATCTGCTCCGGGAGCGCGACGGCGGATGGTCGCTGCTCCGCACGACCCAGTTCCACGACTTCGCGAAGCAGCTGATCGGCCATGGCGCGGTGAGACCCTTGCAGGTGGTGCCCACGATGCGCTCGCAGCCGATCGCCACGAGCGAGGTCGCCTCCGAGCTCGTCGCGATCGCGACCGGCGCGCCGCAGGGGGTCGTGCCGGATCTCGCGGGGCCGAGGGAGGAGAACATGGCGGGCCTGGTGCGGCGGCTGCTCGCATCCGAGGGGCGCCGACGCCCCGTCCTCCAGATCCCTCTGCCCGGCGCATGGGGTCGCGGGATGCGCGACGGGTCGCTGCTCCCGACGCCGGGAACTCGGCGCGGTGAGATGACCTTCGCGCAGTGGCTCGCCCTCCGTCAGAGCTGATCGCATCCTCACCCCGCGCAGTCTCCGGAGGATTCTGCACGCGGCCGAGGAGGGGCAGGGGCAGGGGCGGATCCGCC
>NZ_JBHTSV010000062.1:0-10275 GCF_042794925.1 Brachybacterium sp. NPDC056505
GCCCGATGCCTTGCGGCATCGGGCGCTCGTCGTTCCGGTGCGGGGTCGGGATGCTCCGCCGGGTCCCGGCGCCGGGACCGGACGGGGTCAGGCGCGGTTCTTGGTGACCAGCCCGTAGACCACCATCACGATGATCGCTCCCACCACGGAGAGCAGGATCGTGCCGATGCTCCAGGGGTTGTTCATGATGCCGTTGATGCCGTTGCCGCCGAAGAGGCCGCCGATGAACCCGCCGACGACGGCTCCGATGACACCGAGGATGATCGTCATCCCGATGCCCATCGCCTGCTTGCCGGGCAGGATGGCCCGGGCGATGAGCCCGATGATGGCACCGATGATGATCCAGGAGATGATGAGGCCGATGAGACCCATGGGGAAGCTCCTTTCCTCTCGGTCCGCGGATGCGGACCCTGTGAGGACCCACGATCCCACATCGGAGCCCCGGACCCCTAGGACATGTCCCGTCCTCGCGACGGCGAACATCTGTTCACCTGCTGGTCACACGCGTCCCTGATCCCTCACGTCGGTGCCGGGATCGGCAGGTCGATGGTCGACAATCATGCTGTGACAGCCCCTGTGCCCGCGCTCCTCGCCGGAGACCGCGCCCCTGCGCCCCGCACCCTCGTGGATCTCTTCCGCGCGACCGTCGCCGCCCACGGCGACGCCCTCGCGATCGACACGGGGCTCGAGCCCCTCACCTACTCCCAGCTGCACGCCGCCGCCTCCGGGGTCGCGGGCCGTCTCGCCGCGCTCGGCGTGGGCCCGGGCTCGCGGGTGGGCGTGCGCATCACCTCGGGCACGCCCGAGCTGTACGTCGCGATCCTCGGCACGCTTCTCGCGGGCGCCGCCTACGTCCCCGTGGACGCCGAGGACCCCGACGAGCGCGCCCGCGTGGTCTTCGAGGAGTCCGCGGTGGCCGCCGTGCTCGGCGACGACCTCGCGCTCGCCCCGACGGGGGTGCACGCCGAGGACCCCTCGGCATCCGGTGAGGTCGTCGACCCCTCCCCGGGCGACGACGCCTGGATCATCTTCACCTCGGGGTCGACCGGCAAGCCCAAGGGGGTGGCCGTCTCCCACCGCAGTGCGGCCGCCTTCGTCGACGCCGAGTCCCGCCTGTTCCTGCAGGACGCGCCGCTGGGCCCGGGGGACCGCGTGATGGCGGGACTGTCCGTCGCCTTCGACGCGAGCTGCGAGGAGATGTGGCTGGCCTGGGGCCACGGCGCCTGCCTGGTCCCGGCGCCGCGCTCGCTGGTCCGCTCGGGGGTCGATGTCGGCCCCTGGCTGCTCGCGAACTCCGTCACCATCGTCTCGACCGTCCCCACCCTGGTCTCCCTGTGGCCGGACTCCTCGCTCGAGGCCGTGCGGCTGCTCATCATGGGCGGCGAGGCGTGTCCGCCCGAGCTCGCCGCGCGCCTCCAGGCCCCCGGCCGGGAGGTCTGGAACTCCTACGGGCCGACGGAGGCGACGGTCGTCGCCTGCGCCGCACAGCTCGACGGCACCGATCCGGTGCGCATCGGCCTCCCCCTGGACGGCTGGGACCTCGCCGTCGTCGACGAGCAGGGCGAGCCGGTCGAGGCGGGTGCCACCGGCGAGCTCATCATCGGCGGCGTGGGGCTCGCCCGGTACCTGGACCCCGCGAAGGACGCCGAGAAGTACGCGCCCATGCCCACCCTCGGCTGGGACCGGGCCTATCGCTCCGGGGACCGCGTGGTCAACGACCCGGACGGGCTGCTGTTCGCAGGGCGGGCCGACGACCAGATCAAGCTCGGCGGCCGCCGCATCGAGCTCGGCGAGATCGACGACCAGCTGCTGCGCCTGCCCGGCGTGATCTCCGCCGCCGCGGCCGTGCGCTCCACCAAGACCGGCAACAAGCTCCTGGTCGGGTACCTGACGGCCGACGCCACCTTCGACGCGGACTCCGCCCGCGCCCTCCTGCGTGAGCGCATGCCCGCCGCGCTCGTGCCGCGTCTGGCCGTCGTCGAGGACATGCCCACGCGCACCTCCGGGAAGGTCGACCGCGACGCCCTGCCCTGGCCCCTGCCGTCGGCCCCGGGCTCCACCCGCGACCTCGAGGGCACCGCCGCCTGGATCGCCGAGATCTGGTCCGACGTCCTGGGCGCCCGGGCCACCTCGGTGCGCGACGACTTCTTCGACCTGGGAGGCGGCTCGCTGACGGCCGCGCAGGTCGTCGGCCGGCTGCGGGAGATGCACCCGGAGGTCGCCGTCGCCGACGTCTACGCGCACTCCACGATCGCCTCCCTCGCCGCCGCGCTCGACGGGATGGGCACCTCGAGCGCCCGCAACGAGGACGAGGCGCTTCCCCTTCGCCGCGCCTTCCAGGCCGCCCAGCTGGTCCTGCTGCTGCCGCTGCGCGCCATCGGGGCGCTGCGCTGGCTCACCTGGCTGATGATCGCCTCGACCCTCGCCTCCGTCCTGCTCGACGTCGCCTGGGCGCCGGCTGCTCCCCTCGGCGTGCTCGTCCCGGCGGCGCTCGTGCTCCTCGTCCCGCCCGTGCGGATGACCCTCGCCGCGCTGCTCGCGCGGCTGCTGCTCGCCGGGATCCGGCGGCCCGGCGCCCACCGCCGCGGAGGCCTCGCGCACCTGCGCCTGTGGTGCGCCGAGCGCCTCCAGGAGGAGCTCGGCGCACAGGGCCTCGCGGGCGCACCCTGGGTCCCGTACTACGCGCGGCTGCTCGGCGCGAGGATCGGGCGCGACGCCGACCTGCACGCGCTGCCGCCCGTCACCGGCCTGCTGCACATCGGCGTCGGCGCCTCCGTCGAGCCGGAGGTCGACCTCGCGGGCACCTGGATCGACGGCGACACCCTGCACATCGGCGCGGTGCGCATCGGCAAGCGCGCACGCATCGGCGCCCGCAGCACCCTGGGTCCCTGCGCGCACGTGGGCAGGGACGCGGAGATCGCCCCGGGATCGGCCGTGCTCGGCGACGTCCCCGCGGGCGAGTTCTGGTCGGGCTCCCCCGCCCGTCGGAAGGCCCGCGCCCGCGGCCCCTGGTCGAGCGAGCACCCGCACCGCGGACCGCTCTGGCAGGGCGTGTACGCGCTGGTCGCGCTGGTGATCGCGGCCCTGCCCGCCGTGGCCGCCATGGCGGGCGCCGCGGTGGCTCTCCCCGCGATCGCCTCCGCGCCGACCTTCGGCGCAGCGGTCCTCGCGGCGCTGCCCTGGCTGCCGCTGTCCGCACTCGTCGGCTACCTCGTGCTGATCCTGCTGGTGCTGGCCCTCACCCGGCTCTTCGCGCTCGGCATCCGTCCCGGCCACCATCCGGTGCGCTCCCTGCCGGGCGTGCAGATCTGGGGGACGCTGCGCCTGCTCGACGAGGCCCGCAGCTGGCTGTTCCCCCTCTACTCGGGTGCGCTCACACCGCTCTGGCTGCGCGCCCTCGGGGCGCGCGTGGGCAAGGGCGTCGAAGCCTCGACCGTGCTGCTCATCCCCAGCCTGGTGCAGGTCAGCGACCACGCCTTCCTGGCCGACGACACCATGGTGGGCCCCTACGAGCTCGGCGGCGGGTGGATCCGCGTGGAGCGGGTGAAGGTCGGCAAGCGCGCCTTCGTGGGCAACTCCGGCATGCTCGCCCCGGGACGCAAGGTCCCCAAGAAGTCCCTGGTCGCGGTCCTGTCGGCGGCGCCCCGTCGGACCTCGGCGAAGGCCGGCGGCTCCTGGATGGGCAGCCCGCCGCGGCGTCTCCGCCGCGCCGGCAGCGAGGCCGACGAGTCCCGCACGTACGCGCCCTCCCGTCGGCTGCGAGTGTTCCGCGGGATCGTCGAGACCTGCCGGATCCTGCCGATGCTGCTGGCCGTGGTGCTGTGGGCGGCGGTCGGCGCGACCCTGCTCGTGCTCGTGGACCGGCACGGGCTCGGCGCCGCGGTGCTGCTGGGCGGTCCGGTGCTGCTGGCCGGCTCGGTCGCCGCCGCGGTGGTGTCGGTCGTCGCGAAGTGGCTGATCGTCGGCCGGCATCGCGAGGGCGAGCACGGGCTGTGGACGTCGTTCGTGTGGCGCAATGAGCTTGCCGACACCTTCACCGAGGTGCTGGCCGCGCCGTGGTTCGCGCGCGCCACGACCGGTACGCTCGCTCTGAACTGGTGGCTGCGGGCGCTCGGCGCCCGCATCGGCCGCGGCGTCTGGTGCGAGTCGTACTGGCTTCCCGAAACCGACCTCGTCGAGCTCGGCGACGGCGCGACCGTCAACCGCGGCTGCGTGGTGCAGACCCACCTGTTCCACGACCGCGTGCTCAGCATGGACACGGTCGTGGTGGCCGAGGGCGCGACCCTCGGCCCCGGCAGCGTGATCCTCCCTGCGGCGCAGATCGACCGCCATGCGACCGTGGGCCCGGTGTCCCTGGTGATGCGCGGTGAGAGCGTGCCCGCGGGGACGCGCTGGCAGGGCAATCCGATCGGACCGTGGGAGGACGACGCATGAGGGGACGCAGCGTGAGGGGAATCGGCGCATGAGGGAGCACAGCGCGCACGCGCACGCCGGCGACGGCGCGGACCCCTACGTCCCGGGGCACGGGGACCGCTCCTTCGGCGTCGAGCACTACGACCTCGACCTCGTCTACAAGGTCGACACGAATCGGCTCGAGGGCGAGGCGACGCTGCACTGCCGCGCCCTCGCGGACGCGGACTCGATCCGTCTGGACCTGTACGGCCTGAGCGCCCAGAAGGTGCAGGTCGACGGCCGCGCCGTGAAGACCGGCCACCGCTCCGGCACGCTCACCGTGCGCACTCCGATCACCGCGGACCAGGAGTTCGTGGTGCGGGTGAAGTACTCCGGCAAGCCGCGACCGGTGCCCTCGCGGGTGCTCGGCGCGACCGGCTGGGAGGAGCTGACCGACGGCGTCATCGTCTCCGCGCAGCCCCACGGGGCGCCCTCGTGGTTCCCGTGCAACGACCGGCCCGACGACAAGGCGACCTGCACGCTGCAGCTGGGCGCCCCGCCGGACTACTGGGTCGCCGCCGCGGGTGAGCTCGAGGGCACGCGCCGCCGCAGCGCGGTCACCACGTGGACCTACCAGCAGCGCGTGCCCATGGCCACGTACCTGGCCACGGTGCAGATCGGCCGCTACTCCCCCGTCGACATCGCCCGCGCCGACGTCCCCGTGCGCACCCTCGTCCCGCTGGGCACGACCCCGGACGACCTCCTCGGCTCCTTCGCCCGCCAGGGCGAGATGCTCACCTTCTTCGCCGAGCTCTTCGGGCCCTACCCGTTCGCCTCGTACACGGCAGTGATCACCGAGGACGACCTCGAGATCCCGCTCGAGTCGCAGGGCCTCTCGACCTTCGGCGCGAACCTCGTGGACACCGACTGGGAGTCGGTGCGCCTGATCGCCCATGAGCTCTCCCACCAGTGGTTCGGCAACGCCGTCACCCTGTCCGCGTGGAAGGACATCTGGCTGCACGAGGGCTTCGCGTGCTACTGCGAGTGGCTGTGGGCCGAGCACTCCGGCGTCTCCAGCGTGCAGGCCGAGGTCGAGAAGCACCACGCCCTGCTCGCCGAGCTCCCCCAGGACCTGCTGCTCGCCGATCCTGGGCCCGAGCTCATGTTCGACGACCGCGTCTACAAGCGCGGCGCCCTCACCGTGCACGCCCTGCGGATGCGCGTGGGCGACGACGCCTTCTTCGCGCTCCTGCGCACCTTCCTCGCCGAGCACGCCGGTGGGAACGTCACCACCGCGATGCTGCTCGAGCACGCGGAGCGCGAGAGCGGGCAGGAGCTCGGGGACCTCGCCGAGGCATGGCTCGAGTCGTTGCCGCTGCCGGAGTGCCCGCGACCGGCCTGATCCGGCGCGGAGTGCTCGGGGCCGACGGAGCGCCTCGGGCGGCACGCCGACGGTCAGGAGTGCGGCCGGCGCCGCCGGCATCACCGGCACGGCCGCGCCGCGGCATCACAGCCGCGCGCAGGCGATCACGTGCCCGGGCGGAGCCGGCGGGTCCTCGACGTCGAAGTCGGCGAGCGCGATCGTGGGCATCGCGCGGGCGAGCCCGACGCCGAGCGCCTTGAGGACCGCCTCCTTGCCCGCCCACAGGCGCGCGCGATCCTCCGGCGTCCGATCGAGCCCGCGCTCGCTCGGGTGCAGCACGAGGGAAGGCGACCACAGCCGGTCGACGGCGGCGACGGACTCGATGTCCACGCCCACCGGACCCTTGCGTCGCACGGCCGTGACCAGGTGCGTGCCGGAGCGGGAGATGCTCACGGGGATGTCGGACGCGGCGTCGATGCGGGCCCAGGGCCGGCCGTGCGCCGAGGAGCCGCACCGCGGGCAGTGCCGACCTGTATGCACCGCCGCCTCCTCCACCCCGCAGCTCTCGGCGATGCGCGCGCGCAGGACCGCATCGGCGTCGTCCTCGGCGCGATGCAGGGTGACGAGCGGAGACTCGTGACGGTGCTGGTGGGCGGCGGGAGCGGTCATGGCCGCCCCAGGATACGGGCCGCTCAGATGTCGTCCTCGCCCGCGGGGCCGCCCTCGTTCTCCCAGTTCTCCATGCGGGTGACGGTGCGCGGGTTGAACTTCTGGCGCACGCCGTAGCCCACGCCGGCGTGCTCGTCCACGGGCAGCAGCTCGACGCCGAATTCCGCGAAGGCGCGGTGCAGCAGGCCGCTCTCCTCCGCCGTGGCGAGGATCCGCCCCTGCTCGATGGCGCGCAGCCTCTCGAGGTCGATGTCGGTGTGCTCGGCGAGATCGGCGAGCGAGACCTGGGCGAGAGCCCGAGCCGCACGGGCCAGATCCGCAGTGATCAGGGCCTCTTGCGTGTTCATGGCACCACTGTGGACCTCCCGCGCGCAAAGCACCAGTGCCCATGATGCGAGAGGCCCGGACCTGCAGAAAGGTGCAGGTCCGGGCCTCTCGCATGCGCGCCGTCGGCGGGGATCCCCGACGACGTGCGCGGTCAGCGGATCAGAAGTCCCAGTCGTCGTCCTCGGTGTCGACGGCCTTGCCCATGACGTAGCTCGAGCCGGAGCCCGAGAAGAAGTCGTGGTTCTCGTCGGCGTTCGGGGAGAGGGACGCGAGGATCGCGGGGTTGACCTCGGTCTGGTCCTGGGGGAACAGCGGGTCGTAGCCGAGGTTCATGAGCGCCTTGTTCGCGTTGTAGCGCAGGAACATCTTGACGTCCTCGGTCCAGCCGACCGGGTCGTACAGATCCTCGGTGTACTCCTCCTCGTTGTCGTAGAGGTCCATGAGGAGGGAGAACGTGTAGTCCTTGAGCTCCTCCTGGCGCTGGGAGGACGCCTTCTCCATCGCCTTCTGGAACTTGTAGCCGATGTAGTAGCCGTGCACGGCCTCGTCGCGGATGATCAGGCGGATCACGTCGGCCGTGTTGGTCAGCTCGCCGTGGCTGGACCAGTACATGGGCAGGTAGAAGCCGGAGTAGAAGAGGAAGGACTCGAGCAGCGTCGAGGCGACCTTCCGCTTCTCCGCGTCGTCGCCCTGGTAGTAGCCCATGACGATCCGGGCCTTCTTCTGCAGCGCCTCGTTGTGCTCGCTCCAGCGGAAGGCCTCGTCGATCTGCTTGGTGTGCGAGAGGGTCGAGAAGATCTGCGAGTACGACTTCGCGTGCACGGACTCCATGAACGCGATGTTCGTGTACACCGCCTCCTCGTGCGGGGTCACCGCGTCGGGGATGAGCGAGACCGCGCCGACGGTGCCCTGCACCGTGTCCAGCAGCGTCAGGCCGGTGAAGACGCGCATGGTGAGGGTCTGCTCGCCCTCGGTGAGGCGGCCCCAGGACTGGATGTCGTTGCTGATCGGGACCTTCTCGGGGAGCCAGAAGTTCCCGGTCAGACGGTCCCAGACCTCGCTGTCCTTCGGGTCGGGGATGCGGTTCCAGTTGATGGCCTGGACCGACGTCTTCAGGTGATCGGAGTTCACCGCTGCCTCACGTTCGCTCTGGGGATGCTTGGGGTCGTCGCTCCCCAGTCTAGGTGCCGTGAGGGACCTCCCGGGCGGACCTCCAGGCCGCCCAGCGCGTCTGTGGCGGAGTCGACCGTCGGGGCTCCGTCGCTGTCGGATCGGTCCCCCATCGGGGCCTCGTCGGGCCAGCCCGACAGCGCATCGGCCGGGTGACAGGATGGGGCTCCCGCCTCCCGACGACAAGACTCGAGCCATGACCTCCTCCTCGACGCATGCTCCCGCCTCGACCACCGGATCGACGATGCCCGTCGACCGCGCACCCGAGGCCGACCGGCGCCGCGGCTTCCTCGCCCACTGGGCGGGGACGATCGTGCGCGCCTTCCTCTACGCGGTCCCCGCCTTCGTGCTCGGCATCGTCGGGTTCGTCCTGACCATCACCCTGCTGGCGGTGGGTGTGGGCACGGTCGTGGTCTGGGTGGGACTGCCGATCCTCATCGCCGCCCTGATGGTCGCCCGGGGCTTCGCGGGCGCCGAGCGGGGCATGCAGCGCGTCCTGCTGCAGCGCCCCCTGCCGCGGCCAATGCGCCGGCGCGCGGCGCCCGACGCCGGCTGGGTGCGTCGCATGCTCACCCCGCTCGCGGATCCTCAGTCGTGGCTGGACTGCCTGTGGACCCTCGTGCACCTGCTGCTGAGCGCCGTCACGTTCCCCGTCATGGTCGCGTGGTTCGCAGGAGCCCTGGGGACGGTGCTGGCGCCCCTCGCCTCGATCATCCTGCGCCTCGTCCTGCCCGCGGGCGAGATGAACGGGCTCGGCGAGCTGCTCGGCTTCGACGGCGCCCTGGCCACCGGCATCGACCTGGGGCTGCAGTTCGCGGGCGGCCTGTTCTTCCTGCTCACCGCCTACCCCGTCGCCCGGGGCGTGACGTCGGTCCATCACGCGGTGGGCTACGGCCTGCTGAGCTCCCGCTTCGAGGAGCAGCAGCGCCTGGCCCGCACCGAGGAGTCCCGCGACGCCGGGCGCGCCGCGGAGTCCGAGTCCCTGCGGCGGCTCGAGCGGGACCTGCACGACGGGCCCCAGCAGGGGATCGTGCGGGCGACGATGGACCTGGCCCGCGCCGAGCGCCTCGCGCCGTCGGACCCCGAACGATCCCGGAGGATCCTCGCGGAGACCCGCGAGATGCTGGGCACGACCCTCGAGGACCTGCGGCGGCTCTCCCGCGGGATCGCCCCGCCGATCCTCGTGGACCGGGGCCTCGCGGCGGCCCTCGCCGAGCGCGCCGCCCTGTGCCCCGTGCCCGCCACGGTCGACTGCCCGGAGATCGACCTCCCCGAGCACGTGGAGATCGGCATCTACTACGTGGTCTCCGAGGCCCTCGCGAACGCCGCCAAGCACTCCGGGGCGAGCGCCGTGCAGGTGCGCGTGAGCCGCGAGGCGGGCAGCGCCCGCACCGTGATCGTCGACGACGGCCGCGGAGGCGCGAGCATCTCCGCCGGCCACGGCCTCGCCGGGCTCGCGGGCCGCGTCGCCTCGCTCGAGGGGACGCTGCAGGTCGACTCCCCTGCCGGGCAGGGCACCCGGATCGAGGCGGTGATCCCGTGCGCCTCGTGATCGCCGACGACTCCGCCCTGCTGCGCGAGGGACTGCGCCTGCTGCTCGAGGACGCGGGCCACGACGTCGTGGGCTCCGCGGCCGACGGCACGGAGCTCGTGGCCCGCGCGCTCGAGCACCGGCCCGACCTCGTGATCGCGGACATCCGCATGCCCCCGAGCCACAGCGACGAGGGTCTGCGCGCCGCCCACGAGATCCGCCGCAGCTGGCCCGAGGCCCCGATCATGCTGCTCAGCCAGTACGTCGTCGTCGCCTACGCGGCCGAGCTGATCGGCGCCGGCACCCCCGCCACCGGCTACCTGCTCAAGGACCGGGTGAGCGACATCGGCCGCTTCCTCGAGTCCGTCGAGCGGGTGGCGGGCGGCGGCGTGGTCATGGACCCCGACGTCATCGCGCAGGTCCTCGCCTCCCAGCGCCGCTCCCCTCTCGACGAGCTCACCCCGCGCGAGCGCGAGGTCCTCGAGCTCATGGGCGAGGGCCTCACCAACGCCGGGATCGCGGAGCGCCTCGTGGTCACCGAGGGCGCCGTCGAGAAGCACACCCAGCGCCTGTTCGCGAAGCTCGGGTTGAGCCCCGACGCGAGCGTCCACCGGCGCGTGATGGCCGTGCTGACCCTGCTGGGCGGGTGACGGACAGAGGCAGCTGCGGGTGAGGGGCTGGGCGGACGCGTGCGAGGTGCCCGCCGTCGGGAGCCCGCCCGTCGGAATCGGCTGAATCGACGTTGAGTGCTGCGCCCGGGTGGTTGTTTGCGCGCATAAACACCCAAGCGCCGCCGGGGTCATTAAAACAAATACGAGCCCAC
>NZ_JBHTSV010000063.1:0-9482 GCF_042794925.1 Brachybacterium sp. NPDC056505
CCCCCGGACGGGGACGGCGCCGTCGTCATGCGATGGTCGCTGCGGGAGCGGCTCAGTCGCCGGCCTGGGCGTCCGGGTCCTGGGTGCCGGGCATGCAGGCCGCCAACGGGTCGGCGTCGGCCTGCTTCTCGGCCTCCTTCGAGGCGTCGCCGGAGGAGGCCTCCGAGGACTCGGCCTCGGTGGTCGGCGCCTCCGTCGTCGTCTCGGGCGCCGTGGACTTCTTCGAGTCCTCGTCCTTCGAGGAGCTCTTGTCCCCGCCGGAGACGGACGTCGTCTCCGACGCCATCGAGTCCTCGATCGACTCCTTCACCCACTTGTGCAGGTAGTCCCAATCGGGGTGGCCGCCCTCGAAGTAGCTGTCGTGGCGCCGGTCCGGCAGGTCCACGCCGGGCACGATCGGGTACGAGGAGAACCCGGAGTCCTTGACCCTCCAGCCGAGGTCCACGAAGGCATCGAGGTCGTCGCTGGGGACGTCGGTCTCGATGTTCGAGCCGGCGACGCCCACGAGCTTCGTGAAGTTCAGGGCGAGCTTGGTGGGGTTCGCCTGCTCGGACACGGCGCGGACCATGCGCTGCTGGCGGCAGACGCGGTTGAAGTCCGTCGAGCCCTCGCGGGACCTCGCGTACCAGAGCGCCTTGTCGCCGTCGAGCTTCTGCTGGCCCGGGTCGATGTACCCGGTGATCGGGTACTTGCCACCGGTGGCCTGGTTGGTGCCGCCGCCGATCGGGATCTTCCGCTCGACGTTCAGATCCACGCCGCCGATGGCATCGACGAGGTCGGAGAAGCCCTGGAGGTTGACCATCGCGTAGTAGTCGATGTCCAGGCCCAGCGTCTCCTGCACGGCCCACTCGGTCGCGGTGAGGCCCGGGTCGTCGTCGTTCGGGAACAGGTCCTTGTTGTCGTTGGCCCAGGTCCAGACCGCGTTGATGAGGTTCTGGCCCTTGCCGAACGCGTCGAAGCCCTCGGGGAACTTCTTCTGCGCCACGGTGCCCTCGGGGAAGCGCACGTACTGCAGGTTGCGGGGGATGGAGAAGAGCGCCGTGCGGCCGGTCTTGGTGTCGATCGAGGCGACCATGATCGTGTCCGGGCGAGTGCCGGTGCGATCGGCCCCGGCGTCCTGGCCGAGCAGCATGATGTTCACGCGCTCGGTGTTCTTCCAGGGATCGCTCGAGCTGAGCTTGCCCGAGCCCCCTCCCGAGCGGAACACGCTCTGGTTGCCCAGCAGGCCCTGCGCGGCGTACACGTACTGCTCGGCGCGGGCGAAGGGGATCGCGACGCCGATGACCATGACGAGGGCGACGATCAGGGAGACCACGCGGCGTCGGCCGTGCAGGCGCTCTCGGGTGTTGTGCGCGAGATTCGAGAGGATCACCTGGAGGATCCACACCAGGGCCACGACGCCGATCGCGATCATCAGGCCGATGAGCACCTTGCGGCTGCTCAGCAGCTTGAGCAGGGTGAGCAGAGGATCGCCGGTCGCGGCCCAAACGCCCGCGACGACCGCCGCGAGCACGACGATCCCCAGCAGCACCCAGCCCAGCCTGCGCAGCGGGGTCGCGAGCAGTCCGGTGCCGGGGATGAACGAGGTCAGCACCGTCCAGCCGGCCGCGCGGGGGAGCGAGCCGGTGCGGCGATCCCGGGTGCGCGGGCCCTGCCCGTCGCCCGAACCGCTGTCGCGGCCGTCGTCGGGCAGATCGGGGCCGTCCGGCGGCGGAGTGCCCGAGCCGGAGCCTCCGCCGGAACCGGCACCTCCGCCGGCACCGGTGCTCCCGTGCGCGGAGTCGCTCGAGGGCACGCGGGAACCGGCGTCGCCGTGGGTGCGCGCCGCGGCCACGCCCGTCGCGGCGGCGGCCGCGCCGACGGCGGCACCGGAGGCGGCGCGGGAACCGCCGCGCGCGTCGTCGTGTTCGTCCTGGCCGGCCGCGTTCGGGGACTCCGCGGAGGAGGCGCTGGCGGGGCTCTGCGGAGCCGGGCTCTGTCGGGCCGGGCTCTGCCGGGCAGCAGGGCTCGCGGTGGAGGCGACGGGACTCGACGCGGAGCCGACGGGACTCGACGCGGAGCCGACGGGGCTCGAGGCGGAGCCGGCGTCGTCCGCCTGCTCGGCGCGGTCCGCGGGGACCGGCGCGGCCGACTCCTCCTCGGCGTCACGCGGTCCCAGCGCGGTCACCGAGGAGCTCGCTCCCAGTCGCACCGAGGTGCGCGGCGGCTCCATGGGCTCGAGGACGGTGGTGGGAGGCTCCTCGGAGCCCCCGCGCGAACGATCTCGGGACTGTGCCGACTCCGCGGACTCCGCGGACTCAGCGGGGTGCTCGCGGCGCGAGACCACATGGCTGTCCGCCGCCGACCACGCGTCCATGTCCTCGTCCGACTCGCGCCGGGCGCGGCGCGCGCGAGGACGCGTGGAGTCGTCGACCGGCGCGGAGGAGGCGGCCGCCATCTCGGTGCGCTCGTCCCGCGGGGGACCGGCGCGGCGACCGCGGGGACGGGGCGCGGACTCGTCGGCCGAGGCGGCGCTCACCGGAGTGGGCGCGGCGCCGGGCGACGGGGCAGGGGCAGAGGGCGAGGGTGCACGCGACGGGGAGGGCTCAGGGGCAGGGCCCGTGTTCGCCGAGGCCGCGGACGCTGCGGATCCGGCGGATCCCGCAGAGGCAGCAGATCCCGCGGAGGCGGCCGATCCGGCGGAGGAGGGGCCGATCCAGCGGCGTGCTGTGCTCGCGTCGAAGCCGCCGGAGCGCTCACGATCCCGGCCCGCGCCCGAGGTCTGGGCGGGGCCGCTGTCGGTCTGCTCGTCAGCGCGCCGACCCACATGAGGGCGACGCGAACGGCGACCAGGTGTCTGGTCCGTCATGGCGCACATCCTACGGATGTCCCCTCCGGGCTTGTTCCTCCGCCCGTGCCGGGCGTGTGAAGAAAGGACGCAGGTGCTGCGTCGGGGCCCCGGGACCCCCGCGAGCCCGCCGAGAAACGGGAGGAATCGGATCATATCCCCCTCGTGGGGGTGCCGGAGCGGCGTGTCCGAGGGGCTTCGTGCGTGCCCGTGGGGAGGGTCCGCGGGCATGCGCCTCGGCGTGGCAGGTCTCACCTCGCAGCCCCTCCCGTCGTGCGCTCGGTCCGTATCCTGGCGTCATGCGCCTCATCCACACCCCGCAGACCGATCTCACCTACGACGACTGCTTCTTCCTGCCCTCCCTCTCGTCGATCGGGTCGAGGTTCGAGGTGGATCTGGGCTCGGACGACGGCACGGGCACGACCATCCCGCTGGTCGCCGCGAACATGACCGCCGTCTCGGGGCGCCGCATGGCCGAGACGATGGCCCGTCGCGGCGGGCTCGCCGTGCTCCCGCAGGATCTGCCCGCCGAGCGCGTCGAGGACATCGTGCGCAGCGTGAAGCGCCGCGATCCCCTCGTCGACCACGCGCTCACCCTCGAGGCGCACGGGACCATCGGCCAGGCGCGCGCCCTCATGCCCAAGCGCGCCCACGGCATCGTCGTGGTCGTGGGGGCCGACGGACTCCCGGTCGGCGTCGTCTCGGCCGAGGAGCTCTCCGGCCGCGATGCCTTCACCGCCGTGGGCGACGTGGTCAGCACCGACGTGCTGCGCCTGAGCGCACGGGAGGCCGCCGGCGAGCCCGCGCCCCTGCATGCGCGCATCGCCGCGACCCACCACGAGGCCGCCCTCGTGCTCGAGGACGACGGCTCCCTGCGCGGCGTGCTCACCGCGCGCGGCGTGCTGCGCTCGACCATCTACACGCCCGCCCTCGACGCCGGGGGGCGCCTGCGGATCGCCGTCGCGATCGGCATCAACGCCGACGTCGCCGCCCGCGCCCGCGCGCTCGTCGACGCCGGGGCCGACGTGCTCGTCCTGGACACGGCGCACGGCCACCAGGACCGCATGCTCGAGGCGCTGCGCGCCGCCCGCGAGGCCGTCGGGCCGCAGGAGTCCACGAGCGTGCGCATCGTCGCCGGCAACGTCGTCACCGCCGAGGCCACGCGGGACCTGATCGAGGCCGGCGCCGACATCGTCAAGGTGGGCGTCGGTCCGGGCGCCATGTGCACGACCCGGATGATGACGGGCGTCGGCCGCCCGCAGTTCTCCGCGGTCCTCGAGTGCGCGAGCGCCGCCCGCGAGCTCGGCGCGCGGATCTGGGCCGACGGCGGGGTGCGCCACCCGCGCGACGTCGCCCTCGCGCTCGCCGCGGGCGCGTCCAACGTGATGGTCGGCTCGTGGTTCGCCGGCACCTTCGAATCGCCCGGCGATCTCCACGTCGACGAGCGGGGCCGCGCGTACAAGGAGAGCTTCGGCATGGCCTCCAAGCGCGCCGTCAGCTCGCGCACGGCGGCCGAGGACGCCTTCGCGCGCGCCCGGAAATCCCTGTTCGAGGAGGGCATCTCCTCCTCCCGGATGTACCTGGCCGACGGTGCGGGAAGCGTCGAGGACCTGCTCGACGAGATCACCGCGGGCGTGCGCTCCTCGTGCACCTACGCGGGCGCGGGCGACCTCGAGGCGTTCCGCGAGCGGGCCGTCGTCGGCCTGCAGAGCGCGAGCGGCTACGCCGAGGGCAAGCCGCTCGCCCAGTCCTGGAGCTGACCTCGGCGCGCGCCGCCGTCGTCCGTGCGCAGGACCACCGGTTACGCTCGGGGCATGACGACTCTCGTGATCGGTGGTGCCGGGTACATCGGGTCGCACGTGGTGCGACTCCTGCTGGAGAAGGGCGAGCAGGTGGTCGTGGTCGACGACCTCTCCACGGGCTTCCGCTCGCGCACGGAGGGCGCCGACCTCGTCGAGCTCGACGTGACGAGCAAGGACGCCGTGGACCGCCTCGCCTTCCACCTCACCAGCTCCGGCGCGGACTCCGTGATCCACTTCGCCGCCCACAAGCAGGTCGGCGAGTCCGTCGCGAACCCGGAGATGTACTGGCACGACAACGTGGGCGGTCTCGCCAACGTGCTCGCCGCCTGCGCGAAGGCCAAGGTGCGCGACGTCGTGTTCTCCTCCTCCGCGGCCGTCTACGGCATGCCCGACGTCTACTCCGTGACCGAGGACCTCGAGCCGCGGCCCATCAACCCCTACGGCGCCACGAAGTACGTGGGGGAGTGGATGCTGGCCGACGCCGAGCGCGCCCACGACATGCGCACCGTCGCCCTGCGCTACTTCAACGTCGCGGGCGCCGGCTGGCCCGAGCTCGCGGACACCCTGGTGATGAACCTGGTGCCGATCATCCTGGACGCTCTGGACCGCGGGGACGTGCCGACGGTGTTCGGCGACGACTACGACACCCCCGACGGCACCTGCATCCGCGACTACGTGCACGTCCTGGACCTCGCCGAGGCACACGTCGCCGCGCTCGACTACCTCCGCGGCGACGACCGTCCGCACCACGTGTTCAACGTCGGCACCGGCACGGGCTCGAGCGTCCTCGAGGTGATCGACGCGATCGCGAAGGTCAAGGGCATCGAGATCGAGCCGCGCCTCGGCGAGCGCCGCCCCGGCGATCCGGCGCGCCTCATCTGCTCGACCGACCGCATCCGCGAGACGCTCAGCTGGAAGAGCGAGAAGTCGCTCGAGGACATCGTGCGCTCGGCCGTCGAGGCCCGCGACGCCGCGAACGGCGCGGACGCCGCCGGGTCCTCCTCGGAGGGCTGAGCCCGGGAGCACTGAGCTCGGCAGGACCGGGCCCGGCGCTCACGCAGACGAACGAGGCCGCATCCCCGCTCCGGGGATGCGGCCTCCGACGTGCGCGGCCGGTCGTGCCTCAGGTGCCGCGCCTGAGGCGCCGCGCCTCAGGTGAGGTAGCGGTAGATCGGGTCGTCGGGGTCGATGCGCTCGATCTGCATGTTCGAGGCGGCCATACGCGACAGCAGGGGCTCGAAGTTCTCCTTCGCGCCGAGCTCGATCCCGACGAGCGCGGGCCCCTCCTCCCGGTTGTTGCGCTTGATGTAGTCGAACAGGACGATGTCGTCGTCCTGCCCGAGGACCTGGTCCAGGAAGCGCCGCAGCGCTCCCGGCTCCTGCGCGAAGGTGACCAGGAAGTAGTGCTTGAGGCCCTCGTGGACGAGGGAGCGCTCGACGACCTCGTTGTAGCGCGAGACGTCGTTGTTCCCTCCGGAGACGACGACCAGGATGCCGTCGCCCGTTTCCCCCTGCGCGCTCGGGGCGTCGTGCGCCTCGGTGCCGATCGCCTCGGCCTCGTCGGCGCCGTCGGGCCGTACGAGGCCCGTCGCCACGGCCGCCGCGGCCAGCGCGCCCGCGGGCTCGGCGATGATCCCGTCGGTCTGGTAGAGCGCGAGCATCTCGGTGCACACGGCGCCCTCGTCCACCGCGACGAGGTCCGGCCCGATGGCCTGGGCCGCGCGCAGGGTCTCCGCGCCCACGCGGCGCACGGCCGCGCCGTCGACGAAGCGGTCCAGATCGTGCAGGGTCACGGGACCGCCATGGCGCAGGGCCGCCGCCATCGAGACCGCGCCCGCGGGCTCGACCGCGACCACGCGCACCGAGGGCTCGCGCTCCCGCAGCCAGGTGCCGCACCCGCCCAGCAGCCCGCCGCCGCCCACGGGCAGCACGACGGTGGAGATGTCCTGGCCGTGGTTCTCGCGGATGTCGGTGAGCGCCTCGAGGGCGACGGTGCCCTGGCCCGCCATGATCTGGGGGTGGTCGAAGGGCGGGACCATGGTGGCGCCCGTGCGCCGGGCGTCGTCGGCCGCGGCCTCGGCGGCGTCGTCGAAGGTGTCGCCGATGAGGATCAGCTCGACCCGGTCGCCTCCGAGCGTCGTGATGCGGTCTCGCTTCTGACGGGGCGTGGTGCCGGGGACGTAGATGCGGCCGTCGATGCCGAGGGCCTGGCACGCGTACGCGACGCCCTGGGCGTGGTTGCCGGCGCTCGCGGCGACCACGCCCGCGGTGCGGGACGGGCCGTCCAGGGAGTCCATGAACAGGTAGGCGCCGCGCAGCTTGTAGGAGCGCACCACCTGGAGGTCCTCCCGCTTGAGCCAGACCGGTACGCCCGCGATCGCGCTCAGCCGCTCGCTCAGGTGCACGGGGGTGCGGCGCACGATGCCGTCCAGGCGCGCGGCGGCGGACTCGACGTCCTCGGCAGCGAGGACGGGCTGGGGCGTGTCAGTGGCGGACATGGGGTCTCCGGAAGGGGTCGACGACGGACGGGCGGGAGGGGTCGGAGTCGTCGTGCTGCCGCCCGCACGGGGCGCGCGGGGTGCGGCGCGCCGGCGGATCGGGCTCGGGACGACAAGGATCCTTGCCCCTGCACGGACAGTACGCAGATCTGCGCGAGGGTGCACTCCCGGTCGTCAGGCGGTCACGGGGTGCGGCGCTGGGGAGCCCCGGGGCGACCGGGCGCAGGGCGCCCCGGCGGGCGATGGCGGGCCGGGCGCACGGGGGAGGGGCGCGCGAGCAGGCGCTCGACGTCGTCGAAGACCACCTGGGGGTCCGTCTCCAGCAGCAGCGGCATCCCGGAGACCACGGGGATGCGCAGGCTCTGCGGGATCTCGACGGTCGCGATGATGAGGTCGGCGTGGAAGTCCTGGGAGAGCATGTCCATCACCGTGGTGGGCAGGACGTGCGCCTGGATGCCCCGGTGCGCGAGGTGCTCGCGGACCTGGCGGGCCAGATGTGCGGAGGCGGTGACGCCGGAACCGCTGACGACTGCGATGGTGCGCACGGACGCTCCCTTCCTCCGGACCCGGGCCCGCGGTCCGGACGGCGCCGGACCCCGCGCCGTGTGGCGCAGGTCACCATCCTGGCACGCGCGAGGCCCGACGACCAGAGGGTCCGAGGGGTGGACCCGCCCGCCGTCCCGGATCCCTCGTCCCGGCACGGGCTCGGGTCGTGGCCGGGCCCGGACCTCGCGGACGCAGGATGCGCCGCGGCCCCGGACGGGATCCGTCCGGGGCCGCGGCGATGACCTCCCGCCCCGCAGGGCGCGACGGTCGGTCGATCAACGATCGATCAGGAGGCGAGGACCTCGTCGAGGATCGACTCGGCCTTGGTCTCGTCGGTCTTCTCCGCGAGCGCGAGCTCGGAGACCAGGATCTGCCGCGCCTTGGCGAGCATCCGCTTCTCCCCGGCCGAGAGGCCGCGGTCCTGATCGCGACGCCAGAGGTCGCGCACGACCTCGGCGACCTTCTTGACATCCCCCGAGGCGAGCTTCTCGACGTTCGCCTTGTAGCGGCGGGACCAGTTGGTGGGCTCCTCCGTGTACGGCTGGCGCAGCACGTCGAAGACCTCCTCGAGTCCCTCCTTGTCCACCACGTCGCGCACGCCGACCAGGTCGACGTTGTCGGCCGGCACCTCGATGGTGAGATCCCCCTGGGCCACCTTCAGCTTGAGATAGGTGCGCTCCTCGCCCTTGATGGTGCGGCTCTTGACCTCCTCGATCAGCGCTGCTCCGTGGTGCGGGTAGACGACGGTCTCGCCGACGGCAAAGTTCATGTGTATGGCCCCTTTCCTGCCTATGAGTCTATCACGGGAGCGTCTGATACAATTCGCCGCCGCTCGACGGAAGCGCAGGTCGGAGCGGGTGCGAGACGCAGCTCGAGGTGTCGGCCGAGCCCGCGGACCGGGGTGCCTCCCGCATGCCCGGGATCACGCGCCCGCGGGGCTCGTCGTGCCCGGTGACAGGCCCGAGGTGCGCTACCCTGGACCGGTACGGCGTCGCCCTCCGGCGCGGCGTCCCCGATCCCTTTTCCCGTCCGGTCGCCCCTCCGGACGGACATGAACAGGAGTCCCCGTGAAGTCCCTGCGTCGCACCCGCCTCGCCCTCACCGTCGCCGCCGTGGCGCTGTCCGTCGGCGCGACCGGCTGCAGCTACATGAACCCGGTGCAGACGCACGACTTCTACCAGGCGGCCGACGGCACCAACGTCAGCCTCCAGGACTCCTCGAAGAACTTCACCTTCGGCGTGCGCAACGCGATCGTCATCGTGGACGACTCCCAGCGCGGCGAGCTCCTCGCCTCGGTCGTCAACTACACCGACGAGGACGCGACCGTGACGCTCGAGGGCACCTACGAGGGCGCGGTCGTCTTCTCGCAGCGCGTGAAGGTCGCCGCGAACACCACGGTCCAGATCGAGCCCAAGAGCCTCCACAAGGATCAGGACCCCGAGGAGTCCTCGCCCGCAGAGGTGGGCGTGGACGACTTCCCCGTCGCCGCGGGCAAGACCATGGAGCTGACGATGAGCGTCGACGGCCAGAAGCGCACCGAGACGATGCCGGTCACCGACACGAGCCTCGCGTACTACAAGAGCTCCGGCAGCTCGGCGTCCGACGGCGGCTCGTCCGACGGTGGCTCCTCGGACGGCGGCTCGGGCTCCGGCGAGGGCTGACCCGGCCCGCGCGCCGCGCCACCCGGCAGACAGATGGATCGGGGGGGCCCCCCCCCGGGGGGGGCCCCCCTCCAATTGGGGGGGGGGGGCGCAGAGGGGGGCCGGGGGGAGCCCGCCGGGGCCGGCAACAAGTTTACCCCGCCCCCCC
>NZ_JBHTSV010000064.1:0-6734 GCF_042794925.1 Brachybacterium sp. NPDC056505
GGGCAGGGGCGGATCCGCCCCTGCCCCTGCCCCGCCGCCTTTTCAGCCGCCGGAGCGGGGATGGCGCAGATGCGCGCGCTCGGCGAGCACCTGTTCGCTCACGAACGTCATCATCTCCTCGCCGGGGGCGCAGACCATCACCGCGATGAACGTGGTCGGGGCCTCGGCGAGGTGGTTCGCGGCCTGGTAGTGGATGAGGTCGCCACCGGGCTCCCAGAAGGCCTCGCCGGTGCGGATGATGCGCTCCGGCTCTCCCTCGAGCTCGAAGACGAGCTCGCCCTCGAGGAGGTAGCCGAAGACGGGGCCGGAGTGACGGTGCGTCGGCGAACCGGGCGAGCCCGGCTCGAGCGTCATGCTCACGGTCATCACGTGGGCCGGTCCGACGCCGCCGGCGACGCGGGCCTGGTCCAGCAGTCGGATGTCCGGGGTGGGTGCGTCCATGGTGCTCTCCTCTCGGGACGGCCGCTCCGTCCCCTGCCCCTACGACCGGGAGCGAGCCGTCCGTGTGAGGCGGCGCCGCGACGGGTCGACGCGGGCCGGCATCCGTCCTCACATCGCGAGCCGCCGCGTGGTCCTGGGGGTGGGCCGCGCATCCGTCGCAGTGCTCGGACCGGCCCGCCGGCCCTCATCGCATCGAGAGGATTCCCCCGTGAACGTCGTCATCCGCCTGGCTCTGGCGATCCTGTTCCTCGACGAGCTCGTCGTCGGGGCATCGAACGCGCTGGTGCCCGCGAGCTTCTACCGGCACTTCCCGACCGTGGACCTGACGCCCCCGTTCAGCGAGCACTATGCGCGGGACTTCGGCGGCGCCACGCTGGGGATCGCGCTGCTGCTCGGCATCGCGCTGGTGCGCCCGACGGCGCACTTCGCGATCCCCGCGGCGCTCGCCTACTCGGTGTTCGCCGTCCCGCACTTCGTCTATCACCTGATGCATCTGGAGGGCGCCTCGACGGCCGAGGCGGTCGGTCTCACCATGGCGAACGCGATCGTCGCACTGCTGGGGATCGGCGTCGTCCTCCTGGTGGTCGTGCGCGATCGGCGGGATCAGTCGCACTGATCTCCTCAGCCCGCGGAGCCCTCGGCCGACGGGATCGCCGCGCCGTCCTGCCCGACCTCGCTCGCCGCCCAGGAGGCCAGCAGCTGCAGGCGCTCGGCGGAGACGGAACCGGGCTCGGCCGCATAGACGGTGAGCGTGAGCCCGGGCTCGGACTCCATCCCCATCCCCTCGTACGCGACGGTGATCTCGCCCGCCACAGGGTGGTGGAAGGTCTTGGAACCCGTGCCGTGGTGCCTGACGTCGTGCGCGCCCCAGAGCCGCCGGAACCCGTCGCTGCGCGTCGACAGCTCTCCGATCAGGTCGTGCAGCTCCTTGTTGTGGGGGTCGCGGCCGGCCTCGGTGCGCAGGATCGCCACCGTGACGCCCGCGAAGAAGTCCCAGTCGGGGTAGAAATCGAGGGCGCGCTCGTCGAGGAACGTGAACCGGGCGATGTTCGGCGCCTGGCCCGGCATGTCGAAGACGTCCTGGTAGAACGCCCGGCCCAGGGCGTTGGTCGCGATGATGTCCATGCGGCCGTTGCGCACGAACGCGGGGCCGGCGGTCACGGCGTCGAGGATCCACTGCAGACTCTCGTGCGGCGTCCAGCTCCGGGAGGGATGCCTGCGGGGCGGACGGGCGACGGGGCTGGCGGCGTGCGCGAGATCGAAGAGATGAGCGCGCTCCGCGTCGTCCAGCAGCAGCGCCCTCGCGACGCCGTCGAGGACCTCCGGGGAGGCGCCGCTGATCGCGCCGCGCTCGAGCTTCGTGAAGTACTCGACGCTCACCCCCGCGAGGGCCGCGACCTCGCTGCGCCGCAGGCCCGCCACCCGCCGGTTCCTGCCGGCGGGAAGCCCCACCTGCTCGGGCGAGACGTGGGCGCGGCGCGAGGTGAGGAACTCGCGCACCTCGGCTCGATTGTCCATGGGGCGAGGGTACGCGCGGGCGGTGCGGGGAAGGAGGCTCCCGCAGAACCCCTCTCGCGGGGGTCTCCCCCGCGCGCCGGAACCGTGCTGGAGTGGGACCACACGATCGGCGCGGTCCCCATCGGCCGCGCGATCCACGACGAGGAGGCACCCATGACGTCGGACGACGGATTCGACCAGATGTTCCCGCTCGGGGAATCGAACGAGGCTTTCGCCCAGTACTTCATCGGCCGCAGCTACCTGGCCCCGCTCACCGAGGGCAGCGTGGTGGTCAGCAACGTGTCCTTCGAACCGGCCTGCCGGAACAACTGGCACATCCACCACGGCCGCAGCGGCGGCGGGGACCAGGTGCTGATCTGCACCGCGGGCTCCGGCTGGTACCAGGCCGACGGCGAGGAGCCGGTCAGCATGGAGCCGGGGACCGTGATCCGGGTCCCGGCGGGCACCAAGCACTGGCACGGCGCGAAGGCCGACGCCTGGTTCTCCCACCTCGCCTTCATCACCCCGGGCGACGACGTCTCCAACGAGTGGCTGGAGCCCGTCGCCGACGACCTCTACGACCAGCTGCCGACGAGCGGAGAGCACGCATGAGCATCCTCGATCAGACCTATACCCTCGCCCACGGCGTCGAGATCCCGAAGCTGGGACTGGGCACCTGGTTCATCGACGACGACAAGGCAGCCGAGGCCGTGAGGTCGGCGGTCGAGAACGGCTACCGCAACATCGACACCGCGCAGGCCTACGGCAACGAGCGCGGCGTCGGGGAGGGCATCCGCACCTCCGGGGCGGACCGCGACGACCTGTTCGTCTCCACGAAGCTCGCCGCCGAGATCAAGGACTACGACGGCGCGGTCGCCGCGATCGACGAGTCCCTGCGCACGCTCGGCCTGGACCGCATCGACCTGATGCTCATCCACAGCCCGCAGCCCTGGGACGACTTCCGCGGCGGCGACTACGCGGACGGCAACCGGCAGGCGTGGAAGGCCCTGGAGGAGGCGCACCGCGCCGGTCGGATCCGTGCCATCGGGGTCTCCAACTTCCTGCAGTCCGACCTCGAGAGCCTGATCGAGACGGCGGACGTCGCCCCGCACGTGAACCAGCTGCTGGTGCACGCCGGGAACACCTCGCACGAGCTGCTGGAGTACTGCCGCTCGCAGGACATCCTCGTCGAGGCGTACTCGCCGATCGCGCACGGCGAGATCCTGGACGACGCCGAGGTGCAGGAGATGGCCGAGACGTACGGGGCGAGCGTCCCGCAGCTGTGCATCCGCTACGCCCTGCAGCTGGGCACCGTGCCTCTGCCGAAGACCGCGAACCCCGAGCACATGCGCTCCAACGCGCAGCTCGACTTCGAGATCTCGGAGGAGGACATGACGACCCTGAGGAGCATGAAGGGCCAGGACTACGGCGAGTCCAGCGCCTTCCCCGTGTTCAGCGGCAAGTGAGCGGGAGGGCGACGACGAAGGACGACGGAGAAGGAAGGCGCATGGACCTCGAGACGTTCCTTGCGCAGATGGACGCCGGCGCGCCCGCGCTCCCGGGCAGCCCGGCGGCACGCATGATGGACGACCTCGCCGACGAGGCGATCGCCCTGTGCATGGAGCTGAACACCCGCGTCACCACGCTCGACGAGCGCGTGGAGATCATGTCGCGCCTCAACGGGCGCGCTGTGCCCTCCTCGTTCCGGATCTTCCCACCGTTCACGACGGACTGCGGGAAGAACATCCGCATCGGCGAGCGGGTCTTCATCAACTCCGGCTGCCGGTTCCAGGACCAGGGCGGCATCACCCTGGGCGACGACAGCCTCATCGGCCACAACGTCGTCATCGCCACCCTCAACCACGAGCTGGAGCCCTCCCGGCGCGCCACCACGATCCCCCGACCCGTGGTCGTGGGCGAGAGCGCATGGATCGGAGCGAACGCGACACTGCTCCCGGGAGTGACGATCGGCGAGGGCGCAGTGGTGGCCGCGGGGGCGGTCGTCACCAAGGACGTCCCGCCGCGGACCGTCGTCGGGGGTGTGCCGGCCCGGGTGATCCGGGGGATCGCACCCGAGTGATCCGAGCATTCCCGGGACCACGGCTGGGTCGTGACGCTCGCGGATGCCCGCGGCCACCAGCTGAGCCTGATGACCCGGGACGCGACGACCACGGTGAATCCCGCATGCTCGGTCTTCGTCGACGACATCGTGGCCGCGCACACGGCGGCGATCGCCGCCGGCGTGGAGATCGTCCATCCCCTGGCCCGTGAGGACTGGGGCGTCACGCGCTTCTTCTACCGGGATTCCGCGGGGTCAGTGGTCAACGTCGGGACGCACACGGGCTGAGAGGCTGGTGTCGCCCCAGGCGCGTGCAGGATGCCTCGCGCATCCGAGTTGCTCGAGCGGCTCAGCGCAGCGCGCGCCGTGCCGCCTTGTTGATCGCGCGCCGTCCGGCACGCTTGCCCACGGCTTCGGGGCCCTGCTCGACGGCCCGGGCATCCCCGCGGACCCGTCGCAGCTTCCGCAACCAGTTCAGCATCGTCAACCTCCTCGAGAATCGGGTTCCCGACCTTACGCGCCCCCACCGCAGGGCGACACCGTCCCAGCGTGTGCGCTGATCGGGCGGGGTGCGCGGGACCCGCCCGCGCCGTCGGCGCCCGGGTCGTGTGTCAGAGGCCCCAGGAACGCCTCCACCGCGCGATCTGCCGCGGAACCGGTGACGCACGCCTTGACCTGGACGGAGGTGTCCTCGTCGAAGGGCCATTCCTCGTGCCACTCGCTGCTGGGCGGGAAGGAAGGAATCTCGGTCGCCTCAGCACTGAGCCGTTCCCGGTCCTGTCGGTGTTGATCATCGTCGGCGCAGCGAGATGCACCGCGCGGCGTGGGGTCCTGCCTGCGATGGTCGCGGCCTTCCCTGTGTCCATGCCACCATCCGCCCGATGGGCGTCGCGCTCATGGCGGGATTGCGCGGCGCGCTAGACGTTGAACCGGAACTCCACCACGTCCCCGTCGGCCATCACGTAGTCCTTGCCCTCCATGCGCACCCAGCCGTGGGCCTTGGCGTCGGCCATGGATCCGGCCTCGACGAGCTTGTCGAAGCTGACGATCTCGGCCTTGATGAAGCCGCGCTCGAAGTCCGTGTGGATGACGCCGGCGGCCTGCGGGGCGGTCGCGCCCTGCGGGATGGTCCAGGCGCGGGACTCCTTGGGGCCGGCGGTGAGGTAGGTCTGCAGGCCCAGCGTGTGGAAGCCGACGCGCGCGAGCTGGTCGAGGCCCGACTCCTCCTGGCCGGTGCTCTCGAGCATCTCCCGGGCCTCCTCCTCGTCGAGCTCGGCGAGCTCGGACTCGAACTTGGCGTCCAGGAAGATCGCGTCGGCCGGGGCGACGAGCTTGCGCAGAGCCTGCTGCGAGGCCGCGTCTGCGAGCCCCTCCTCGTCGGTGTTGAACACGTAGATGAAGGGCTTGGCGGTCATCAGCTGCAGCTCGCGCAGCAGGGAGGCGTCGATGCCCGCGGCGGCCGCGCCCTGGAACAGGGTCTTGCCGGTCTCGAGCAGGTCCTTCGCCGCATCCATCGCGTCGAGCACGGCGGGCTCGGTCAGCTTGCGCTTGACCTCCTTCTCGACGCGCGGGCGCGCGTTCTCGAGGGTCTGGAGGTCGGCCAGGATCAGCTCGGTGGTGATCGTCTCCATGTCGCCCGACGGGCCCTCGGAGCCCTCGGCGCGGATCACGTCGGGATCGGTGAAGGCACGGGTGACCTGGCAGATCGCGTCGGCCTCGCGGATGTTCGCGAGGAACTTGTTGCCCAGGCCCTCGCCCTCGCTGGCGCCCTTGACGATGCCGGCGATGTCCACGAAGGACACGGTCGCGGGCACCTGCTTCTCGCTGTCGAACATCTCGGAGAGCGTGCCGAGCCGCGGGTCGGGCAGCGGCACGACGCCGACGTTCGGGTCGATCGTGGCGAACGGGTAGTTCGCCGCGAGGACCTCCGCGCGGGTGAGGGCGTTGAACAGGGTGGACTTGCCGACGTTGGGCAGTCCGACGATTCCGATGGTGAGAGCCACGGGATCGGAGTCTACGGGCCGAGGGCCCCGGATGCCCGCCGCGCGCGGCAGTCGTGGGCGAGAGCACGCCGCGTGGGATCCCCGGATGGGACGTCGGGTGAGTCCTCGCGCACCGCTGCCGGGCGTCCCCCCCCGTCCCGGCCGGATTCACTACTCTCGTCCTGCACGGACCGCTCTCGATCAAGGAGTCCCCATGGCCTTCAGCCTCAGCAACACCATCCTGCGCAGCGTCACCGGCGCCTACATCCTGAACTCGGGGATCGGGAAGCTCGGCCTCCCCGAGGAGGCCGCCACCGGTCTCCAGCAGATGGCCTCGCAGGGCATCCCGCAGGTGGAGAGCCTGTCCCCCAAGCAGTTCGGCTGGCTCGTGAGCCTCGGTGAGATCGCCGTCGGCTCGGCGCTGCTGCTGCCGCTCGTGCCGACCCGCGTGGCAGGCCTGGGCCTCGGCGCCTTCAGCGCCGGCATGCTCTCGATGTACTTCCGCAACTCCGAGATGACCCAGGCCGACGGCATCCGCCCCTCCCACGCGGGCACGCCGCTGTCCAAGGACCTGTGGCTCGCCGCGATCGCGCTCGCGCTGGTCGTCCGCGGTGCGGGCTCGAAGAAGGTGAAGGTCAAGGAGGTCGCGAAGGACTGACCTCCGCGAGCCTCCCCGGGCGCGCCCCGCGGCCGAAAGACCGCGGCTCGCGACCCGAAGACATGAGCGTGGCGCACCGGATCCGTCGGATCCGATG
>NZ_JBHTSV010000065.1:0-6365 GCF_042794925.1 Brachybacterium sp. NPDC056505
CCTCTCCCGAAGCTCGTCCGGGTACTTCCTCGGTGCTGCCATGCTCCTCATCCTCCCGTGGATTCAGAGCCTCCACCAGACCCGGGGCGATTCACCCGGTCTCGGCGTAGCCGGTGAACAGCGGCCGCAGGAACGCCTGCGCGGGGAACAAGGATCCGGCGTAGATGAGCCAGAACCAGAGGACGCGCCGGCCGCCGGGAATCGCGGTGAGCGCGAACCCGGCGAAGGCGGCCACGAGGACGGCGAGGCAACCGGCGACCACGGCGTAGGCGAGGCTGTTGAGCATCGACGGGCCCAGCTGCGCGGCGTCCCATGCCGCGGCCATGTTCTCGAAGATGGCCACGCCGCCGGGCAGCCAGCGGACGTCGCCGGTGTAGGCATCGTTGGGGGTGAAGGCGTTGACGACGATCAGGTAGGTGGGGACGAACCAAATCAGCGCGAGCAGGACGACAACGAGGGATCGGAGGGTCTTCACGGGATGCTCCTCAGGGCGTGCGCAGCTGCTTGCGCAGGTAGGCGACGGAGACGGCGACGACGATGATCGTCAGGACCACGGCGATGGCGGCTCCCGACCCGGGCCGCTGGAGGACGAAGCTCTGCCAGTACATGGACACCGCCAGGGTTTCGGTGGCGCGTCCGGGGCCGCCGTTGGTGAGGACCCAGATCAGGTCGAAGGACTTCAGGCCGTTGGCGAGACTGATGCCCATCACGACCGCGGTCGAGGTGCGCAGCTGCGGCACGACGATCAGCCGGAATCGGCGGATGCCGTCGACGCCGTCGAGCGCTGCGGCCTCGATGGTCTCTCGCGGAATGCCTTGGAGTCCGACCAGGTAGAGGATGACGGCGACCCCTGTGGCTTGCCAGGAGTTGGCGATGATCAGGACGATCGTATTGCCGGGCCAGTTCAGCAGCCAAGGTTGGGCGAGTGCGTCGAGGCCGATGCCGCGCAGCAGCGAGTTGAGCGCACCGTCGTCCTGAAGGACGAAGTTCCACACCACGGCCACCGCGGTCCCCGAGAGGGCGTAGGGCAGGACGATCGCGAGGCGGGCGTACTTGCCCCACGGGACGGAGTTCGTCAGGGCGGCGATCGCCAGCCCCAGACCCACGGGGATGACGACGGTTCCCACCAGCCAGAACAGCGTGTTGACGCTGGAACGCACGATCACCGGATCGGTGACCAGGCGGGCGTAGCTGGACAGGCCGGCGAAGCCCGGGTCGACCACGGCGTCGTCAAGGAGGCTGCGCCCGACGGTGAGCGCGAAGGGCAGCAGCGCGAGCAGGCCCACGAGCACTACGGCCGGAGCGAGGAACAGCAGGCGCGGTCTGCCGCGGACCACCCGGTCACGGCGACGCTGGGCGGACAGTGCCTCGCCGCGGTCGGTCAGAGCGCTCATCGTGTCGCCTCCTGCCAGTAGGACCATTCGGACTCGGCCTTGCGCTGGAGGGACTCCAGCACGCCCCGCGGGTCCGAGGGGTCGGCCATGAAGCCGCCCAAGTCTTGCGTCACTCCCACCACGAGCGGTGGCGGCGAGTTCTCCCAGTACCGGTTGACGACTTCGAAGCCTTCGCCGAGGATCGTCTCCTTGATGCGCTGGCTCATCGGATCGGACCAGGTGACCTTCGGGTTCGCGCTGGATCCGTTGAGAAAGTCGGACCAGGGCTCCTGCACCTTCGGGGAGAGCCAGGACGCCAGCGCCTCCGTCGCCTCGGCGCGGTGGCGCGAGCGGTCGGGGACCACGAGCCCCGCGATCTCTGTGACCACCGTCGGGGATGGGGCCTGCACGGCCGGGAGGAGGAATGCGTCGAACCCGGTCCCGGGGGCCATGCCCGCAAGCTCCATCGACTGGGTGCTCCAGCTGACCGGGGTGGGCTGCATGCCGATGCGGCCGTTGGCGAGCATGGACGGGAAATTGTCGCCGACCGAGTCCGCGCTGGTGTGCAGCCCGTCTCGGATCATGCTCTGCCACAGCTCCATCAGGCCCACCGCCCGGTCGTCCAAGAAGGAGGCCTCGTTCCGGCACAGTGCGCGGTACCAGTCAGTGTCGTAGGCGGAGGCCAGCATGCTGAACCAGTTCGCCACGGGCCAGATGTTCATCTGCGTGGTGCCGATCGGCGTCACGCCGCCCTTCTTGAGCGCTCTGCACACCGCGAGGAACTCGTCCCACGTGCCGGGGGCTTCGAGTCCGAGGCGCGCGAAGACCTCGAGGTTGTAGAACATGGCGTAGTAGCCCTGGATGAGGGGCATGCCGTAGATGCCCCCGTCGTACGTGAAGTCTTGCCGCATGTCGTCGTCCAGCCAGCCGGCCGCGACCGACGAGTCCCAGGCGCTGCCGAGGTCGGCCAGCGACCCGGTCCGCGCGAGGTCCTTCATCCGGTAGCCACTCCCCCATTTGACGAGGTCCGGCGGGTTCTTCGTCTGCAGCAGCGAGCGGATCACCTGCTCGTAGGAGGAGGCGTTCGGGATCGTCTGCGGGGACAGGCCCCATCCCGTTCGCCTGCGGAGCGCGTCGCCGGCGGCGCGGTACCCGGGCTCCCACGACGCGGCGTCGTTGAAGAACTGCAGGTCGCTGGCGGAACCTGTCTCCGTCGTACCGCATGCGCTCGTCATGCCTGCGAGGCCCAGGGCCCCGGCGGCCAAGAAGCTGCGTCGTCGCATGCTCCCTCACTTCCTCGTCAATGGCCTCGACGTCATCTCAGGCGACTGTGCCCGATTGCATGACATCCTTGTCTCAAGTCTCGAAGGGACTGCCGCCCATGACCAGTGACGAAGACGCGGAATGAGGGTTGTCAACTGGGCTTAGGACGTGATGAGGCAGGTGGGAGGACATGACAACGGTGACATCTTTTAAGGTCGGCCCTGAGGCATCTTGCCTGTTCGAGGCTTCATGCAGAGTCCGCTCATGAACCGGAATCGCCCAGCGACGATCCGAGACGTCGCCGAGCGGGCGGGCGTGAGCACCAAGACGGTCTCACGCGTGATGAACCGGGACGGGTACGTCGCTGAGGGCACCCGCGCGCGGGTCCTCGCCGCGATCGCGGCGCTGTCCTACCGGCCCAACCCGGCCGCGCAGAGCCTGCGGCGGGCGAGCTCCCGCTCGATCGCGGTGGTGGTCGAGGACATCTCCGAGCCGTTCGCCGCCCAGGTGACGCTCGCTGTAGAGCACGCCGTGGACGACGGCACCGTCGTCATCGTCTCCTCGAGCCTGGGGGATCCCGTGCGCGAGGCCGAGATCCTCGCGACGCTCGCCGCTCGCCAGATCGACGGCGTGGTCCTCGCTCCCACTCGTACCCCGCGGCCGCGGCTCCTGCGCTGGATGGGCCGGACCGCAGTGGTGTGCGTGGACCGCCCCCTGCCCGGTGAGCGCACCGACGTTGTCCTGTCCGACAACGGGCGAGGCATGCAGGACGCCGTCGAGCACCTGCTCGCCCAGGGCCATCGACGGATCGCCTACGTCGGCGACGCCCCAGAGGTGTTCGCCGAGGCAGAGCGGCTGGAGGGGTACCGGGCGGCACTGGCCAGCCACGGGGTGGCGGAAGATCGCGCGCTCATCTACGAACGTCAGCCTGACGCTGAACGCACGCGCCGACACCTCGCCTGGCTCGCCCAACTCCCCTACCCACCGACGGCCTTCGTCTCCGGCAACTCCCTGTCCACTCTCGCCATGATCCGAGCCGGCTTCGATGCTGGAGCCGCTTCCTTCATCGCCTTCGACGACTTCCCCCTCGCCGAAGTGGTGTGCGGTGGAGTGAACGTTGTCGCCCAGGACGCCGCTGCCCTAGGCACGGAAGCCACGCACACGCTCCTGAGGCGGATCGCCAACGACGACGCGCCGGTGAAGGCGTCCCGCATCGCGACACAACTAATCCTGCGGTAGGAGCCCAGAGCTGATCGATGGTCCGACACGTCGGTCGATTTCGTCGCCACCTCCCACTGCGGTGCCCCAGCTTTGCGTCAAGCGATTGACGCTTCTACCTTTCCCCGCGAAGGGATGTGCAGCGATCTTGCCAGTCTGCCGCAGAGGTCAATGGTCCCTCCTCGCCCAATCCAGAGTCGATATTCCGGCAGCCCTGGGCACGATTACTACGTGAGAAGGAGCACCACGTGCTCGACGTGTTCGACCCAATCCGCATGCAGCGCGGCATCACCTCCCGCGCTTTCAACGCTGAGAACCCGCAGGGTCTCAAAGGGGCGGCAGCGCAGGCCGCCTCGCTCCTCGGCGTCGGCCGCAAGGGAGCGCCAGCGGTCGACCTGAGCCCCGGTCAGGAACTGGTCCTCGCGGATGTCGAGGGCCCCGGGGTCATCCGACATATCTGGATCACGTGCAATGCGATCACCGAGGTGGATCCTTTCGTATACCGCAATCTCGTGCTGAAGATGTATTGGGACGACTCGCCGGTCCCGTCCGTCGTGGCCCCGCTGGGGGACTTCTTCTGCTGCGGCGGCGCGGTCTCCAGCAGGGTCGAGTCCTTGCCGATCGTGGTCGCGCCGAACTCCGGCTTCAACTCCTACCTCGCGATGCCGTTCCGTACTCGCGCGAGGGTCGTCGTCGTCAGCGAGCATCCCGACACAGTAAAGGGGTTTTTCTACCAGGTCGATGCCACCACCGGGGACGAAGTCGGCGAGGACTCCGGCTACTTCCACGCGCAGTGGCGGCGATCCAACGGTGACCTCGGTGCAGGCAACGACCACGTCGTACTGGACACGGTCCAGGGGCGCGGCGTCTACCTGGGCACCTTCTTCTCGGTGACGTCCCTGGAGCGCTACTGGTGGGGCGAGGGCGAGATCAAGTTCTTCGTCGACGGGGACGAGCAGTGGCCCTCGCTGACCAGCACCGGACTCGAAGACTACGTCGGTGGATCCTGGGCGTTCCAGGACGGCCTGCACAAGGACCCTGAGCCGGTGCCGATCACGTACTCCAGCCACTCCTTCGGCCTCACCCGCGTCGCCACGAAGGAGACGACGAAGTTCTCGAACTACGAGCGCGCCATGCCACCGCAGTTCGACATGTACCGCTGGCACCTCCTGGACCCGATCCACTTCGCCGAGGACCTGCGGGTCACCCAGCAGATGATCGGCGACTGGGACAACGGGCTGTTCGAGCGCAACGACGACGTCGCCAGCGTCGCCTACTGGTACCTCGACCTCCCGATCGGCGTCGACGGAAAGATCGGATCCCCGCAGGAACGCAGGCCGAGGTAGGCAGCCGCGACCCGGGCCCCATGGCATAGCCGAGAGTCCGGGTCTCCGTGACACGCGACCTCGAATACCGCGGCCTCGTTCTGCGAGCCACGAGGACACCCCCACGCAACGCCCACGCAGAGAGGACCCACCGTGAATCAGGGAGACGAGCAAGGACCTAACGCGTCCGCACTGGTCATTGGCGAGTCGCTGGTCGATGCGGTCCTCGACGCGGAGGGACGTCGATCAGTCCATCCAGGCGGGAGCCCGCTGAACGTCGCTGTCGGCCTCGGCCGGCTCGGCCTCCCCACCCAGCTCGCGACGTGTATCGGCGACGACCGGAACGGTGACCTCATCCGAAGCCACCTCGCGGAAGCCGGAGTAGCAGTGCATCCGGGCAGCTCGGCATCGGAGCGCACCGCGACGTCTCGCGCGAGCCTCGACGTCGACGGCTCCGCGAGCTACGAGTTCGACGTCGAGTGGCAGCTCGAAGAGTTCTGGCCCGAGGACCCACTCTTGGTGCACACGGGCTCTCTCGCCACTATCCTCGAACCCGGCGCGAGCAGCGTCGAATCCATGCTGAGTCACCTCTCTTCCTCCGTACTCGTTACCTTCGACCCCAACATCAGGCCATCGCTGGCCCCTTCACTCGAGGCTGCGCGACGCCAGACGGAGGGCTTCGCCTCCCTCGCCCACGTCGTGAAGATGAGCGAAGAGGACGCCTCCTGGCTCTACCCTGGCAGAAGCAGGCACGCCATCGCCGAGCAGTACGCATCGCTTGGAGTCACGCTGTTCGTCCTTACCCGCGCCGAGCGCGGATGCAGCGTCGCATCCGGTGATGTCTTCCGCGACATCCCTGCTGAGCCGGCTGGCGTCGCCGACACGGTCGGAGCAGGCGACGCCTTCATGTCTGGTCTCATCTTCGAGATCATCCGCTCCGAGGGCATCGAGCAGCTGATCGCTCACAGAGCCGATCGCGAGTTCATCGAAACGTGCGCCCGGACCGCGCTCCAAAGCGCGGCGATCACAGTGTCCCGACCCGGCGCGAACCCTCCCAGCAGACACGAGCTAGGGAGTGTCTGACAAAGCTTGGGACTGCCGCATGATCAGGTGACAGTTGTGGTGTCAGGCCGCGAGGCTCACGGCCGGTTTCATGATGGTCTCGTATTCGATGGGGGTCAATCGG
>NZ_JBHTSV010000066.1:0-3022 GCF_042794925.1 Brachybacterium sp. NPDC056505
TCGCACCGGGGGAGACCTGCCATCCCAGCGACAACCTCGGCGCCGTCCTGGCCTGGGGCCGCGCCCGCGGCGCGCGCGGGGGGGGGGGGGGCACCCCCCCCCCCCCCGCCGCGCCGCCGGCGGGCGGCCCCCCCCGCCCCCCGGCCCCCCCAGGGGTCCACGGGCCGCTCGCGTTCACGTGCCCGTGCCCTCGGGCCGGGGTCCTCACGCCTGGGTCCTCACGCCTGTCGGATCTCAGGCCGCCCGCCCGCGCGTCCCGCGCAGGCGGGCGACGACCTGGACGACGAGCAGCACCACGGCGCCGACGACCAGGCCGAGGACCATCGAGCACAGGGTCGCGCCGAGCCAGCCGACCGCGCCGCCGATGCCCGGCACCTGCGCGAGGAGCTCCTCGAGGCGGTGCACCCAAGCGTAGGGGACCGCGGCCCCGAGCTCGTGCGTGCCCTCGAGCAGGATGTGCCCGCCCACCCAGAGCATCGCGGCCATCCCCACGTAGCTGATCACCGTCATCACGTGCGGCATCGCCGTGACCAGGCCCTGCCCGATGCGCTGCGAGGCGGGGGAGTCGCGCCGTGCCATCGCCAGGCCCGCATCATCCATCTTCACGAGCAGGCCCACGGCCCCGTAGACCAGGGCGGTCAGGGCGACGCCGACGACGATCAGCACCGCGGTGCGCATCAGGAACGGCTGGTCGGCGACGGTGTTCAGGGAGATCACCATGATCTCGGCCGAGAGGATGAGATCCGTGCGCACGGCGCCCTTGACGACCTTGTCCTCCGCGTCGGCGCCCTGCTCGGAGGAGGGAGCATCGTCGGACCCGCTCCCGTGTGCGCTCTCACCGCCGTGCCCGTGCGGGTGGACGAGCTCCCAGATCTTCTCGGCGCCCTCGAAGCACAGGAACGTGCCGCCGAGCATGAGGATCGGCGTGAGCGCCCAGGGCGCGAGCCAGGAGAGCAGCAGGGCGATCGGCAGGATGATCAGCAGCTTGTTGACCAGGGAGCCGCGGGCGATGCGCCAGACGATCGGCAGCTCGCGCCTGGGCTCCAGCCCGCGCACGTACTGCGGGGTGACGGCGGCGTCGTCCACGACGACCCCCACGGCCTTGGCGCTCGTGCGCGCGGAGGCCGCGGCGACGTCGTCCGCGCTCGCGGCCGCCATCTTCGCCATCGCCGCGACGTCGTCCAGGAGTGCTGCGAGTCCGCCGGCCATGGGTGTCCCTCTCGCTCATGGGCAGTAGCGCGCTCACACTACCGGCACCACGGGGCGTCGGCCGTGTCATCGCGCGCCGTCGCGACGGCCGTAGGCTGGTGAGGTCTGCGCCGTGACGTCCGAGGCGCAGGTCAGCGACGTGAGAAGGAGGGGCCGATGACGTCGGCACGCCAGTGGGCCGCGACGATCGCGCTCGCAGTGGGCATCTTCATCCTCATCACGATCGAGGAGCTCCCCATCGGCGTGCTCAGCGTGATGGCGCCCGACCTCGGCGTGAGCGAGGGCGTCGCGGGTCTCGCGGTGACGGTGCCCGGCGTCCTCGCGGGCGTCGTGGCGATCTTCACGCCGGTGATCGCGGGATCGCTCGACCGCCGGCTCGTCCTCGTGCTCGCCCTGGCCAGCGTGGTCGTCTCCTGCGTGCTGAGCGTCATCGCCCCCACGTTCCCGGTGCTGCTGCTCGCACGCCTCTTCGCGGGCGTCTCGATCGGCCTGTACTGGGCGGTCCTCGCGATCGTCGCCGTCGCCCAGATGCCTCCCCACCGCGCCCCGCGAGCCCTGACCATCGCTTTCAGCGGCGCCGGTGCGGCACTCGTGCTCGGCGTGCCGGTGGCCTCGTGGATCGGCACGCACCTCGGATGGCGCACGGCCTTCGCGGTCGTCGGCTGCGCGGCGCTGCTCGTGGCGGTCCTCATCGCCGCCGTGGTCGCGCCGGTGCGCACGAGCACCCCCGTCTCGATGCGGATGATGGGTCGCGCGGCGGCCCACCGCGGGGTGCGCCATGCCCTGGTGCTCACCGCGCTCATGATCACGGCGCAGTTCATCACCTACAGCTATGTGAGCCCGCTCCTGCACTCCCGGGCCGGTGTGCCCCTCACGAGCATCGGCGGGATGCTGCTGCTGTTCGGCGTCGCCGGGATGATCGGGAACTTCGCGGTCGGGGCGGTCCTGCGGCGCAGCGCGCCCCTCGGGGTCCTGGTGATCGCCGCGGGGCTCGCCCTCGCGATCCTGGTGCTCCTGCTGGTCGTGAGGTCCCTGGCCTCGGCGTTCGTCGTGATGCCGCTCTGGGGCCTGTTCGCGGGCGCGGCCTCGGTGACCGTCCAGGCATTCGTGAGCTCGGAGGGGCGGGAGGTCGTGGAGGAGGGCACGGCGCTCAACAGCGCCGTCTTCAACGTCTCGATCGCGCTCGGCGCGCTCATCGGCGGGCGGATCCTCGATCTCGCCGGCCAGGAGGCGCTGATGATCGCCTCCGTGGTGCTCCTCGCCGTCGCCCTCGTGGTCGTCGCCCGCTACCTGCGCACGACCCCGACGCACGTGTGATCGCGCCGCGCGGCGGCTCTCCGCGCGGCGGTGCTCGCCCCGCGCGGTCCCGCTCAGCCCGCGATGCGGAAGCCCGACGTCCCGCGCGGCCGCTCCTCGCGCACCTCGGTCCCGCTCACCCGAGCGCTCGTCGGCCCCTGCTCGAGCCAGTCGAGCATCTGGTGGACAGCGTCCTCGGGGCCCTCGACGTCGGCCTCCACCGTGCCGTCCAGCAGGTTGCGCACGGTGCCGCTCACGCCGAGCGCCTCGGCGTGGTCGGCGGCGGCCCAGCGGAACCCGACGCCCTGCACGCTGCCGCTGACGCGGACGATCCTGCGGATGCTCGACGTGGACATGTCTCCTCCTGCCTCGGCTGCTGCCACCGATTCTGCCCTCTCTCCCGTCCGTGCTCCAGACTCCGGACTCGAGAGCCCGGGGTCCGGCCCGTGAGTTCCCGGCACCTCGCCGACGACGGCCGCGCACGGCGGAGGGCGGGCATCCGCGGCCTGCGCGACCG
>NZ_JBHTSV010000067.1:0-2127 GCF_042794925.1 Brachybacterium sp. NPDC056505
CCCCAGCGGGTGCCCGCCCGTCCGCGCGTCCGGGGGCGGGAGGGGCCGCAGAGCTTCGGTGGGCGTACGCGCGCCGGCGTGCGCGTCGGCCGTCAGCGCAATCGCTGGGGGAGTGTCGGTCTGAACAGGTACGGTAGAGCCCGTCGGAGGAACCAGGAACGGAGCAGCATCCATGAGCAGCGATCTTGTCGACACCACGGAGATGTATCTCAAGACGGTGTTCGAGCTTCATGAGGCGGGCATCCCCCCGATGCGCGCCCGGATCGCGGATCGGCTCGGGCACTCGGGGCCGACGGTCTCGCAGACCGTCGCCCGCATGGAGCGCGACGGCCTCCTGCACCTGGACGACGAGCGCCGCATCATGCTCACCGACAAGGGGCAGGCCATCGCGACCGACGTGATGCGCAAGCACCGTCTGGCGGAGCGCCACCTCATCGAGCAGGTCGGGCTGCCCTTCGAGCTGGTCCACGAGGAGGCCTGCCGCTGGGAGCACGTCATGAGCCGCGAGGTCGAGACGCGCATCGCCCAGCAGATCGTCGCGCCCTTCATCGATCCCTATGGCAACCCCATCCCGGGTCTCGCCGAGCTCGGGATCGACACGTCCGACGAGACCGGCGTCACCCCCGAAGGTCAAGATTCGGCAAGTTGGCACGGCACCCTCGACCGCGCGCTGGGCGGCTCCGGGTCGCTCGAGCTGCGCCTGCGCAGGATCGGCGAGACGGCGCAGACCGATGTCGATCTGCTGCGCGATCTCGCTGGTCACGGCATTCTCCCCGGTGAGACGTTCCGGGCCGAGCGGACGCAGTCCGGTTTCCGGCTGCAGGGCGACGGCGCGGAGCCGATCATCATCGACGAGGACACCGCCGGTCAGCTCGTGGTGACTCCCGCGGCGGCCGAGTAAAGAGTCGGCAAGGCCTTCCCCAGACCTTCTCAGGACGCTGGGTGCGGGCGTTCAGGAGTCCTTAGGGTCGAGGGCGTGCCGATCGCGGAACGATCGGCCGACGCCCACCGAGTTCGGCGCGCAGCGCTTCGGTCCGGGCAACTGAAGACGAAGCCGAATCTCCGCTCCGGCGGAGGCCCAGGGGAGCCCTCACGTGTCGAAGACTGCGATGAACACGCACCGCCGAGCCATGCGCCCGGTGACGCCGGCCGTCCGCGCCGGCCGCACCGCCGCCGGCGCTGCGATCGCCGCCACCATGCTGTTCGGCGGGTCCGCCGCCGCGACGGCCGACGGGTCGAACCAGGCCGATGGCGCCGCGCAGGCCCAGGGGAACGCCGCCCCGGCCGTGCTGCCCGCGGTTGACGCGAAGCCTTCGCAGATCCAGAAGCTCGCGAAGGACACCGAGAGCGACGGTAAGGACTCGTCGGATCTCTCGGCGTTCACGGTCGACGGCGTCATGAACACCGAGTCCAAGGCTGAGGCCGAGGCGAAGGCGGAGAAGGCCCGCAAGGCCGCGGAGAAGAAGGCCGCCGACGAGCGCGCCGAGCAGGAGGCCGCTGAGCAGGCCGCCGCCGACGAGGCCCAGGACGACCAGTCCCAGGACCAGCAGGACGACCAGTCCCAGGACCAGCAGGACGACCAGTCGCACGAGAGCACCTCCTCGCAGTCGACCTCGAGCAGGTCCTCGCACTCGAGCTCCTCCAGCTCGAGCTCGTCCTCCTCGAGCAGCTCCTCCTCCAAGAAGTCGTCGAGCTCCTCGGAGAAGACGTCCAGTGCCCCCGCCGCCTCGAGCGCCTCGGGCAACGGCATCCTCTCCACGGCCCGCAGCGGCATCGGCACCCCGTACGTGTTCGGCGGGACCAGCACGAGCGGCTGGGACTGCTCGGGCTTCACCCAGTGGGTCTACGCGCAGAACGGCATCAGCATCCCCCGCACCGACTCGGCTCAGGCCGCCGGCGGTCGCGTGATCTCCAAGTCCGAGGCGCGCCCCGGCGACCTCATGCGCAAGCCCGGCCACGTGGCCATCTACGCGGGCGGCGACATGCTGATCGACGCCGGCAACAAGCGCGTGGGCACGACCGAGCGCCACATCTACTCGGGCTCCTGGACGTACGTCACGTACACCCACTGATCATCCCTGACATCCCCCGCGTCGCACGTCGGCCCCGCACCCCTGGGTGCGGGGC
>NZ_JBHTSV010000068.1:0-2091 GCF_042794925.1 Brachybacterium sp. NPDC056505
GCGGCGGCCCCCGCAGCGGCGGCGGCCCCGGCGGCGGTCCCGGAGGCGGCGGCGGTCCCCGCAGCGGCTTCGGCGGCCCGCGCGGTCGCGGCGGTCGCGGCGCCACCCAGGGCGCCTTCGGACGCGGCGGCAAGCCCGCGCGCTCGCGCAAGTCGAAGCGCGCGAAGCGCCAGGAGTTCGAGCAGATGCAGGCGCCCGCACCGGGCGGCGTGTCGATCCCGCGCGGGAACGGCGCGGCCATCCGGCTGCGTCGCGGCGCTTCGCTCAGCGACTTCGCCGACCGCATCGAGGTGAACCCCGCGTCCTTGATCACCGTCCTCTTCGCGATGGGCGAGATGGCCACGGCCACCCAGTCCCTCGACGAGGACACCTTCCACCTGCTGGGGGAGGAGCTCGGCTACAAGATCGAGATCGTCTCCCCGGAGGACGAGGAGCGCGAGCTGCTCGAGCAGTTCGACATCGATCTCGATGCCGAGCTCGCCGAGGAGGACGACGAGGATCGTCTTCCCCGCTCGCCCGTGGTCACGGTCATGGGTCACGTCGACCACGGCAAGACCCGCCTGCTGGACTCGATCCGCAACGCGAAGGTCCAGGCCGGCGAGGCCGGCGGGATCACCCAGCACATCGGCGCCTACCAGGTCGAGGTGGAGCACGAGAGCGAGGACGGTCCCGAGGACCGCGCGATCACCTTCATCGACACCCCGGGCCACGAGGCCTTCACGGCCATGCGTGCCCGCGGCGCCGACGTCACCGACATCGCGATCCTCGTGGTCGCGGCCGATGACGGTGTGATGCCGCAGACCATCGAGGCGCTCAACCACGCCCAGGCGGCGGACGTGCCGATCGTGGTCGCGGTCAACAAGATCGACAAGCCGGACGCGAACCCGGACAAGGTGCGCCAGCAGCTGACCGAGTACAACCTGGTCGCCGAGGAGTACGGCGGCGAGACCATGTTCGTCGACGTCTCCGCCCGCGAGGGTCAGAACATAGACAAGCTCCTGGACGCCGTCCTGCTCACCGCGGACGCCGCCCTGGACCTGCGCGCCAACCCGGACAAGCAGGCCCGCGGCATCGCGATCGAGGCCAACCTGGACCGCGGTCGCGGCCCGGTGGCGACGGTCCTGGTGCAGCAGGGCACGCTCCACGTGGGCGACGCGATCGTCTGCGGCACCGGCCACGGCCGTGTGCGAGCGATGCTCGACGAGCACGGCCAGAACGTCGAGGAGGCGGGCCCGGCCCGCCCGGTGCAGGTGCTCGGTCTGACCTCCGTGCCCGGCGCCGGCGACTCCTTCCTGGTCGCGGCCGACGAGCGCACCGCCCGTCAGATCGCCGAGAAGCGCGAGGCCGCCAAGCGCGCCGCCGCACTGTCGAAGGCCCGCAAGCGGATCAGCCTCGAGGACATCACCAAGTCGATGGCCGAGGGCAAGGTCGAGACTCTCAACCTCATCCTCAAGGGCGACGCGGCGGGCTCCGTCGAGGCGCTCGAGGAGGCCCTGCTGGGTATCGAGATCGACGACCAGGTGCAGCTGCGGATCATCGACCGCGGCGTCGGCGCGATCACGATGAACAACATCAACCTCGCCGTCGCCTCCGACGCCGTGATCATCGGATTCAACGTGCGCGCCGAGGGCCAGAACGCCGAGTACGCGGACCGCGAGGGCGTGGAGATCAAGTACTACTCCGTGATCTACCGCGCCATCGAGGAGATCGAGCAGGCCCTGCAGGGCATGCTCAAGCCCGAGTACGAGGAGGTCGACACGGGGTCGGCGGAGATCCGCGAGATCTTCCGCTCCTCGAAGTTCGGCAACATCGCCGGTTCTATCGTGCGCAGCGGCGAGATCCGCCGCGGTGCGAAGGCCCGCATCACCCGCGGCGGAGTGGTCATCACCGAGGGACTCGAGATCGCCGGTCTGCGTCGCTTCAAGGACGACGTGACCGAGGTCCGCGAGGGCTTCGAGTGCGGCATCAACCTGGGGCGCTTCAACGACCTCCAGAACGATGACCTGATCACCACCTACGAGATGCGCGAGAAGCCTCGCGAGAACACCTCGAAGTGACAGCGCGCGTCGGGCGCCCCGGTCGATCCGGGGC
>NZ_JBHTSV010000069.1:0-1700 GCF_042794925.1 Brachybacterium sp. NPDC056505
GAAGCGCCCATCCGTTGATGTTCCACCCATGAGCAACCACCCCCACCACGAACGGGCAGGCAGATGGCCACCAATACTGGTGATGCTCCTTAGAAAGGAGGTGATCCAGCCGCACCTTCCGGTACGGCTACCTTGTTACGACTTAGTCCCAATCACCGATCCCACCTTCGACGGCTCCCCCCACAAGGGATGGGCCACCGGCTTCGGGTGTTACCGACTTTCGTGACTTGACGGGCGGTGTGTACAAGGCCCGGGAACGTATTCACCGCAGCGTTGCTGATCTGCGATTACTAGCGACTCCGACTTCATGGGGTCGAGTTGCAGACCCCAATCCGAACTGAGACCGGCTTTTTGGGATTCGCTCCACCTCACAGTATCGCAACCCATTGTACCGGCCATTGTAGCATGCGTGAAGCCCAAGACATAAGGGGCATGATGATTTGACGTCGTCCCCACCTTCCTCCGAGTTGACCCCGGCAGTCTCCCATGAGTCCCCACCATCACGTGCTGGCAACATGGAACGAGGGTTGCGCTCGTTGCGGGACTTAACCCAACATCTCACGACACGAGCTGACGACAACCATGCACCACCTGTGCACCAGTCCAAAGAAGGCCACATCTCTGCAGCTGTCCGGTGCATGTCAAGCCTTGGTAAGGTTCTTCGCGTTGCATCGAATTAATCCGCATGCTCCGCCGCTTGTGCGGGCCCCCGTCAATTCCTTTGAGTTTTAGCCTTGCGGCCGTACTCCCCAGGCGGGGCACTTAATGCGTTAGCTACGGCGCGGAAAACGTGGAATGTCCCCCACACCTAGTGCCCAACGTTTACGGCATGGACTACCAGGGTATCTAATCCTGTTCGCTCCCCATGCTTTCGCTTCTCAGTGTCAGTAATGGCCCAGAGACCTGCCTTCGCCATCGGTGTTCTTCCTGATATCTGCGCATTTCACCGCTACACCAGGAGTTCCAGTCTCCCCTACCACACTCTAGCCTGCCCGTACCCACCGCACGCCCGAGGTTGAGCCTCGGGTTTTCACGGCAGACGCGACAAGCCACCTACAAGCTCTTTACGCCCAATAATTCCGGACAACGCTTGCGCCCTACGTATTACCGCGGCTGCTGGCACGTAGTTAGCCGGCGCTTCTTCTGCAGGTACCGTCACTCTCGCTTCTTCCCTGCTGAAAGAGGTTTACAACCCGAAGGCCGTCATCCCTCACGCGGCGTCGCTGCATCAGGCTTTCGCCCATTGTGCAATATTCCCCACTGCTGCCTCCCGTAGGAGTCTGGGCCGTGTCTCAGTCCCAGTGTGGCCGGTCGCCCTCTCAGGCCGGCTACCCGTCAACGCCTTGGTGAGCCACTACCTCACCAACAAGCTGATAGGCCGCGAGTCCATCCCCCACCGAAAAACTTTCCAACACCCACCATGCAGTAGGTGCTCATATCCGGTATTAGCCCCGATTTCCCGAGGTTATCCCGAAGTGGAGGGCAGGTTACTCACGTGTTACTCACCCGTTCGCCACTAATCCAGCCGTGCAAGCACGGCCATCATCGTTCGACTTGCATGTGTTAAGCACGCCGCCAGCGTTCGTCCTGAGCCAGGATCAAACTCTCCATCAAAAAATGAAAAACTATAATCCCGACAAAACAAACGACTAGCACATTCATATAAATCTGCTACATCATCCGTCATGCCAAAACAAAAA
>NZ_JBHTSV010000070.1:0-1668 GCF_042794925.1 Brachybacterium sp. NPDC056505
GTTTAAATGTATGTTCTTTGAAAACTAGATAACAGTGTAGCTCATATTTTTTAATTTTTAGTTTGGTTAAGTTAGAAAGGGCGCACGGTGGATGCCTTGACACTAGGAGTCGATGAAGGACGGGACTAACGCCGATATGCTTCGGGGAGCTGTAAGTAAGCTTTGATCCGAAGATTTCCGAATGGGGAAACCCACTATACGTAATGGTATGGTATCCTTACCTGAATACATAGGGTATGGAAGACAGACCCAGGGAACTGAAACATCTAAGTACCTGGAGGAAGAGAAAGCAAATGCGATTTCCTGAGTAGCGGCGAGCGAAACGGAATCTAGCCCAAACCAAGAGGCTTGCCTCTTGGGGTTGTAGGACACTCTATACGGAGTTACAAAGGAACGAAGTAAATGAAGAGGTCTGGAAAGGCCCGTCAAAGAAGGTAACAACCCTGTAGTTGAAACTTCGTTCTCTCCAGAGTGGATCCTGAGTACGGCGGAACACGTGAAATCCCGTCGGAAGCAGGGAGGACCATCTCCCAAGGCTAAATACTCCCTAGTGACCGATAGTGAACCAGTACCGTGAGGGAAAGGTGAAAAGCACCCCGGAAGGGGAGTGAAAGAGATCCTGAAACCGTGTGCCTACAAGTAGTCAGAGCCCGTTAATGGGTGATGGCGTGCCTTTTGTAGAATGAACCGGCGAGTTACGATCCCGTGCAAGGTTAAGCTGAAGAGGCGGAGCCGCAGCGAAAGCGAGTCTGAATAGGGCGTTTAGTACGTGGTCGTAGACCCGAAACCAGGTGATCTACCCATGTCCAGGGTGAAGTTCAGGTAACACTGAATGGAGGCCCGAACCCACGCACGTTGAAAAGTGCGGGGATGAGGTGTGGGTAGGGGTGAAATGCCAATCGAACCTGGAGATAGCTGGTTCTCTCCGAAATAGCTTTAGGGCTAGCCTTAAGGTAAGAGTCTTGGAGGTAGAGCACTGATTGGACTAGGGGCCCTCATCGGGTTACCGAATTCAGTCAAACTCCGAATGCCAATGACTTATCCTTAGGAGTCAGACTGCGAGTGATAAGATCCGTAGTCGAAAGGGAAACAGCCCAGACCGCCAGCTAAGGTCCCAAAGTATACGTTAAGTGGAAAAGGATGTGGAGTTGCTTAGACAACCAGGATGTTGGCTTAGAAGCAGCCACCATTTAAAGAGTGCGTAATAGCTCACTGGTCGAGTGACTCTGCGCCGAAAATGTACCGGGGCTAAACGTATCACCGAAGCTGCGGACTGTTCTTACGAACAGTGGTAGGAGAGCGTTCTAAGTGCAGTGAAGTCAGACCGGAAGGACTGGTGGAGCGCTTAGAAGTGAGAATGCCGGTATGAGTAGCGAAAGACGGGTGAGAATCCCGTCCACCGAATGCCTAAGGTTTCCTGAGGAAGGCTCGTCCGCTCAGGGTTAGTCGGGACCTAAGCCGAGGCCGAAAGGCGTAGGCGATGGACAACAGGTTGATATTCCTGTACCACCTCCTCACCATTTGAGCAATGGGGGGACGCAGGAGGATAGGGTAAGCGCGGTATTGGATATCCGCGTCCAAGCAGTTAGGCTGGGAAATAGGCAAATCCGTTTCCCGTGAAGGCTGAGCTGTGATGGCGAGCGAAATTTAGTAGCGAAGTTCCTGATC
>NZ_JBHTSV010000071.1:0-1521 GCF_042794925.1 Brachybacterium sp. NPDC056505
GAAACAGGCCCTCGCCCAGCTCGCAGCCGCCTACCCCGACCGCATCAACCCCTACCTCTGAACACCACCACTTACACAGACAGATTGACAGGCTCACCGCGAGCGTCCCGGCGGGCCCGCCCGACCGGACGACGAGGGACCCGGCCGGCCCACCGACGAAGGTGCCGCCCGCGGAGCGGGTCACGCCCTGCGCCCCTGCGCGGTAAAGGGGGCTCCCTGCCTGGCCATGAAGGTTCTGCGCTTTCCCAAGGAGTGGCAAAGGAGCCGGTCGGGGTGCACCAAACCGCTGGCCCCCACTATTCCGCGCATCTAGTCTCAAAGTGCCGGACGAAGCAGAGGCCTTCCCCGCCCGCAGCGCCGAGCACCCCGCACCGTTCATCCAGCACCGGATGAGGACCCTGCACGCCGTCATCCGACCCCCTGGATGAGACCCGGAAGGACCCCGCCTCACATGGCCCAGAAGAACACGCACCGCGCCGCCGGCCGCGCCGTCACCCCGATCAGCGCCTCCTCGGCCGCGGTCCGCACCGCGAGCGGCGCCGCCGTCCTCGGCACGGTCCTCGTCGGATCGGCCTTCACCATGCAGGGCGCGACCGCGCAGACCGCCCCGGCCGCCCCGGCCCAGAACACCGCGAGCGCGAGCACCGCCAAGGCCACCGTGACCACCACGGCCTCCGCCAAGAGCACCTCGCTCAGCGCCGGCGCGACCCTGTTCTCGGGCGTCCGCGGCGAGCGGGTCTCCGCCCTCCAGGCCTCCCTCAACGATCACGGCGCCCACCTCGCCGTGGACGGCGTGTTCGGCACCAAGACCAACGCCGCCGTGCGCGACTTCCAGTCGACCAACGGCCTGCGCGTCGACGGCCGCGTCGGCCCCGAGACCCGCGGCGCGCTGAACGGCGGCTCCTCCGCGAGCGCCTCCAACTCCTCCTCGAGCACCTCCGGCTCCTCGATCGTCTCGGCCGCGCGCTCGCAGATCGGCGTCCACTACAGCTGGGGCTCCTCGAACCCGTCCAGCGGCCTCGACTGCTCGGGCCTGACCACCTACGCCTACTCGCAGGCCGGCAAGTCCCTGCCGCGCACCTCGAGCGGCCAGGCGGCCGGCGGCACCCGCATCTCCCAGTCGCACGCCCAGCCCGGCGACATCGTCCACTGGCCCGGTCACGTCGGCATCTACGCCGGCAACAACAAGGTCATCGACGCGTCCGGCTCCCGCCAGCAGGTCGTCGAGCGCACCATCTGGGGCAGCCCGACCTTCATCTCCTACCGCTGATCGAGCGGGCCCTCCGCGGCCCGACGATCACCACGGCAGCCCGGAACGGGGCGGCACCGCACAGGTGCCGCCCCGTTCTGCGTGCGTGCGCCCGCGGTGGGCGGTAGGGCGGGAGGCGGCTGGGCCGCAGAGGAACTGCGTGCGCAAGGAGCGGGAAAGGCGGGCGCAGGGGTGCGTCGCGTGCGAGAGATACAGGGTGCGGATGTCACGCAGCGGTGTATGGCGGACGCCTCTGCCACCGGTGGCAGAGG
>NZ_JBHTSV010000072.1:0-1451 GCF_042794925.1 Brachybacterium sp. NPDC056505
TGCCGTATGGGGTGAGACGTGATGGGGATCCCGTATGGGCGTAGGTGAGTGATCCTGTACTGCCGAGAAAAGTTCCGGCGTGACGAATACGGTCGCCCGTACCCGAAACCGACTCAGGTGATCAGGTAGAGAATACCGAGGCGTTCGAGAGAATCGTGGTTAAGGAACTCGGCAAAATGCCCCCGTAACTTCGGGAGAAGGGGGGCCTGAGCAGTGAGAGCTGTGAGGGCCGCAGAGACCAGGGAGAAGCGACTGTTTACTAAAAACACAGGTCCGTGCGAAGTCGTAAGACGCTGTATACGGACTGACGCCTGCCCGGTGCTGGAAGGTTAAGAGGACTGGTTAGCGCCCTTGTGGTGCGAAGCTGAGAATTTAAGCCCCAGTAAACGGCGGTGGTAACTATAACCATCCTAAGGTAGCGAAATTCCTTGTCGGGTAAGTTCCGACCTGCACGAATGGCGTAACGACTTCTCCACTGTCTCAACCGCGAACTCGGCGAAATTGCATTACGAGTAAAGATGCTCGTTACGCGCAGCAGGACGGAAAGACCCCGGGACCTTTACTATAGTTTGGTATTGGTGTTCGGGACGGCTTGTGTAGGATAGGTGGGAGACTGGGAAGCATGGACGCTAGTTCGTGTGGAGTCGTTGTTGAAATACCACTCTGGTCGTTCTGGATTCCTAACCTCGGTCCGTGATCCGGATCAGGGACAGTGCCTGATGGGTAGTTTAACTGGGGCGGTTGCCTCCTAAAGAGTAACGGAGGCGCTCAAAGGTTCCCTCATCCTGGTTGGCAATCAGGTGTTGAGTGTAAGTGCACAAGGGAGCTTGACTGCGAGACAGACATGTCGGGCAGGTGCGAAAGCAGGAACTAGTGATCCGGCACCTCATTGTGGAATGGGTGTCGCTCAACGGATAAAAGGTACCCCGGGGATAACAGGCTGATCTTGCCCAAGAGCTCATATCGACGGCATGGTTTGGCACCTCGATGTCGGCTCGTCGCATCCTGGGGCTGGAGTTGGTCCCAAGGGTTAGGCTGTTCGCCTATTAAAGCGGTACGCGAGCTGGGTTTAGAACGTCGTGAGACAGTTCGGTCCCTATCCGCTGCGCGCGTTGGATATTTGAGAAGACCTGTCCCTAGTACGAGAGGACCGGGATGGACTGACCTCTGGTGTGCCAGTTGTTCTGCCAAGGGCATGGCTGGTTGGCTACGTCGGGAAGGGATAACCGCTGAAAGCATCTAAGCGGGAAGCCTGCTTCAAGATGAGATATCCGTGCACCCTTGTGGTGTGGGAGGCCCCCAGGAGATGACTGGGTTGATAGGCCAGATGTGGAAGCACAGTAATGTGTGGAGCTGACTGGTACTAATGGCCGATGACTTATCAACACAAATTTTGAGAATTGTGTGCTGTGCTCGCGTCTACTGTGTGGTTCTCGGGAAACAACCCCCGG
>NZ_JBHTSV010000073.1:0-1435 GCF_042794925.1 Brachybacterium sp. NPDC056505
GAGCCTGTCAATCTGTCTGTGTAAGTGGTGGTGTTCAGAGGTAGGGGTTGATGCGGTCGGGGTAGGCGGCTGCGAGCTGGGCGAGGGCCTGTTTCCAGTTCGTGGTGACCTGGCCCTCGACGAGGCGGCCGGAGGCTCTGCGCTGGCTGGCTGGCTTGCCCTTCTCCTTCGCGCGGTCGAGGGCGCGTTTGTCCTCGATGTTGCAGATCGCCAGCCAGAGCAGCTTGACCGCGGCCTCGGTCGAGGGAAAGTGCCCGCGGTTCTTGGTGACCTTCCGCAGCTGGAAGTTCAGCGACTCGATGCTGTTGGTCGTGTAGATGACTCGGCGCAGCATCGGGGGGAACGCGAGGAACGGGATGAATCGGTCCCATGCGTTGTCCCAGGTCATCACCGCTGATGGGTACTTCTGTCCCCACGGTGAGGCCGTGAACTCCTCCAGAGCCTTGCGGGCCGCGTCCTCGCTCGGGGCGGTATAGATCGGCTTGAGCGCGGCGGCGACCTTTTTGCGGTCGGTGTAGCTGACGAAACGCATCGCGGCGCGGATCAGGTGGACCACGCAAGTCTGAACCATCGAGTCCGGCCAGGTCGCCTCGATCGCCTCGGGAAGGCCTTTCAGCCCGTCGCAGCAGACGATCAGGACGTCTTTGACTCCGCGGTTGGCCAGGTCCGCGCACACGTGCGCCCAGAACGCGGAGCCCTCGGTGTCCTGGACCCAGATGCCCAGCACGTGCTTGATGCCCTCGAGGTCCACGCCCACGGCCAGATACGCGGAGCGGCCGATGACCTGGTGGTCCTCGCGGACCTTGATGCGGATCGCATCGAGGTAGATCACGGGGTAGAACTCCTCCAGTGGCCGCTGCTGCCACTCCAGGATCTCCTCGGCCACCGCGTCGGTGATGTTCGAGATCGTCTCGTGGGAGAGGTCTGTGCCGATCGTCGAAGCGAGGTGGTGCTGGATCTCCCGGATCGTCATCCCGCCCGCATACAGGCTGATGATGATCTCGTCGAGGCCACCCAGACGGCGCTGGCCCTTCGGCAGCAGGCGCGGGGCGAACGTGCCGGCCCGATCACGAGGAATCTCCAGATCGATCGCTCCGACCTCGGACTGGACCGTTTTCGGCGTAGTCCCGTTGCGGGAGTTGCCCGAGCCCCGTCCCTGCGGGGCGTGCTTGTCGTATCCCAGATGGTCGGTCAACTCGGCCTGCAGGCCTCGCTCGAGAGCGGCTTTGACCAGCGCGGGAATGAACCCGCCATCGCCAGTCAGCTCGATCTGTCCCGCGTCGATCTGCGCGAACAGGCCATCGAGCTCGCCAGCGTCCTTGAGCTGCTGGACGAGGTCGGCTCCCGTGCGCGTCTCCCGCTCGTTCTCATCGGTCATGGTCATGATTGTCTCGGTCCCTTCAGTCAGGACTTACACAGACCATCTGACACGCCC
>NZ_JBHTSV010000074.1:0-1318 GCF_042794925.1 Brachybacterium sp. NPDC056505
GTGAATCGCCCCGGGTCTGGTGGAGGCTCTGAATCCACGGGAGGATGAGGAGCATGGCAGCACCGAGGAAGTACCCGGACGAGCTTCGGGAGAGGGCCACGAGGATGGCTGTTCAGTCACGGCGCGATCCATCGACGAGGTCGGGCACGTTCCGCCGTGTGGGAGAGCAGCTCGGGATCAATCCCGAAACTCTGAGGAACTGGGTCGTGCAGGCCGAGGTGGACGAGGGACACCGCCCCGGGACCACTACCAGCGAATCCCAGCGCCTGGTTGAGCTGGAGAAGGAAGTGCGTGAGCTGCGCAGGGCGAACTCGATCCTGAGGTCGGCTTCGGCTTTTTTCGCGGCGGAGCTCGACCGCCCACAGCGTTGATCGTGGAGTACATCGACCAGCACAAGCACGAGTTCGGCGTCGAGCCGATCTGCAGGACGCTCACCGCAGCGGGCACGCAGATCGCGCCGAGCACGTACTACGCGTTCAAGACCCGCCCGCCCTCGAAGCGGGCGGTGCGCGACGAGGAGCTGCTGGTCGAGATCCGTCGCGTCCACAAAGCGAACTTCGGCGTCTACGGGGCCAAGAAGTTGCACGCTCAGTTGCGTCGCGAAGGCATCGAGGTGGCTCGCTGCACGGTGGAACGGCTCATGCGATCCAAAGGTCTGCGAGGGATCACCCGCGCCAAAGGGCCGCGCACCACGATCCCGGGCAGTGGCCCGGATTCGCGCCCTGACCTCGTCGAACGTGACTTCACCGCGACGGCTCCAAATCAATTGTGGGTCGCGGACATCACCTATTGCCGCACCTTCACCGGCTGGGTGTATGCCGCGTTCATCATCGACGTGTTCTCCCGCCGAGTGGTCGGCTGGCAGCTCTCGAAGTCGCTACGGACCGACCTCGCGCTGGACGCGCTGGAGATGGGCATCTGGACCCGCCAGCACGCAGGCCAGGACGTCACCGGGCTGACGCATCACAGCGACAAAGGAGTTCAATACGTCGCCATCCGTTACACCCAGCGCCTCGCCGACGCCGGCGCAGTCGCCTCGGTCGGATCCACCGGCGATTCCTACGACAATGCCCTGGCTGAGGCCTTCAACTCCCTGTTCAAGGCCGAACTGGTCCGCAACCGTGGACCGTGGAAGAGCATCGACGACCTCGAGATCGCGACGGCGGAGTACATCGACTGGTTCAACCACCGTCGACTCCACGGCGAGATCGGCATGATCCCGCCCGTCGAGCTCGAGGACACCTACCATCACAACCAGACCGCACCGGCACCCGCCGAAGCGGCACTTGCGAGCCTCTAACAAACCCGGGGCGATTCA
>NZ_JBHTSV010000075.1:0-1292 GCF_042794925.1 Brachybacterium sp. NPDC056505
TGAAGCGCCCTGGGTTCCGTTCCGAGTCTCACGAAGGAGAATCGGAGTATGCCCAAGAAGTTCAGCCCAGAGCTCCGTGACCGTGCCGTGCGCATGGTCCACGACCGTCAGGCCCGCGAGGGTGGTCCCCGCGCAGCATCGATCCGTGCGGTCGCCCCGCAGCTCGGTGTCGGTACGGAGACACTGCGAATCTGGTGCAACCGCTACGGCCCCACTGAGCCGGCGGGACCGGAAGGATCGCTCGAGGCGGAGAACCGTCGTCTCAGGCGAGAGCTGGCGGAGGCACAGCGAGCCAACGAGATCTTGAAGGCCGCCTCGGCGTTTTTCGCAGCGGAACTCGACCGCCCCACAACGAAATGATCGCGTTCATAGATAATCACCGCGAGCAGTTCGGGGTCGAGGCCATCTGTCGCATCCTCGGAGCGATAGAATGTGGGTTCATCACCTCCCGCGGATACCGCGCCTCGAAGAATAGGCCGGCCTCCGCTCGAAGCATGCGGGACGAGATGCTCGTGGAGGAGGTGAAGCGGATTCATCAGGAGAATTACAGCGTCTACGGGGTCCGGAAGATGTGGCACGCCATGCGGCATGCAGGATGGGACGTGGGCCGAGACCAGGTGGCACGACTGATGAAGATCGCTGGCCTCCAGGGCGTTCGCCGAGGTCGTAAGCCCGTCACCACCCGCCCCGCTGTCCGAGATGACCAGCGTCCCGACCTTGTCGAGCGGAAGTTCGTCGCGGCCCGGCCGCAGCAGCTATGGGTCGCCGATATTACCTACGTCCGGATACTCTCCGGGTTCTGCTACGTCGCATTCATCACCGATGTCTACAGCCGCAGAATCGTCGGCTGGGCAGTCGCACCCACCCTCCACACCGAGCCCCTGCCATTGCTCGCATTGGACCACGCACTCCTCTCCACCGGGGTGAGCAAGAATCAGAACGGATTGATCCACCATTCCGACAGGGGCAGTCAGTACGTCTCCCTGGCTTATTCAGACGCACTCATTACGGCAGGCGTGAAAGCTTCGGTCGGAACCGTCGGAGATAGCTACGATAACGCGCTGGCCGAGACAGTGAACGGTCTCTACAAGGCGGAGCTGATCTACTCGAAGCGGATCTGGGAGTCCGTCAGCGAGGTCGAGCTCGCCACGATGGGATGGGTCCACTGGTGGAACACGTCCCGACTGCATGAAACTCTCGACTACCGCACCCCCGCAGCGGTCGAAGCGTCCTACACTCACCCCACGACGACCGCGCCCGCCTAACCACGGAACGAAACCCAGGGCGCTTCA
>NZ_JBHTSV010000076.1:0-1269 GCF_042794925.1 Brachybacterium sp. NPDC056505
GGGACTGCCGCATGATCAGGTGACAGTTGTGGTGTCAGGCCGCGAGGCTCACGGCCGGTTTCATGATGGTCTCGTATTCGATGGGGGTCAATCGGCCCAGGCGGGCCTGTCGGCGGCGGCGGTGATAGGTCCGCTCGATCCAGGTGATGATCGCGATCCGGAGCTCGTCTCGGGTCCGCCAGCGCTTGCGGTCCAGGACGTTCTTCTGGAGCAGCGAGAAGAAGGACTCCATCGCGGCGTTGTCCCCGGCGGCACCGACTTGGCCCATCGATCCGATGAGGTGGTGACGGGTCAGGGCGTGCACAAACTTCCGTGATCGGAACTGGGATCCGCGGTCCGAGTGGACGATGCAGCCAGCGGCATCTCGACGCCTGGATATCGCGCTCTCCAGGGCATTCACTGCCAGACGCGCCTTCATCCGGGAGTCCATGGAGTAGCCGACGATCCGGCCGGAGAACACGTCCTTGATGGCGCAGAGGTAGAGCTTGCCCTCGTCGGTGGGGTGTTCCGTGATGTCGGTCAGCCACAGTTCGTTGACGTCATCAGCAGTGAAGTCGCGCTTGACGAGGTCGTCGTGGACCGGTGGCCCGGGGCGCTTCCCGTTCTTACCGCGCTTCTTCCCGAACACTGACCACCACTGGTTGTCCCGGCAGATCTTCCACGCGGTCCGCTCACACATCTTCTCGCCGGTGTCGGCGGCTTCGTCGACCAGGAGCCGGTAGCCGTACTCGGGGTCGTCGACGTGGGCGTCCAGCAGGGCGTTGGCCCGGTAAGCCTCGATCAGTTCGGCATTGGTGACCTGCTGTTTCCGCCAGCGGTAGTAGGGCTGGCGGGAGAGCTTCAGGACCCGCAGGGACACCGTGACGGGGATGCCGTCGACGGCGAGCTCGCTCACGAGCGGGTAGTACCTTTTCCCGGCAGGTTCGCCTGGGACAGGTAGGCAGCGGCGCGGCGGAGGACCTCGTTCTCCTGCTGAAGCAGCCGGATCTGCTTGCGCGCCTCACGCAACTCGGTCGATTCCTCCCGGGTCCTGCCGGGGCGGTTGCCGTCGTCGATATCGGCTTGGCGGATCCATTTGTGGAGCGTCATCTCGTGGACGCCGAAGTCCTTCGCGATCTGCGCGATCGTGATGCCGTCCTCACGGGACCGGGCCACTCGCACGACGTCTTCGCGGAACTCCTGGGGGTAGGGAGCGGGCATGGTACACATCCTTCCAGGCCGCCCTACGGGCAAGCCAGATCAGATGTCACCCATCCTTGCGGCAGTCCC
>NZ_JBHTSV010000077.1:0-1117 GCF_042794925.1 Brachybacterium sp. NPDC056505
TGTAGTTGGTCATGACGTTGTCGATGCCGGTGGGCAGGCGTGAGGCCGGGGGCTGGTCGCCGCAGGCGGTGTGGGGCCGATGGTAGTTGTAGTGATGGACCCAGACCCCGAGCGCCTCGACACGCTGAGTCTCGCAGGTGTAGTCGCGGGCGTAGAGGCACTCGTCGGTGAGGATCCGCTGGTAGCGCTCGACCTTCCCGTTATGCCGTGGCGTGTAGGGCCGGGTCCGCTGGTGGCGGGAGACGAACGCTCGGGTGGCCTGGGCGAACGCGGCGGAGCGGTAGTTGCTGCCGTTGTCCGTGACCAGACGCGTGATCTTGCTGATGCCGTGGACGGCGAAGAACGTCCGGGCGCGGTGGAAGAAGCCAATGGTCGTGGCCGCTCTCTCGTCGGGCAGGACCTCGGTGTAGGCCAGGCGGGAGAACCCATCGATCATGGAGTGGAGGTAGGCGTAGCCGACTTTCTGCTTGTGTGCGCGCTTGCCGGCCAGGGCCTGCTCGCTGCCGCGGCCATGGGCTTTCCAGCCACCGCCGTCCGGGATCTTCCCGGACTTCTTCACGTCCATGTGGACCATGTGCCCGGCATAGCGGGCGATGATCTTCCCTGGTGAACGCAGATTCTCGCCATCCGGGGTGATGTCACGGATCCGATTCAGACCCAGACGGTCCAGCCAGCGCGTCACCGTCCGCACGCAGCATCGGAACCCATGGCCGTCGGCCAGTTCCCGTGCGATCCGGCGGGCGGACCACTTCTTGTTCCGCCTCCAGTCCTCGATTAGCTCCACGACCTGCACGGGCAGTCGCGTGGGGCGATGCGCGGGAGCACTCGAGCGGTCCTCCAGAGCGGTCTCGCCATCGGCTCGATACCGCGCGACCCACTTCGACAGAGTCGAGCGGGCGATATGGAACTCCGCCGCGACATGCGCGATCGGGCGTCCTCTCTCGAGGACCTGCGCGACAGCACGCTGTCTTCCGAGCACGGTCAGCGGGGCATTACGGTGGGGCATGGAACGGGTCTCCTCCCGGACGACGGTTGCTTAGACACCACCCATCGTGCCGGTCAGGGGCCCGTTCCTTCTATCCCCGTCCCGGTGACCACAACGTCATGACCCGCAACA